>JBNKTK010000053.1:0-24106 GCA_050298035.1 Mangrovibacterium sp. | reverse complement strand
CCGGTAAACGCGATAAATACAGTTTGATAAATCCGTCTGCGATTTATCTGAATGTGAACGTTATTGTCCATACGGGTGATGCGAATTCCGGTTCGCATATTGACATGGCGTTTTATTCTTTTGTCGGATATTAACTGCTAAACCTTCCCCAAATTGATTAGCGCATCTCCCTGATAAACGATGGGGGCGTGGTTGAGCCCGATGATGTAGCCGCTTGTCGGGATTTTTACCTGGTGTTCGAACCGTCCGTACGGATCGGAAATACTGCCGATGATATCGCCTTTCTCCACTTTGGAGCCATCTTTTACCTGAAAACGGAACATGCCGCCATGCCGGGCGCGAATCCATGTTGAGGTTGAAATCAGGATCGGCTCGGTTTGTGTCATGGTGACCAGCTCGTCAGAAAAGTCGCGCATGCCCAAGTGGTGCATCACACGCATGATGCCCTGTGTGCCGCGCAAGGTAATCCGGTTGTGAATATCGAGCGACTTGCCTCCTTCAAATAACAACACTTTTTTGCCCAGTTGAGTGGCAACCTGCCGGAACGATTTTTCGCGGTCGGGGGCATACACAATAAACCGCGGATTGAATACGCGGGCAAGTTCAAGCAGCTCAGGGCGGTCTTTGCTGATGCGGATTTGTGAACTGTTGAACCGCTGTGCCCCTCCGGTGTGAAAGTCGATGCAGTAGTCAACATGGGGCAGGATCTTGTTCATCAGGTTCCAGGCAAAAAGGCTGGCCAACGAACCTGTTTTTGTCCCGGGGAACACCCGGTTCAGGTCTTTGCCGTCAGGGAAATCACGCGACTGGTTGAGGAAGCCAAACACGTTGAGCGCGGGGATGCAGATCACCGTTCCGCGTTGCGGTTTGTTCAGCTTTTTGGCAATCAGGTTGCGAACAATCTCCACTCCGTTGATTTCGTTTCCGTGGATGCCGCCGTTGAGCAACAGCACGGGGCCGTCTTCCTTGCCGCGTTCAATAATCACAGGCACCTCAATTTTGTTGTGCGTGTGCAGGCGGGCAGTATCCAGGTTGACAATGACCTTTTTCCCCGGTTTAATGTCGGCACCAAGAATGGTTAACGGAGTTCTGATTTTCATCGGTTACACGTTTCGTTCGACGTAGCGGATGATGTTGTTGGCGATGTCTTTGCCCGTGGCGGCTTCAATGCCTTCAAGCCCCGGCGACGAGTTTACCTCCAGGATCAGCGGCCCGTGGTTCGATTGCAGCATGTCGACCCCGGCGATGCCAAGCCCCATTACGCGGGCAGCTTTCAGTGCCGCATTTTCCTGTTCTTCGGTTAATTCAATGACAGTTGCTGTTCCTCCGCGGTGAAGGTTCGAGCGGAACTCTCCGCTTTTGGCCTGTCGTTTCATGGCGCCAACCACCACGCCATCGACCACAAAAGCCCGGATGTCTGAGCCTCTGGCCTCTTCAATGTATTCTTGTACAATGACTCGTGCTTTTAGCCCATTGAATGCTTCAATGACTGATTCGGCCGCATTTTCGGTTTCGGCCAGCACCACGCCAAGCCCCTGGGTGCCTTCCAGTAGTTTGATGATGACCGGGGCGCCGCCCACGCTCTTCACAATATCTTTTACATTGCGTGAATAGTTGGTGAAAACCGTTTTGGGTAGCCCCAGCCCGGCGCGGCTCAGAATTTGCAGGCTGCGCAGTTTGTCGCGAGAGCGAACCAGCGCCTGCGATTCGATGGCCGTGAAAACCTTCATCATCTCGAACTGGCGGACAACAGCCGTTCCGTAAAACGTAACCGATGCCCCGATGCGCGGGATCACGGCATCGACATTTTCCAGAAGATGTCCTTTATATAAGATGGCCGGTTTCTTTTTTTCGATCACCAAATCGCATTTCGAGTGATCGACAACCAGCATTTCGTGCCCTTTTTTTTGACCAGCTTCCACCAACCGTTTTGTTGAATAGAGGTTGGCATTTCTTGAAAGAATTACAATCTTCACTGTTTTGTTAATTATGATCTAAATAACCTGCTTTTGTGCATGTCGAACCCCTCGCCGGATTGCCGCTTACAGGCTGACAAGCTTGATAATTGAATTGGCAGACAGGTTCTTTTTTGAACTGTCTACGATAAAACGTTTGGATAAAAACTTACGTCCGAGCAAAACCGGGAACTTCATGGTTCCGCGTTCGGCCAGGGTCAGCTCTATCGGAAATGTCTTTTCAAAAAGGCGGATGGTTGTTTTTACGCTAAACCGCTCTTCGATAGAGCCATTTGAGCTGCGCACCCTTTTTTTTGAAAAGTGGTCAAAGATAAATTCTTTGTTGTGATATTTTTCATGTTCGGGGTCTAAAAAAAAGCAATGCAGTTTTTCAATCCCGTCAATGTTGATGATTTCGATATTGTGGCAATGAAAACTGGATGTATATGCTCCGGTATCGATTTTTACCTCAATCGCTTCCAGTTTCAATTCAGGGAAGTCTGCCTGGTCCTGCCTGCCGATAAGTGTCCGTTTTTTCATTACATCACGCTGAAAAAGAACCTGGCCACCATCATGTAAAGTAATAGGCCGAGGATGTCGTTGGTGGTCGTTATAAAGGGACCGGTTGCCAATGCCGGGTCAATATTCAGCCTTTTCAGCAGCAGAGGGATCGTTGTCCCGAAGAGGGAGGCGAAAATAATCACGATAAAAAGGGTGCAACTCACGGCCAGGGTGAGGTCGAAGTTATCGCTGAAAAAAAAGTTGTATGCAAAAATAACCGTTGAGAAGAACAGGGCAGTAATGAACCCGACAGCCAGTTCTTTGAGCAGTTTCCTTCCAAACGAGTCGAAATCGCGCGCACCGCTTGCGATGGTTTGCACTACGATAGATGACGATTGTACCCCCACGTTCCCGGCCGTTGCCGCAATGAGCGGGATGAAAAAGGCCATGGCCGGAATTTGGTTCAATGTTCCGGCATTGGCTCCCAGCACACGGGCACCCATTATCCCGCCCAAAGTGCCGATCAGCAGCCAGGGGATGCGTACCCTGGTTTGGTGCCATATTTTGTCGCCCGACTCCACATCGCCTGTGATACCCGAGACCAGTTGGTAGTCCTTTTCGGCTTCTTCACGGATCACGTCCACCACGTCGTCAATGGTGATGCGCCCCTTCAGCCGGCCAATGTGGTCAACGACCGGTAACACAACAAGGTCGTACTTTTCCATGATCTGGGCTACTTCTTCCTGTTGGGTATCTGTTTTTACCGATTGGATGTCCTCGGTAATAATGCTCCTGACTTTTGTTGTGGTTGGTTTCTGGATCAACCGGGAAAGCGATAACGTACCTTTGAGGACGTTGTCATCATCAACCACGTACACATAGTAAATTTCGTCGATCTCTTCGGCCTGTGCCGAAATTTCTTTCAGGCAGGTTTGCACGGTCCAGTTTTCATTGACCTTCACCAACTCTTTGGCCATCAGCCCACCGGCAGTATCTTCGTCGTATTCCAGCAGGTCGGCAATGTCGCCAGCCTGTTCCTTGTCTTCAATTTTCAGCAATACGGCTTCCTGCATGTCTTCTTCCAGGTCGCCCATAATGTCGGCCGCATCGTCCGATTCCATGTACTCGATGAATTGATGGGCGATGACTTCGGGCGGAAGGATTTTCAGGAACCGGCGCCTGTCGCTTTCCGGTATTTCGATTAAAACATCGGAGGCCAATTCTCCTTCGAGCTGCAGGTAGAGGTATTTGGCCTCTTCCATGTTCAACTCTTCCATGATCTCTGCAATGTCGGCAGGATGTAAATCCTCCAGCATTTTCAGCACCTCTTTCGAATCCTGATTGGCAATCAGTTCCTGGAGGTTGTCGATAAACTCCCTGTTCAATTCGAATTTCATGGTCGCACTATTTTGGCTGACAGGAAATCAACCGGGTTAAATGTTCAAATTCATTCACACTCAATTGCTCGGGCCGTTTATTGAATATTTCGTCATTTTTGAGCGATTCGTCCCTCAAAAACGATTTTAACGAGTTGCGCATCGTTTTTCGCCGCTGGTTGAATGCTGCTTTGATGATTTTGACAAACAACTCTTCGTCGCAATCCAGCTTTTCGCGGTTATTCCGGCTTAGGCGGATTACGGCCGATTTTACCTTTGGCGGCGGGATGAAAACATGCTCATGCACGGTAAACAAATAGTCGATATCGTAATAAGCCTGTAGGATCACGCTCAATATGCCGTAAGTTTTTGAGCCCGGGCCTGCACTTAGCCGTTCTGCCACTTCTTTTTGGATCATCCCGACGACTTCGGGAACCTGATTTTTATATTCCAGTACTTTGAAAAAAATTTGCGAGGAAATGTTGTACGGGAAATTGCCGATCACCGCAAAATTACCCGGAAAATATTCTTTCAGGTCCAGTCTCAGAAAGTCTTTTGAGATGATCCGGCCTGCCAGTTGCGGATAATGTTCATTCAAATAAACAACCGACTCGTCATCAATTTCAACAACTGTGGTTTTATATTTTTCATTCTGAAGTAAAAATTGGGTGAGGACACCCATGCCTGGCCCAACTTCCAATACGTCCTGTAATTGGTTGGCTTGCAGGCTGTCAACAATCTTTTTTGCAATATTTTTGTCTTTCAAAAAGTGTTGACCCAAATTCTTTTTGGCCCTTACTGTGGTCATTACTGTCCCCGTCTTCCATTTTAGTGTTGATGAATATGTTGTTGAAAACCGGCGCGATTTAAAACAAATCTTTATTTTTGTCGGCAAATCTAGCCTCTTTGTTAAGGTGTGCAAATTTAAAAAAGTACTTTATAAAACGGCTGTAAGTGCGTTAACGATTTTAAAAATAGCGCATTTTCAGTAATAAACAAGTTCATTTTGAAGCCGAAGTTTTTAAAACTCCTAAAAATCCTTGCCTTTTTTGCGTTGGGCGTTCTCTTGTTTTGGTTGGTTTATAAAGACCAGGACATTGATCGTATCGAATCAATATTGAAAAACGATGTGAACTACCTCTGGATTTGGGTGTCGCTTTTTCTTGGGTTGCTGAGCCACATTAGCCGTACCCTGCGCTGGATGCTGATGATTGAACCCCTGGGGAAAAAGCCACGGATGTTGAATACTTTTCTTGCGGTGATGGTTGGTTACCTGATGAACCTGGTGGTGCCGCGGATGGGGGAGATTTCCCGTTGCGGGGTGCTTTCGCGCTACGAAAAGATATCGTTTACCAAACTGGTCGGAACAGTTGTTACCGAGCGTATTGTTGACGTGATCATGTTGCTGCTGCTGACTCTTATTGTTATTGGTACTCAATTTGGCAAAATCCTGTTGTTCCTCGATAATAACCCCGATGTGAAACATAAACTGGATCAACTGGCCTTTTCGCCGGTGGCCATTCTTGTTGTTGTTGGTGTGGTCGGCTTGTTTATTTTTTTTAGGAAGAAAATCCGGAAATCAGCAGCATTTGCCAAAGTCCACGAAATACTTTCCAAGTTTGGCGAAGGCCTGAATACCATCAAGAACATGAAAAACAAGTGGGCGTTTATCCTGCACTCATTGTTTATCTGGCTGATGTATTACCTGATGCTTTATGTGGTGTTCTTCGCCTTTGGGTTTACCTCGCACCTGTCGGCAATTGCCGGTTTGACCACTTTTGTCTTTGGAAGTTTTGGTATGGTGGCCCCTGTGCAGGGCGGCATCGGCGCCTGGCATTTCATGGTCATCCAGGCATTGATTGTTTACGGAATAAGCAAGCCCGACGGTGTGGTTTTTGCATTTTTGGCACACACGTCAATGACTGCCATGATGATTGTGCTGGGATTAATTTCTTTGCTCATCCTGCCATTTCTTAACCGCAGAACAAATTAAAGTTTGTAGATTTACGTTCTTTCTGAAACGTGATCGTAATTGCTTGTGAATACAGAACTTTTTATAGCACGACGTTTATTTTCATCGAAAGACCAAACGCAACGCATGTCTCGCCGGATCGTCCGTTTGGCGGTGGCCGGTATTAGCCTGGGCATGGTGGTCATGATCCTTGCTGTTGCCATTGTTACCGGTTTTCAGCGCGAAATTGAAAGTAAAGTGAACGGCTTTGCGGCCCACCTGCAAATTGTCAATTACGATAGCAACCAGTCGTACCAAACGGCTCCCATCAGCAGTGAACAGCCCTTTTTAGCTGAGTTGAAAGCCAACCCTGAGGTCCGGCACATCCAGCAGTTTGCGACCAAACCCGGGATGATAAAAACTGCCGATGAAATTCAGGGCGTGATTTTGAAAGGCATTGCTCCGGATTTTGACTGGAGCTTTTTTGAAAAGAATAAAGTTGAAGGGGCGCCGATTGTGCTTGATTCAACCCGTTCGGACCAGGTGTGGATTTCGGAGCAAATATCGGATTTGCTGAAGTTGAAGCTGGGTGACAAGTTTCGCATGTATTTTCTGAATGAAAATGAAAATTTGCCCCGGATCAGGCAGTTTTTTGTTGGTGGCATTTTCCGAACCGGTTTGGAAGAGTTCGACCGGATGTTTGTCTTGGTGGATATGCGCCATGTTCAGCGTTTGAATTCCTGGGCTAACGATCAGATCAGCGGGTACGAAATCTTTTTGAACAACCTGGATGAGGTTGATGAAATGGCCTATCAAACCCGAACGCTGGTAATGTCGACCCTTGAAGAGAATGCGCCCTTGCTCCGGGTAGTCAACGTGAAGGAAAAATTCCCGTATATCTTTGATTGGCTTGGCGTGCTCGATATGAACGTTTGGATTATCCTGCTCCTGATGGTGCTGGTTGCAGGGTTTAACATGATTTCAGGCTTGCTGGTCATTATCCTTGAGCGTACCCAAATGATTGGAATACTGAAATCGATGGGGGCGGCAAACGTGAACATCCGTCGGGTGTTTCTGTACCTGTCGGCCTTTTTGGTTGGAGAAGGCTTGCTGTGGGGGAACATTCTGGGAATTTCATTCGGTTTGATTCAGCATTACTTTAAATTGATCCACCTCGATCCGGCTTCCTATTACGTGGACACTGTTCCGGTCAACCTGGTTATTTCTCACCTGGTTTTACTTAATATCGGTGCGCTTCTGGTCACCTTGCTTATGCTGGTGGCGCCATCCTATTTCGTTAGCCGGATTTCACCCGAGAAGACGATCCGGTTTGAGTAGGTGGGCGGTCGTGATTAGTTGTCTGTCAGGAAAAATAGTTGAATGTTATTTTTAAATGATACTTTCATTAAATGAAGGATGCTTGCAGCAATCTTTTTCTCCTTAATTTTCTATCTTTAAAAGATGCGTAACATGTTGCCCGAACATATTGCCCGTTTGTTGAAGTCGGACCTTCCGGGGATCAAGTCCCATCAGAAGATGGTGCCTCCCGGCCGGAAATTGCTTGTCGGCACACCTGAGCTTGACCAGATGCAATACAGCAGTGTTTTGTTGCTGTTGTTCCCGTATAATGGTGAGGTGTACACTTGTTTGATCAAAAGGACTGCGGCGATGAAGAACCATCCCGGGCAGATAAGTTTGCCGGGAGGGCGTATTGAAGATGGTGAAAGCCCTGAAACTACCGCGCTCCGTGAAGCCGAGGAGGAGGTTGGTATATCACCGCTCGATGTTCGGTTGTTGGGGCGCTTATCGGAATTGTATGTGCAGGTTAGCCGTTTTACGATATTTCCGTACGTGGGCTGGGTTGATTATAAACCTGATTTTGTGTTGAATGAGGAAGAAGCCGAAAAGCTGATCCTTTTCCCGATCCAGCGATTTCAGGAACACTTGGAGGTGAAATATAAGATGTTGAATACCAGTTCCGGCCTGTTGAATGTTCCTTACTACCCATTTGAAGGTGAAGTGATTTGGGGGGCAACGGCCATGATCCTGACCGAGTTTTTTGATCTCACGGGCAAATCAAAATTAATGTCCATCCGGTCCCGCTAGTGTGTGACAATCATTCGCCAAATCACAAACTACAGGATCCAAATATCCAAATATCCAGAATCCATCCGGATTAATTTCCGATAATATTCAGATAGTGCCGGTAAGTTCCGAGCACGCGGTTCACATAGTCGAAAGGTTCTTCGCCGCGGCAGTATCCCCATTTTACGATTGGGTCCTTATAAAATTTTGCGGATGATTTGTTGAGCAGGAAATAATCGACATTGTTTGTCCAGACAATCGGGATTTTATCGTATTTCTCGGCCAGTCGCTGGGCATCTTTTACATGTCCGAGCCCCACGTTGTAGGAGGCCAGTACAAATTTGATCCGTTCTGTTGAATCCGGGACTTCAGTTTTGAACGTATTATCCAACCATTTAAGTAGTTTTACGCCTACTTCAATATTTTGAGCCGGTTCCTCATAGCCGATCAGGCCAAACATGTCGGCCGATTCGGGCAGTACCTGCATTAATCCGTAAGCGCCGGCCCACGATTCGGCTTCGGGGTCAAAATTGGATTCCTGGCAAATAACTGCTGCAACCAGGCGCCAGTCCAATCCTGCTTTCTCGCTTGCGTTTTTTATGATATCGTCGTAGGGTGAGATTTTTCCTCCGTTTATTGAATAGTATTCGCTATTCACCATGATGCGGGAACGACTGTTCTCGAAGTATTTTTTATATAAGATGTGAAACGTTGGTGTTTGCTTGAAATTGATGATCCAGGTATTTAGGTAGCTTAGCCATTCCGGGCTATCCTGGCGAACTGCCCAGGCAATGTTTTGCGGAAAGCTGATCGGGGTTTCCACATCCAGGTTGGGAAAATACGTTTGGTTTACTTTGGCAACATTTTCATCACAAACCGTGAAGTCAATTTCTCCTTTTGAAACCATGGATACCAGTTGTTCAACACCATAAATACTGTCCTGGACAATTTCAATTTCGGCGCCAATTTCGTCTGACAGGTTGAGCAGTCGTTTGTAGTAAGCCGTGTTCTTCTGAACATGGACACATTTCCCGGCCAGGTCAAGCTGGTTGCGGATGAGTGAATCTTCAACTGCCTGGGTAGTCATCTCCCACCATCTGTCAGGTTTTCGTTGTATCAGCACCTGTCGGGTTTGTTCCAGCGGCACCGTAAACTCGATCAACTTGTTCCGGCCTTTGGTGACAGTCAGGTTTTTGGCCACCAGGTCGTATTTTTTCTTGTTGAGGTCGTCGAAGGTTTCTTTCAGGTCGTTGCTGACCGAGATTTCAAGTTTTACGCCCATGTCCTTGGCAAGGTGCTGGAGCAACTCGTACTTAAAGCCCATGGGCCTTCCTTTGTATATGAAATAGTTGGTGGAATTGTAGTCGACAACCGCGCGTAATTTGCCCGATTTCATGATCCGCGTCAATTCTGTCTCGGTCTTCTCCTTGTTCTTGTCTTTTTTTGATTTGGCTAAATCGGAACAGGATGCCAGCATGAAAAAAGAAAGAACGAAAAGCGGGAAAATGTATCGTGTATATTTTCTCATTTCAATGAATTAGCGCATTTTATGTGTGATGAAATAGTTGTTGTCAACTGCCGGTTTTTCTGTTGTTAATGAAAATGGGCAAGTAAAACAACAAGTAATTTCACAATCCTAGTCATAAAAGGACCAGGCAACGCCCAGCCTGAAAGTTCTGCGATAAAGCGGGTAGTCCGGCGCCGACCAGAAATTCCCGTCGAGCAGGCCTGCCGCTGCATTCAGCCATTCAAAGAAAATGCGGGTACGCTTTAACTTCAGGTTGGCATGCAGGTCAACGAACGGGAAGTTACCGATTTTTTGCTGATTTTGCCAATAGTAACGACCTGTTGCAGGATCATATGCATCAGCATAAAATTCGGTATTGTATCGAATGTCGAACCCAAGGTGTGTGTGCAAGACTTTGAAAATGATTGTTTTGTAGTTGAAACTTAAATAGCCGGTGAAGTCAGGTAGGTGCAGGTATTCTTCCTGATTTCCTTTTTGCCACAATACCTGTGTCCGGATTAACCAGTGCCGTGAAATGAAATCTTTGTTGGCATAAGCCGCCAAGACCAACATCTCCCTGCCTCCCTGTTGGGGAAGGGCTTCCGCGTTATTGAAGATGTAGTTGCTGATCAGGGCATAGTTTAACCCAACGGTAGTCCGGTATTTTTGTGACTGGATCTTTGCCCGGACGATCATTTCGTTGATGTTGTTGAACCTGTTTTTCCAACTGTAGTGGTTCGAGGTAAATTCATCGATGAAATAATCCGGAACTATGCTGTTAAGCTCACCCGAAACAGACAAAGTGGTTGTATCTTTCCCGATTTTTAGCGGCTTGTGAATATAAGCGCTAAGTTCGGTCTGGCCAGATCGAAAGCCTGTCAGGTAAAATTTGCCCTGTGCATTCCACTTCCAGAACCGGCCTTCGTCTCTTGAAATGGCACCACCCACAAATGTATTGTGGTATTTGGTTTTTGTGACCAGGGTATCCTGTAAACTGGGCATTTTTATGGTGATCAGGTCATTCCCGATGTATGCCCGTTTGCTGAACGTGTATTTTCGGTTGGCTGATTCGTAGAATTTCAATTGAAGAACATTGGTTAGCCGGTTGTACGATACCGTGTCGGCTGTAGCAAGCGAATCAAGATTGGCTCCCAGGTAGAAGGCCATGTCTGTCCCTGAATCGGAATAGTTGCGGCTGTTGCCCGAGTATTCAACCTGGTGGATGATCCCTGTGATTGGTCTGAAGGTTTCAATGATGTCACCGTCCTCGTTTTCTTTCTCTTCGGTTTTGCCGAGCCGGTATTCATTGGTAAACGAAAGGGTGCTGTTGTTGATCTTCGACGATGCGTTGAGTAGGTTGATCAGGTAGGTTTCGGTCTCCTTGTACTTGTTCAGGTCCTGACCGGGTAGCAGCCCCCCGTTCTCCTGTGCCTGGTGGCGGTTAAACAACAGGTTGAAATGTGAACTGTACTTGTCGGAATTGTAGCTGGTAATAAGCCCGATGTTGTGGAACTTGGTTTCCTGTAGCTGATAATGGCCTGTTGATTTTGCCTGGTCGTACAGAAAAATAAAGTTAAAATCTTTGTTTACGTTTTGGCTGTGAAATACGTTGAAACGGGTTTCGTTGCGGGTATTTCGTTTTTCGCTTTGACTGTAATCCAAAAGAGTGTAGGGGGTGGTTGTGTTGAAATATTGAATTTCGAGCGGTAAAAGCGAATAGGCATCAAATGATTGATAAAAATAAAAATCCGACTGCGGCTTCCGGCTAAAAAAATCATTCGACAAGTAAGCTCCACCGAGATTTCCGGTGAATGTATTGCTGATGCTACGCTTAAAAATTGGATTGTAGACGTGAAAAAAATTCAAAGCGGTATCCAATTCTGTTTTTTCAATGTTGGCGCCGTAGTTGGTCAGTTTCCATGTGCGTATGATTGAGGGGACGTTTTTTTTGTGGACGTCACTGTATCCCGGCACCGAGTCCTGTTGTGTTTGCCCGTAACCCATGGCTTGGGTTGACCCGTACCCCATGTTTTGACCCGAGCCAAAACCACCTATATTTTTCAGGTCCCGCTGTGCCCAGCCCTGTACTGCAGCGAACAGGATAATCAATATTGTTATTTTCAATTTTCCAATCATGCCGGCGCAAAGATAGTTAAAATTGGCAGCTACACTGAATTTTGAATCTTAAAAATCTTTAACAAAAAACTCAGGAGGTGTTTGGTTTAGTATGCGGTGCGAGAAGGCATTGTGTGCTTTGATAATACAACTGACATTTTTTTGGATTCAGGAAAATGAACGATATGGCTTTTGTAGTACCGGAATTCAGGAAATGGTGCTATTTTGCAGTATTGTTTCTCTATTTGCTTTAAGAACCTGTTTGATTTTCCTGATTTTTGATTTTTTTATCTCGTTGAATGAACCTTGAACAGGCTTTAAATTAATGATTTGAAAATAAAGGACAGATGAAACGTTTGTTGAATAAGAGGCAGGTTGCCGGAATGGTTAAAGGGGGAGTTATGATTTTGTTTGGGACCGCCCTTTTGTTGTCGCCACAATTTACGCTGGTTTCGATTGTCAGGTTCATCGGTGTTTTGTTGTTGGTAAAAGGGATTTTGTCCGGCTTTGTCGTTTTGTTCTCAAAATCGTCGGGGACAAAACCGTCTCTTGCGTTTGAAGCTATTGTTGATTTGGTGATAGGGCTCCTGTTTTTATATCATCCGGGAGGGACAATTTCGTTTTTGGTGATTGTTTTGGCTATTTGGGCTTTGCTGGGAGGGTTGCTGTTGTCTTTTTCATTCAATAGCCTGCGCCGGGTCGGGGTTACCAACTGGGGATTGTTTTTGAACAGCATTGTCGCTCTTTCTTTTGGGCTTGCCCTTCTTTTTGAGCCATTGCGCGGTGGGCTTGCCCTGGCTACGGTGATTGGAATATTTGCCATCCTATATGGCTTGTTTAGTCTCTTTTCAATTTTTGGAGGAGGTAGACGGTAACCGCGGTTTTCCTTATTGGTTGTCTGTTTTTTAACCCAATTCAGTTTTCCGTACTTAAATACAGTCATTAATTGTCATTCTGTGTCGTCATTAATTGTTCCTAAACAGCAAAGAATGACTATTAAATGACAACTCAATGACGGTAAATAGTATTGGTGAATTGTCGGATACCCATTTTTTCTTTTCATATTTCTCCGGTTATATTTCGGACAGATCAATGTTTTCGCCTATTTTTGTGCGAGCATTGCGCGGTGCTGAAATTCACTTCGAAACCCTGGATTATATCTATTTATTGTTGAAAACAAGCTTTGTCTGCCAGCTGGGATAATTTCTGTTCGTTTGGGGCTGATTTGTTGGTGGAAGGGCTGGGAGTTTTTGAGGAATAAAACAGACAAGTTTTCAACTGTTGGCTGTTAGTTATTGACAGCATGGTGGGATTTTAGCGCAGTTTTGTTTTCTTTATATTTGTGTCAAATTGCAAAAAAGTATGACTCCAAATTACGATGAAGGTTCCATAAAAACCCTTGACTGGCAGGAGCATATCCGGAAACGTCCGGGTATGTATATTGGTAAGCTTGGTGACGGCTCTGCCAGCGACGACGGGATTTATGTATTGCTGAAGGAGGTCATGGATAACTCGATAGACGAGTTCATGATGGGTTTTGGTAAGAAGATCGAAGTCAAGGTGTCCAATGAGATTGTCAGCGTCCGCGACTTTGGGCGGGGTATCCCGTTGGGGAAACTGAAAGATGTTGCTTCGAAAATGAATACCGGTGCCAAGTATGATTCCGAAGTTTTCAAAAAATCAGTAGGGCTGAACGGTGTTGGTATCAAGGCGGTTAATGCTCTGTCCTCGACGTTTAATATCAGGGCTTTCCGCGAAGGTCAGGTGAAAGAAATTCTGTTTTCGCAGGGATTGGTTGTTGCAGAAAAAGAGATTGTCTCAACTGAGGAAGTAAACGGGACCGAAGTGAGTTTTGTTCCTGATGAAAATATTTTCAGGAACTATCGGTTTAGGAATGATTATGTGGAGAACATGATGAAGAACTATTCCTTCCTGAATGCCGGGCTGACGATTTATTGCAACGGAGAGCGTTACCAATCCAAAAACGGGTTGAAAGATTTGTTGGAAGAGAATATGGATACAGATCCTCTCTATCCGATTATTCACCTCAAAGGCGACGACATAGAAGTCGCCATTACTCACGGGAACCAATACGGTGAGGATTATTACTCGTTTGTAAACGGACAGCACACCACGCAGGGAGGAACACACCTGGTTGCCTTCCGTGAGGCCATCGTCAAAACAATCCGCGACTTCTATAAAAAGGATTTTGACCCATCAGATATTCGTGCATCTATTATCGCTGCGGTCAGCATTAAGGTTGAAGAACCTGTATTTGAGTCTCAAACAAAAACCAAACTTGGTTCACGTGATATTGGGCCTGATGGGCCAACTGTGCGTAACCATGTGGTTAACTTTGTAACAAAAGAGCTTGATAACTACCTGCACAAAAATCAGGAGGTTGCCGATGTCCTGCTTCGTCGTATACAGGAGTCGGAGCGAGAAAGAAAGGCCATTTCAGGTGTGAAAAAGCTGGCTCGCGAAAGAGCAAAAAAAGCCAATTTGCATAACCGGAAATTACGTGATTGCCGTATTCATTATAGCGATAAAAACGATCGCAAAGAAGAATCGTCCATCTTTATTACCGAGGGCGACTCGGCCAGTGGTTCCATCACCAAGTCGCGCGATGTGAACACGCAGGCTGTTTTCAGTTTGAAAGGAAAACCGTTGAACACTTATGGTTTGACCAAAAAAGTGGTATACGAAAATGAGGAGTTTAACCTGTTACAGGCAGCGTTGAATATTGAAGAAAGCATGGATGACCTGCGCTACAACAAGGTGATTATTGCTACCGATGCTGATGTTGATGGGATGCACATTCGTTTGCTGTTGATCACGTTTTTCCTGCAATTTTTTCCGGAAGTGGTAAAAAAAGGACATTTGTATATTTTGCAAACCCCGCTATTCCGGGTAAGGAACAAGAAAAAAACATATTACTGCTATACTGACGAAGAACGGGTTTCTGCGATCAGTGAACTGGGACGGACCGCCGAGATTACCCGGTTTAAAGGGCTGGGCGAAATTTCGCCGGATGAGTTTAAAAACTTTATCGGGCCGGATATCCGCCTGGAGCCGGTGCAGATGAAAAAGCACGAGTCGGTGTCGCAGATGCTGGAGTTTTACATGGGAAAAAACACACCGGAGCGTCAGGATTTCATTATTGAAAACCTGTATATAGAGAAGGATGAATTGTAACTATCAATTCCTAATTGAACGATTGTGAGCGAAGAAGATATCAGAACAGACCAACAAGGAGCTGACGAAAAAAAAGATAATATCACCTATCTGTCGGGAATGTACCAAAACTGGTTCCTCGACTATGCCTCGTATGTTATCCTGGAACGTGCAGTCCCTTATGTGAATGATGGGTTGAAACCGGTTCAGCGTCGCATCCTTCATGCCATGCGTGAAATGGATGACGGACGCTACAATAAAGTGGCCAATATCATTGGTCAGACCATGCAGTATCACCCGCACGGTGATGCTTCAATTGGCGATGCGCTTGTTCAGCTTGGGCAAAAAGACCTGTTGATTGATACGCAGGGAAACTGGGGGAACATACTTACCGGCGATGGCTCGGCTGCTCCCCGGTACATCGAGGCCCGTTTGTCAAAGTTCGCGCTTGATGTGGTTTTCAACCCGAAAACAACTCAATGGAAAATGTCATACGACGGCCGCAACCGCGAACCGGTCACGCTGCCGGTGAAATTCCCGCTGTTGTTGGCTCAGGGTGTTGAAGGGATTGCCGTTGGGTTGGCATCAAAAATCCTTCCGCACAACTTTCTTGAGCTGATTGATGCTTCCATTGCTTATTTGAATAAAGAAGAATTTGAGCTTTATCCGGATTTTCCGACCGGGGGATCGGTTGATGTTTCAAAATACAATGATGGGTTGCGTGGCGGAGTTGTGAAAGTCCGTGCAAAGATCGAAAAGCAGGATAATAAAACGCTTGTCATAAATGAGTTGCCTTTCGGTAAAACGACTACCACCCTGATTGAGTCGATCATTAAGGCAAACGAAAAGAACAAGATCAAAGTCAAGCGAATTGACGACAACACTTCAGATAAGGTTGAGATTTTGGTTCACTTGGCGCCGGGGGTTTCGTCCGACAAGACAATCGATGCGCTTTATGCTTTCACGGATTGTGAAGTCTCTATTTCTCCAAACTCCTGTATCATTGAGAATGATAAACCTCTTTTCCTTGGCGTTAGCGACATGTTGAAACGGAATACCAATCAGACCGTTTCGTTGTTGAAGCTTGAACTGGAAATCAGGAAAGGCGAATTGCAGGATGCCCTGCATTTTGCTTCGCTCGAGAAGATATTCATTGAAGAGCGGATTTATAAAGACAAAGAATTCGAGAATGCCGAGAATATGGATCAGGCCGTTGCATATATCGACAAACGCCTGGAGCCCTGGAAGCCTGCATTGCTGCGCGAAGTTACCCGTGAGGATATTCTCAAACTGATGGAAATCCGCATGGCCCGCATCCTGAAATTCAATACGGATAAGGCTAACGATTATATCCGTTCCATCGAAGAAGAGATCAAGCAGATCGACTATAATATCAAACATATTATCCCTTTCACGATTGAATATTTTGAGCGGATTAGAAATAAATACGGAAAAGGTAAGGAGCGAAAAACCGAGCTTCGCAGTTTCGAAAATATCGTGGCCTCAAAAGTTGTTGTGGCAAACGAAAAACTTTACATCGACCGCGAAGAAGGTTTCATGGGAACCAGCCTGAAGAAAGCAGAATATGTTTGCGATTGTTCCGATATTGACGATGTTATTGTTTTCAGAAAGGACGGAACGTATTTTATCACCAAAGTCTCGGAGAAGGCCTTCATTGGGAAAAATATTCAGCATTTGGCTGTTTTCAAGAAAAACGATAAACGGACCATTTACAACGTGGTGTACCGCGATGGAAAACAAGGTCATTTTTACATGAAACGTTTTGCTGTAACCGGAGTGACCCGCGATAAAGAATACGACCTGACACGTGGAACTGCCGGCTCGCGAATCTGGTATTTCAGTGAGAACCCGAACGGAGAGGCCGAAGTTTTACGGGTGACGCTGAAACCCAAAGCCCGCCTCAAACGGTTAATGTACGAGGTTGATTTTGGTGATCTGGCGATCAAAGGCCGCGGCGCAATGGGAAACATCCTGACCAAATACGAATTGCATAAAATTGTGCTGAAAGAGAAAGGGGTTTCGACTCTTGGTGGACGGAAGATCTGGTTCGATTCAGACGTGCTCCGCCTGAACTCCGATGGTCGCGGAAAATTCCTTGGCGAGTTCCAGGGCGATGACCAAATCTTTGTACTGTATAAAAATGGTGACTACCAGTTGTATAATTTCGATCTTTCAAACCATTTTGATGCCGATATCCTGGCCATCGAAAAATTCGATCCGGGAAAAGTGCTTTCTGTCGTTTATTTCGATGCAGAGCAGGAATTCTATTACGTCAAGCGGTTTGAGATTGAAGAGATACAGGGCAAACGGATTGGTTTTATTGGCGAGCACCCCGATAATAAACTCATCAGCGTTACCTGGGTGCATTATCCGCGGTTCGAGATTGAATTTGGCGGGAAGAATGCGCAGCGCGAAAATGAAATCATTGAGGTGGCCGAGTTTATTGGCGTAAAATCATACAAAGCGCGGGGCAAGCGGTTAACCAATTATGAAGTTGAAAACATAAAGGAGATTGAACCTGTTGTAAAGGATGAAGATGATAAACCGGAACCGGAAGAGGAGGAAGTTGTGGATACTGAGGACATCCCCTTCGAAATAAACCGACCGGAAGAAAAAGATGATAAAAATCAAATGTCGCTTTTCTGATGAGAATTTACCTGATTGGATATATGGGCTGCGGAAAAACGACCCTGGGAAGGGAGTTGGCGGCCAGGTTGAGGTTTTCGTTTCTGGACCTTGACAAATATTTGGAGAAGAAATACTTTAAAACCATTCCGCAAATTTTTGAAGAAGAAGGGGAAGCGAGTTTTCGGCAAAAAGAACATACTTGCCTGCATGAAGTGTCGGAATTTGAAGATGTGGTGATTGCCACCGGCGGGGGAGCTCCCTGTTTTTTTGATAATATCGACGTGATGAACAGTACCGGTTATTGCGTTTTTCTGGATGTCGATTCGGAAGAGTTGGCCGACCGGTTGATGCAGTCGAAAACAGAGCGTCCGCTGATTAAAGGAAAATCGCCTGACGAGCTGGTCGGTTTTATCGATACGATGCTCGAGAAACGCCGTCCGTTTTATGAACAGGCAGCCTATATTGTGTCCGGAACGAATATTACGCCGGAAGAAATATTGGCCCGCATTGAATTTGAACATGACTAAATTGGAGCTTTGTGCCCTGGCTTCGGGCAGCAACGGGAATTGTTATTATATCGGTAATGAACACGAAGCATTGCTTGTTGATGCCGGTTTGTCGGCAAGGCAATTGCAATTGCGGATAGCTGAGCGGGGAATTGATCCTTCAAAAATTAAGGCGATCCTGATTACGCATGAGCATGCAGATCATTGTCGCGGGGCAAGAGTGTTTAGCAAGCGGCTGCAAATACCGGTTTATCTCACCAAAAAAACATATCTGGCAATGAGCCGGGATCAAAAGCCGGGCGACGTTATCTGGTTTGAGCCCAATATGCCTTTTCAGTTGGGGGTGTTCGAGGTTTTTCCGTTCTCAAAACAGCATGATGCCGTGGAGGCTTGTTCTTTTCGCATCAACTATGCCGGGAAAAGTGTCGGGGTGATGACCGATATTGGCGAACCTTGCGAACAGGTAAAAACGCACCTCTCACAATGCCATGCCGTGTTTTTGGAAAGCAATTACGACGAGGCCATGCTGATGAACGGGCCTTACCCGTATTATTTAAAGCAGCGGGTGGCATCGGATTACGGGCACATGTCGAATGAGCAGGCATACCGACTGGTTGAAGAACATGCAGGAGAAAATTTGCAGACCATCTTTTTGAGCCACCTTTCAGGTGAAAACAATACCCCGGAGAAAGCTTCCTCTGTTTTTCAACCGCTGGAAGAACGATTCCAGGTCAGGTTAACCTCAAGGCATGCGCCAACTGATATTGTCCCGCTATAACTTTCGGGAATAAAAAAAAAGCCCGAATAATCGGGCTTTTAAGAACAAATAGTGAAAAATATCTTTAATTGAAGAGCTGACTCACAAGTCCCTGCTCAATCTCGGAATTAATCTACTTTTGTTACGTTCGTTGCGATTGGTCCTTTTTTACCTTGACCAACTTCAAATTCAACAGTCTCATCTGGTTCGAGACCGGCAACGGCATCAACTAAACCGGAACGGTGAACAAAAATGTCTTTCTTCTCTTCGGTCAGGATAAATCCAAAACCTTTGGTTTCGTCATACCATTTTACAGTACCCTTCATGATCAACTTTATTAGTAGTTTGATCTGAAGTTGTTGTCTCTGCGGGCATAACCACCGTTACCACCGCCACGGTTACCGCCACGGAAGCCGCCACCGCCACCAGCTGGTCTGCGGTTGTTGTCTCTCTTTTTCTCGATTGACTCGTTAACGACCATGGATCTGCCTTCAACTTCAGCTCCGTTTAATTCTTCGATAGCTTTTTTTGCTTCATCAGCATCAGCCATTTCAACGAAACCAAAGCCTTTACTTTTACCAGTGAATTTGTCAGTGATTAATTTTACTGAGCTAAGTTCACCATACTCCTCAAAAATTTCTCTTAAATCATCTTCAGTGATTGAGTAATTGAGGTTTCCTACAAAAATGTTCATAATGAATAAAAAATAATAGTGTGAGCGACAAATGTAGACTTATTTTGATTCTAAAAAAATAAATTCTGAAAAATATTCAGCATATTTCTCTTTTCTTTTTTCTTGATAATCAATAAAAAGGCATTTATGTGGCTTTTGTCGTTATGGATTTTTCAAAATCCGGATTGATTACTTTGACTTTCTCTTTCAGTAGAAATAAACAAAAAGCCGCGAATTCAGTGTTTCGCGGCTTTATATATTTGATTGTCTTTGGAATGACTTTTTGGGGCCTCTGGTTTGAGAGCCTGTTGTCGTGTCCGGGTGTATCTTAATTATTCAACAAATTATCGCTTAAAGCCTGCAATGTTTGTTTTTTATGGCTGGTTGGCACCAAAACCGAAATATTATGACGGCTGCCACCGTACGAAATCATCCGGATTGGAATGCCTTCGAGTGCAGTGAAAACTTTTGCGGCAAAACCGTGTTCGTCACCGATAATATCGCCTACGATACAAATGATTGACATCGCTTCGTCTACTTCCACTTCGCCATATTCTTTCAATTCCCGCAGAATATCATCCAGCTTGTTTGTGTTGTCAATACTCAATGAAACGGCAACCTCCGACGTTGAAATCATATCGATCGGGGTTTTGAAGAACTCAAAAATCTCGAAGATATTTTTCAGGAAGCCGTAAGCCATGAGCATACGGTACGAGCGCACCTTGATGGCTGTGATCCCGTCTTTGGCAGCAACAGCTTTAATTCCCCCACCGCTCGAGTCAGCCGTGATCAGGGTGCCGCTGTCGGTTGGGTTCATCGTGTTTTTCAACCGTACCGGGATGTTTTGCAGTTTGGCCGGTAAAACGGTTTGCGGATGAAGGATTTTTGCCCCAAAATAAGCCAGCTCGGCAGCTTCGTTAAACGAAAGCTGTTCAATTTTTTTTGTGTTGCTCACAAAACGGGGGTCGTTGTTGTGGAACCCGTCAATGTCAGTCCATATCTGGATTTCATCAGAATTAATTGCAGCTCCAATCAATGACGCTGTGTAATCTGAGCCTCCACGTTGCAGGTTATCAATTTCGCCTTCTGTATTGCGGCAAATAAAACCTTGGGTAATATAGTAATCGGCATCACCTTTTTGTGCCAAAACTTCTGCTGTCAGTTCTTTGATCGCTTGCAGGTCGGCAGCTTTATCAGCATCAATCCGCATAAAATCCAGCGCTGGCAACAGTTTGGCTTTGTACCCGTTTTCAAGCATTAATTGGGTGAACAGGCCGGTTGAGATTAATTCGCCTTGTGCCAAAATAGCTTTTTCGCCATTTTCATTGAATTCACCCGAGGTGAAAGATTTAATGGTGTCGAATGCTGCTTTTACAATTTTTGCCCCCTCTTTTTTGTTGTCGGCATTTTTTAGCAAAGATTTTACCACTTCTTCGTAAGTCTTTTCCAGCTTACTGATTTGAACGCGGGCTGCATCTTTGTTCTTTTTGTATAAGTAATCGGCAATTTCGACAAGGGCATTGGTTGTACCCGACATGGCAGACAGAACAACCAGCTTTTGTTCTCCGTCAGCAATCAGGTTCATGACGGCATTCATGTTTTCAACGCTTCCTACGGATGTTCCACCAAACTTTAAAACTTTCATCTGTTTGTTTTTTCAATTTATGTACCTACTCTTTATAATTTCTGTTCAAATGATAACCAGCGAACAATTTTGTTGATCCTTCACCCCGATATGTTTTGCTATGGGTGTTTTTTTGTTACGGATTGTTCTTTAAAACTGTTTGTTATCGAGCGGCAAAGATGAAAATTTTTATCTGTTTTTTAAAGAAAAATTGATCAAAATGAATAAATATCCACGCGGAATGAATAAAAATTTACACCTGTGGCTTTTTTTGTTGTAAGTTTTTGCAGGTGAGGTTGATGGTTTTTGCCGATTCTTGTGAATAATGGTCGAAAAGTCGATCGGGTGGAAGGAAAAGCGTGTTGTACAAAACGTTGAAGTTCTTCGAAAAGATTTCTTTATTTGTAATAAACATTATTTCGGTGGATATCCAGTCTCTTCTCTAGAGATTTATGTGCAGTTAGGGGTGGTTGCACGGATATCCACCTTTTTTTATGTCTTTTCCTAATCAGAAGTTGCCGAAAATAGCGTGCTTCTCCGAGTTAAAATAAATCGTTGAATAAATATTAAAGCCCTCCCTGTTGGTGTAAAGTTTTCGCTCGATGTACAAAACCGGGTCGCCTTTTTTTATATTGAGAAGTTTCCCAATTCTTTCGTCGGCCTTTTGTGCTTTCAGTTTTTGTGTGCCACCTTTAATCTCAATCTGGTACTGCGACCGCAGTATTTCGAATAGTGATTTATTTTCGAATGTGCGGCTTGTGAACCGGGGCAAATTAATGTTCGGGATGTGGTTGATGTCGTAAAAAACAGGTTGGCCGTTTACAAAACGCAGGCGTTCCAGGTAAATGCAGCCAAAATCTTTTTCGGCCTGGCTGAGCTCAAAGTGAAATGGTTCGGGCCAGGCAATTATCTGCGGTTTTTGCAAAATCTGTGTTTGCAGGTATTGCTTCCCGATTGCTGATGAAGTCCCTGAAATAGACAGGATGCCAATGTCTTGTGGCGGTTTCCGGACAATGCTGCCTTTTCCTTGCTTTTTGATGATGAAGCCATCCTGTACTAGTGCGTCCAGTGCATGCCTCACGGTTGGTCTGGTAACATTGTGGACTGCACTCAGTTCATTTTCAGAAGGAAGCAAGCTGCCTTCTTCGTATGTCCCCGACAAAATGTGCCGGCGGAGTATCTCGTAGAGCTTTTTGTATTGCGGTATCTTGTTTTCTTCTGCCATTCTCAGATAAGGAATATTGATCAAAAATAGAAAAAATAATCAAACTTTATATTCTTACTTGTATATACAAGTTATTAAATGTAAGTTTACAACCCAAAATCGTTAAAAGTTCTTTTTGTTTAAAGATGAGAAACTTTTTGTGATTGTTGTTTTGTGTATTGTTGTATTAACAAGTGAAAATAAACGTATATGGCTATTCCGGTAATTATGCCTCGTCAGGGGCAATCTGTTGAGACTTGTATTATAGGCGAATGGTACAAAAAAGTGGGAGATCAGGTTAAGACTGGCGATATCCTGTTCTCTTATGAAACGGATAAGGCTTCATTTGAAGAAGAAGCCAAAGAAGACGGTGAGTTGCTGGCCGTTTTTTATGATGAAGGTGATGAGGTTCCAGTGCTGACAAATGTTGCCGTGCTGGGAAAAAAAGGGGAGTCGGTCGATGAATTCCGCCCTGGAGGCGAAGCTGCCCCGGCTGTTTCTGAAACTCCGGCTGCTCCGCTTGAAACTGCACCTGCAGAGGAAATGAAAGAAGTTGTCCTGCTTGAAAAACAGGAAGGCAAAGTGAAAATTTCACCGCGTGCCAAAGCGATGGCCGAAAAGATGGGCGTTCCGTATGAACAGGTTCAGGGAACCGGTCCGCAAGGCCGCATCATTGCGCAGGATATTGAAGCTGCTGCTGAAGCCCTTCCAAAACTGACCCCGCTGGCTCAGGAAAAAGCGAAAGCCGAAAGTTTGTCCCCGGCAAAAGAAACAACCGGCTTGGGTGGCCGTGCAAGTGCTGCCGATCTGATTACCTACAACCCGGTTTATGGCGATGACTTTGAAGTGAAAAAGCTGACCAATATTCGCAAGCTGATTGCCAAAGCGATGCACCAGTCGCTTCAAAATTCGGCGCAGCTTACGCACCACATGAGTGCTGATGCCCGCCAGATTATGGCTTTGCGCAAAACGTTCAAAAAGAAACTGGAAGCAGGTGAAATTTCCCAGAATATCACGATTAACGATTTGGTGTGTCTTGCCGTGATCAGGGCATTGAAAAAGTTCCCGCAGGTAAATACGCACTTCATTGGCGACAGTATGCGCTGGTTCAAAAAAGTACACCTTGGTTTGGCGGTTGACACTGAGCGTGGCTTGATGGTTCCGGCGGTTAAGAATGCCGATGACCTGTCGGTTGAAGGGCTTTCGTCGCAGTTGTCGACAGTTGCCGCACAATGCCGCAAAGGGAGCATCGACCCGGAATTGCTGAAACCGGAAGCTGCAAGTTTCACTGTTTCAAATTTGGGGAACTACGGCGTTGAAATGTTTACCCCGGTGATCAATCTGCCGCAAACTGCTATTCTTGGGGTTTGTACCATTGTACCCCGCCCGAAGGATTTGGGTGACGGCGTTTACGGTTTTGTGCCAATGATGGGCTTGTCACTGACTTATGATCACCAGGCCCTGGATGGCGGCGAGGCGACCCTTTTCCTGAAAGAAATCAAAGAACAAATTGAAAATCTTTCGATTTGATCAAATCCATATCCAGTATCAAAAATCAAGTATTTAGAACCCAGAATCCAGAAATGAGTAACAAATTCGATATAGCAATTATGGGAGGTGGCCCTGCCGGTTATGTTGCGGCTGAACGTGCCGGGGCAAAAGGACTGAGCGTGGTCATTTTTGACAAAAGAGCCTTGGGAGGGGTGTGCCTGAATGAAGGTTGTATTCCCACCAAAACGCTCTTGAATTCGGCAAAGGTGCTGGAATATGCACATGAGGCCGAAAAATATGGTATTAAAGTCGATGACGTTGGTTTCGACTTCAAAAAAATCATGTTGCGCAAGGACAAGGTCGTTCGCAAACTGGTTGCCGGGGTTGGTGCCAAAATGAAACATGCCAATGCCGAAGTGGTGATGGCCGAAGCTGTCATTAAAGATAAACGTGGCGAGGTAATCACGATTTCTGCTGATGGAAAAGATTACCAGGCATCCCGCCTGCTGATCTGCACTGGTTCCGAAGCCGCTGTTCC
>JBNKTK010000052.1:0-24241 GCA_050298035.1 Mangrovibacterium sp. | reverse complement strand
TGGGATGACATCCTGGTTCCGGGAAACTGGGAGTTGCAGGGATTCGGAACCCCGATTTATACAAACATAGCTTATCCATTCAAGCCCGATTGGCCCAAAGTAACCGAAGAACCCGATAAGAGCTTTACGAGCTATAACGAACGAAACCCGGTTGGTAGTTATGCTACCACGTTTCATATTCCCGAAAATTGGGGCAATAAACAGGTATTTCTGAATTTCGGGGGAGTCCAGTCTGCATTTTATGTCTGGGTCAACGGCCGGAAAGTTGGCTACAGCGAAAATTCAATGTCGCCTGCCGAGTTCGACATTACCTCTTATATCAGAAATGGCGAAAACAAATTGGCCGTGGAAGTGTACAAATGGTGCGACGGCAGCTATCTTGAAGATCAGGATATTTGGCGCTTGGGAGGGATATTCCGCGATGTTGATTTGATCGCAAGGCCACAAACTTTCATTAGTGATTATTTTGTGAAAGCAATACCGGATAAGACTTATGAAAAAGCAAACATTTCGGTTGACCTGAAGATTGATAACCGATCGGCACAAAATATTGCCGGTTTACAGGCTGTAGCTGAGATAACCGGATATTCCTCCAAAGGGGACTATGTTGTTGTTCCTGTCACCGCGAAGGTTCCCGTAATTTTAAAATCAAAGCAGGGAATGGTTTCAATGAACGCGTTATTGGAGCAACCGAAACTTTGGTCGGCAGAAACACCTGAACTGTATCATCTTGTCGTAACACTTAGAAATAACAAGAAAGAGCTTGTTGACAGGATAGAATGCAATTTTGGCGTGCGCAAAATTGAGGTACGTGGCGAAGTGTTTTACATCAATGGCAGGGCTGTAAAATTGAAAGGTATCAATCGGCACGAACAGAACCCGCGCACAGGCAAGTATATGAGCCGGCAGTTCATGGTGCGTGATATGGAGTTAATGAAACAAGCCAATATCAACATGATACGCACGAGCCACTATCCTGACGACCCCTTGTTTTATGAACTTTGCGACCAGTATGGCTTTTATGTAATGGACGAAGCCAACCAGGAATCACATGCTTTTGGACTTGGAAGTAAAATCATGGGAGATAGTCTGGAATGGAAAAGTTCTCACGTTGAGAGGGCTGTCTCACTGGTTGAGCGAGATAAAAACCATGCCTGCGTCATATTCTGGTCTTTGGGAAATGAAGGCGGCAAAGGGCAAAATATGAAAGCTATGGCCGATACTATCAGAAAAATAGATCAAACCCGCTTGGTTTTCTCGGATACCGACCGGGAAATATCTGATCTATATGATGATAGCTACCTTCATCCTGACGATTTTAAAAAATTGGCAGAGAGGATTAACGATAAACCGGTGATTATGCGGGAATATGCGCATGTTATGGGGAGTTCGGGCGGTAATCTGCAAGAGTACTGGGATGTTATTTATTCCGATTCGAGCATCTGCGGTGCTGCAATTTGGGAGTGGGACGAACACGGGCTACCCAAACCGAAGGATGGCTCAGCGCTTAAACTCGACGGGAACCCCGATGATATTAGTCTAAAAGACAGTGAATTTTGGGCCTATGGTGGCGATTTTGGAGACAAGCCAAATGACGAAAATTTTGTTATGAGAGGCTTGGTTTCGACTGACAGAAAACCCTATCCCCATTATTATGAAGTGCAGAAAGTGTATCAGCCGATTGTGTTCAGACTCATAAATGATAAGGATATCACAATTGAGCTTACAAACCACTTTGATTTTCTACCGCTTAGCAATTTCGATTTTGAATACGAATACACCGCAAACGGCAAGCCGATACAAATCGGCAAGTTCAATTGCGGTAATATTTTGCCGGGGGCAAGTTCAAACGTTACACTGCCTTCGCTGCGGGTGGCCGATACGGTTTCCTCCGAAATATGCCTGAATGTTTATGCGAAGCTTAAATCGGCAACCCTTTGGGCTGAAGGGGGCTTTTGCATTTCCCGCGAGCAGTTTGTCATCAAGCCCTATCGGTGGACAGAATTGTTACCATCAGAAAAACAGGTAGTTGTAATAGAATCGCCTTCGCAAATCGAAATGAAGACGGAAACAATGTCCTTCATTTTCGATCGGAAAAATGGCTCCCTGGTAAGTTGGAAAGTAAACCGGCAAGAGTTATTGAAAGGCGAACTTGAACCCTATTTCTGGAAGACGCCAAACGACAACCAGAAGCATAGCGGTTACTCCGGTGAATTGGGTAAGTGGAAAGACGCAGCAGCGAAAAGGGTGGTCAAAAATGTTACTGTATCCGGACAAGGTGGTTTGGCTTCTGTTAAATTTGAAATGAATTTGCCAACTATCGGCGCAAACTATACCCTGAACTACCAATTGAATGGTGCAGGGAAATTACAGGTCGAGGCATCCTATGCTCCTTTGTGCGATACCATTCCCCTGATTCCCAAATTTGGTATGAGGATCCGTATCCCGGAAAACTATAGCGCCATTGATTGGTATGGCCGGGGGCCTTACGAGAATTACCCCGACCGTAAAACAGCTTCGTTAATAGGTTTATACCATTCGGCATTGCAAAATTTTATCGTTCCATATCCGGCGCCGCAGGATAACTCCAATCGCTGCGATGTTCGTTGGTTTTCTTTAAGTGAAAACAATGGAAGCTTTAAAATAACAGGTTTACAAGCGCTGAATTTCAGAGCATGGCCTTATACTGAAGACGATTTGGAAAAAACAACGCACGATTACCAGCTTCCCCGGCGCGATTTTATTAACCTGAATATCGATTTAAATATTCACGGGGTTGGCGGCGATGATACCTGGGGCGCTAAAACCATGGATAAGTACACGAACCCGGGGAATAAACCATATCGGTATGGATTTGTACTGGAATACTCCGATAAATAATGTATTGCTTTAGAGTAAATAATCCTAAATTTTAAAGAAAGACATTATAAAAGAACCGGGTTACATAAAGATAAATTGCATATAAAAAACCTAACCATTGAAAATGAACAGGATACTACTTATTTTCACGCTGTTTCTCCTTGCAATGTTTACATCATGCAAACAGGAACAACCTTTGAACGATGGCAAAACTTCATTCGATTTTGATTGGAAGTTTGCATTGAATGAACAACCAGGGGCTGAACAGCCCAACTACGACGATTCGTCATGGCGGCAGCTTGATGTTCCGCATGATTTCAGCATCGAACAACCCTTCGACTCGGCCTACACTACGGGCGCAGGTGGCGGTTACGCGTACAGCGGCATTGGCTGGTACCGAAAACAGTTTGTTACGGGAAAGGAGTATTCGGACAAGAAATTATGGATTTTGTTCGATGGCGTATACCGCAACAGCGAGGTGTGGATTAACGGCCATTACCTTGGAATTCGTCCTTATGGATATTCGTCGTTTTATTACGAACTGACCCCTTATTTAAAACCGGTTGGCGAAAACAACCTGATTGCGGTTAAGGTAAATACTTCGGAACAGCCCAATTCTCGTTGGTACACGGGCTCGGGCATTTACCGTCATGTTTGGCTCGTGGCAAAAAATAGGCTGCACATTAACCAGTGGGGTGTGTTTGCCCGCACTGCTGAAGCGGACGAAAGCGGTGCCAGGGTCGATGTTTCTGTCGAAGTGAACAACGATTACGATGCCGATCAGCCTTGCTCCGTGGTGACCAAATTTATCGATTCTGAAGGTAAGCAAGTTGCCAAATCGGAAACTGATATCGATGTTAAAGCCGGCCAGCAGCAGACAATAGCACAGAGCATCCGGCTCGAGAGTCCGAAATTGTGGTCCATTGAACAACCCAATTTGTACCGCTTGCAAGTTGAAGTAAGGAGCGGCGATGAGGTGGTTGATAGCTACACAACTGCTTTTGGTGTCCGGACTTTCCAATTCGACCCAAATAAGGGTTTTTCGCTCAATGGTAAGCATGTAAAGCTCAAAGGAGTGAACAACCACCACGATGGTGGACCGCTTGGGGCAGCAGTGTTCAATCAAACCCACAAGCGACAGCTTTCAATTTTAAAAGAAATGGGATGCAATGCGTTACGGATGAGTCATAATCCGCCGTCGCCTGAACTGCTTGCATATGCCGACAGCTTGGGATTTGTGGTTATTGACGAGATTTTTGACGAGTGGATGGATGGTAAAACCCCTCACGGTTATGCCCCTCATTTTGAAGAATGGTACGAAAGGGATGTGGAGAACTGGATTCGGCGCGACCGTAACCACCCGTCGGTCATTGCATGGAGCATCGGTAACGAATTGCGGGAACAATACAACAAGGAAAATGCACAGAAAATTATCCCCATGCTGCTGGATGCAGCCGGGAAGCACGACAGCACGCGCCCTTTTACTTTGGCCTGCAACGAAATTGTTAACTTCAATGCCTTCGGGGTTCTTGATTTGCTCGATATTGTAGGATACAACTACCAGGAAGCCTTTTATAAGGAAGACCACGAAAAATACCCCAACCGGGTGATTTTCGGTTCCGAAACGGTGATGTACCCATACCACGATCACAAAGCGTGGCAAATGCGCTCATACCAGCAATGGCTCGATGGCCAGTTGGAGGATTACGTGGCCGGCGAGTTCTTGTGGACTGGCTTTGACTATCTTGGCGAAGCCGGCATTGGGCATGTAGGTACGGGCTTCGAATTTTGGAAGACATGGCCCAACTGGCCATGGCGTGGTGCCGATTGCGGTGTGGTAGACATGTGCGGCAATCCAAAACCCGGCTATTGGTTCCGCAAGTCGATTTGGAACGATGAGCCCATGGTTTACATTGCTGTTCAAACCGATAAATCGGCGCGTAACAGGAACATGTCTTCTTTCTGGAACTGGCCTAAGGTTGAATCCCACTGGAACCACGAAACTATTGGCGATACGCTGGCCGTTCATGTGTATACCAACGTGCCTGATGTGGAATTAAATCTAAACGGGAAATCGTTGGGCACCCGCAATTGGGATTTTAAGAAAGAGGCTTTCCTATTTTATGAAATTCCGTATGAACCCGGAAAGCTTGAAGCCATAGGAACAACTGCCGATGGCAAAACCGTTACCTTTTCCGTGCAAACAGCCGGCGAACCTGCGAAAATAGTGCTTACACCCGACCGTCAGGCCATTAAAGCCAATAAGCAGGATTTGAGCTACGTAACGGTTCAACTACTTGATGCCAATGACGTGCCTGTACCGTTTGCCAGCAACCTGATCGAGTTTGAAGTGAGGGGCGCCGGAAAACTGTTGGCCGTGGGCAACGGTAACCAGCAAAGCCATACGCCGTTTAAAGGCGGAAAAATGGAAGCTTACCTGGGGAAATGCCTTGCGGTAATACAATCAACCGACAAGAAAGGAGAAATAAACATAACAGCCAGAAGTGGCGCGCTTCCGGTAGCAACGGTTACTTTGATAGCGGAATAATTCCGGTAAGTAAACCCAATTAGTTTCACTTTAATGGTTTTAGGTTGGCGTTTGATAAATTTGTAGCAATTCAACTTTAATTAATACTGAAGAAACGGAACAGTCTTCATCCAATAAGCAACTGAATAAATGAACATACTTAAAAGAACTTTAAAAACAGTAAGCCTGCTGGCTATTAGTGGCACTTTACTTATGTGCAGCCCCAAACAATCCAAACAGGTAGTGAATGCTTACGAGCCAAGCTGGGAATCGTTGGCCAAACACAATACCGAACCGGAATGGTTTAAAGATGCCAAACTTGGGATTTATTTCCACTGGGGAATTTATTCCGTGCCCGCCTATGAATCAGAATGGTATCCGGCATGGATGTATTATACAAAGCTTGAGAAAGGACAATGGGGAGCATCTGTCCATGATTACCACGTTAAAACCTATGGGGCTGAATTTAATTACCATGATTTTATCCCCTTATTTAAGGCTGAACATTTTAATGCTGCCGAATGGGCCGACCTGTTTCAAAAAGCGGGGGCTAAATTTGCCGGCCTTGTTGCGCAACACCACGATGGTTTTGCGATGTGGGACAGCGAAATCAATCCGTGGAATGCAGCTGATATGGGACCTGAAAAGGATATTACCGGAGAGCTATTGTCAGAGCTTAAAAAACGCGACATGAAAACCATAACGACCTTCCATCATGCCCGTAATTTGCAACGGTATGCCAACGACAGCGTTCATTGGGCAAATACCGGTCAGGTTGGTTTTAACAGTCACTATGCATACGATCCCAAAGGGATTACAAGCACCAAAGATGAAAAGCTTAAATACCTGTATGGTAACATACCCGCTGATGAGTTTTATGACCGTTGGCTGGGACAAGTGAACGAGGTGGTTGATCAATATGCGCCGGATATGATTTGGTTCGATTCGTGGTTAGACATGATTCCCGAGCAATACCGTCAAAAAATGGTGGCTCACCATTATAATACAGCTGTAAGCCGGGGTCAGGAACCCATAACTTTTTATAAGCAGGAGGATCTGCCTGACAGCGTTGCACTGGTTGATATTGAGCAGGGTGGGAAAACCGATATTTCAGAAAAATACTGGCTGACAGATATAACCATCAGCGATGGTAGCTGGTGCTACACCAATGGCCTGAAGTACAAAAAGGCCGATTTGATCATCCGCAATATGATTGATGTGTGGAGTAAAAAAGGTGTGGTACTGTTAAATGTGTCCCCGATGGCCAATGGCATCATCCCGCAGGAACAACAAGATGTTTTAACAACAATTGGCGAATGGATTAAGAAACATGAGGAAGCCGTGTACAACACGCGTGTCCATTCTGTTTTTGGCTATGGCATTGCTGAGATTGAAGACGGACATTTTGGGGGACAATCAGCGACCATAAAGTACACGAAGGACGATGTCCGGTTTGCCAAATCGAAAGATGGAAATACCTTATATGTATATTTGCTGGGCTTGCCCGACCCGGATAAAGAAATCGAATTGGAACATGTATTCGAAACAAACCCGGGACAGGATATCAAACGTGTTAGTGTGGTCGGAAGCGGCGATGAGTTGAAATGGTCGGCCAGCGAAAATAAATTGACGGTTACAACACCCAATGCAGGAGCTATGGATGAAATTGCAACTGTTCTTAAAGTCGAATTTGAATAAGTATTGATAGTACTTCGTCCGGGTTTATCGGAGGCTGTGCTAAATATTAAAACAATTTCAGAAGAAGTTGCTCAGTACTAACAATGCCCTATGGTACTTCCGGCACAGAGGCGAATGGAAAAAGAAAAAATAAACGAACAGCTTATGAATTTTAAAATTATGAGGATGAAATTATTGATTTTGGTATTCTGTCTTTTGGGGGGCTTTTCTAATTTGAAGGCGCAGGAATCGATCAAGGTGGGTTCTGCCACCCGGCAAATGATTGTTTACGCCCCTTCGGGCATCGAACAAAACCGCCCCCTTGTCATATCCATGCACGGGAGGAGCCAAACCATGACCGACCAGAAAAACCAAACGCAATTCCAGTCGGTTGCCCAGGCCAATAATTTTGTTCTTGTATTTCCCCAGTCCGACGGCAACGATTGGCAGCTTTGGGGCGACAACGACATCAATTTCATATTGGCCATTATCGACGAAATGGATAACCGGTATGGCATTGACCGCAACCGTGTTTACCTGTCTGGCTTTTCAATGGGGGGTATGATGTGTTATTATGCAGCCACCCGGATAGCCGATAAAATTGCGGCATTTGCTCCCGTAAGCGGTTTCCTGATGGACGGGCCAAATACCAACAGTTCACGTCCTGTTCCCATCATCCACATACATGGCGCAGACGATAATTTTGTACCGCATAGCCGGGTGCAGGAATGCATGGATGCCTGGATCGAAAGGAACGGCTGCCCGACAACACCGGTGGTTACCAGTCCTTACCCGGCGAACTTTGCCACAGCAAAATCCACCAAAAAATATTGGGGGCCAGGCGAAGAAAAGGTTGAAGTCGTATTTATCAGTGTTGCCGGCGTGGGGCACTGGTATTCTGATTGGTGTGACGGGGTTAACGGAGTATTTTCCAGTCAGGACATTTGGGACTTCTGCAGTAAGTATTCATTGAAAGATGGTCTGCCTGAATTTAAGTCTGCCTCGGTCACTGAAGGGAGTGCCTCGCAAATAACTGTGGAGTTGACCCAGCCAATTGTATCTGCCGTAAGTTATTCCGGTTTTACGGTGAATGTAGATGGAGTACCGGTCTCAGTTAATGATGTCGTTTTAAGCGGCACCAATAATTTGGTCATTAGTTTAGGTGTAAACATACTCAAGGACAATGAGGTAACCCTTTCATACAGCGACGGAAATGTTGTTTCGGTCGATTACGGGAAAAAACTGGTCAGTTTCACAAATGTTCCAGTCAATAATTTGCTTGCCGGCGCAGCTCCCACAATTGTCGAAGCTAAGGTCGATGCGAGCGGGGATGTGCTTTTGGTGAAATTTAATAAAACCATGCAAGTTCCTGCCGATGTATCAGGTGTGGTGCTCAAGGCAGATTACAACGGGCAAATCGATATCCCGATTCTTGGATGTTCTGCAGTGGACAACGACGCGGCCACTTTGTCGTTTTCCCTCGGCGAAAAGGTTTACAGGGATTATGCGCTTTCGGTTTCCTATTCGGGCAGTACTATTTTGTCGGTTGATGAGGGGGTGCTGAAAGCTGTTTCTGACTTATCGGTTGTCAACAAATCCGATGGCTTGCCCGTGCAAATCAATAGTGGCAAAGCAGAAGCAGATGGCATTACCCTGACACTGGACTTTACAAAATCCATGAAGCTGGCCGCCGGACAGTCGGACAGTTTTATCCTTGATATAAACGGGGAACAGGTTCCGTTTGTCGATTATTCCGTGTCGGAAAAAACAGTTCGGCTGGTGTTGTCTCAAGGGATTCATTACGGCGATAACATAACGCTGAGCTACACGCCGGGCGACATAACGGCTGCTGATAACGGGCCTCTGGACGCTTTTACCGGATTTGCCATTGCGAACCCGATCGGTGCGCCGACATGGGTTGAAATACCGGGTAAAATAGAAGCTGAAAACTTCACTTTAAAATACGGGATGCAGGCTGAAACAACCGGTGACACCGGGGGAGGGCAAAATTTGGGTTACATTGGCGATGGGAATTGGGTGGAGTATGCCATTGAAAACAACACATCCCAAACGGATTACAAAATTGCTTTTCGTCTTGCCTCGCCATACGGTGGAGGGATTATTGATTTTTACCTTGATGAAGAGAGTGTTGGCCGGGTTACCGGTCCCAATACAGGTGATTGGCAGGTTTACGAATCAGTTGTTAAGGATATTAGTATCGATCAGGGAAAACATTATTTGAAAGTAGTTGCCACAAAAGCAGGTTTTAATTTAAACTATTTAGATGTCACTGAATTACCAACGGGGATTGAAAGTTTTAAATCCCGGGAGGCTTCGGTGGTATCAATAGAATATTATACTCTTACCGGTCAAAAAATAGACAACACGGCAAACTTGTCAGGAATATTTATTGAACGAAAGATTTTATCGGATGGAAATGTAAAAACCTCGAAAATTATTGTTGGGAAATAAATTTTTGGCAAAGAATGTTGCTGGGAAGGTGGTTAACTGAGAATGTTGCCCTTTTGATTTATGAGAACAATGTTGGTTACGAAATAGAGAAGAATCTTTGAAAATGTAATTCTTTTATTGCATGGTTTTAGTGCAGGCTGATAAACAAGCCGGAGAAATTAAATTGTAGGATCATCCTAAACACTGAATGGCGGTGAGGTTGTGATTACAGTTGAATAGTGATATTGATTTTAACAAGAGTGAATCAGATAACCAGATAACCAAATAACCAAATAAACCAATTAAATTGACGGGTATGATTAAGAATTTTTTGTATGGGATTATCCTTTCTGTATGTTTAGTCAGCTATAGCTGTACGCAAACAAAAGCCCCTGCTCCTTTTGGGCCTGTTCCAAGCGAGAACCAAATGCGTTGGCAGGAAATGGAATATTATGCTTTTATACATTTCTCGCTAAATACTTACACTGATCAGTCGTGGGGCTATGGGAATGAAGATGTTAGTCTGTTTAACCCTGAAAAAGCAGATTGTCGCCAATGGGCGCGGATTTGTAAAGAGGCCGGTATGAAGGGCATCATCATTACTGCAAAACACCATTGTGGATTCTGCTTGTGGCCAACGGAAACGACAGAGTATTCTGTGAAAAATGCCCCATGGAAAGACGGTAAAGGCGATATGGTTCGCGAAATGGCCGATGCCTGCAAAGAATACGGATTAAAGTTGGGTATTTATGTGTCGCCATGGGACCGGAATAACCCCGACTATGGAAAACCTGAGTATATTACAACTTTCAGGAACCAGATTAAAGAAGTACTTACAAACTACGGTGACGTGTTTGAAATCTGGTTTGATGGAGCTAACGGAGGTGACGGATATTACGGGGGAGCCGATGAGGTGCGTAAAATTGATCGTACGACCTATTATGACTGGCAGCCAACCTACAAAATGATACGTGAATTGCAGCCCAATATCGTAATATGGAACGATGGTGGCGACAGGGCCGATCTTCGCTGGGTAGGTACCGAAGAAGGAGCTGTTGGCGAAACAAACTGGAGTTTGTTGAATGGCACCGGCGAAGTGGCATGGGAAATGCTTCATTTTGGTTTGGAAGATGGAGATTCGTGGGTTCCTGCCGAAGTAAATACTTCCATCAGGCCTGAGTGGTTCTACCATCCAAGTGAAGATGACAAGGTGAAAACTGTACCAAAGCTAATGGATACCTATTATCACTCCATTGGAAGTAACGGTACCCTGTTGCTCAACTTCCCCATTATGCCCAATGGTTTAATTCATCCTACCGACGAAAAAATGGCCATTGAGTTTGGCAAAGCAGTAAAAGAATCTTTTGCTGTAAACCTGGCTGAAAATATGACTGCAGAAGCATCGAATGTTCGTGGGAACGCGAATGAATATGGAGCTGCCAATGCCGTGGACAACAATAAAGACACTTATTGGGCTACCAACGATAAGGTAACTACAGCATCGTTAACCATCGATTTTGGTAAGCCAATCCTATTCAACCGTTTTATGGCACAGGAATATATCCGTCTGGGACAACGAGTAAGGGCTTTTACTGTTGAAGCATTTGTGGATGGAAACTGGAAAGAAGTGGCCAATGCAACAACTATCGGGTATAAACGAATCCTTCGTTTCCCAAGTGTTGAGGCAACAAAGGTTCGTTTCAATATTACCGACTCGAAAGCTTGCCCGGTCATTTCAAATATCGGCGTTTATAATGCACCGGTATTCCTGAATGCACCGTCTGTTAGCAGAAGTCAATCCGGAGACGTGACGATAACCACCAACGATATTGGCCCGATTTTTTACTACACACTGGATGGAAGCGAACCGACCCCGGAATCAAATCAATATGCCGGACCTTTTACAGCTGACGGAAAAGTGGAAGTGAAGGCAATTGCTTACGATCCGGCTTCGGGTAAAAGCAGTCCTGTAAGTACGGAAGTGTTTGACATCTCTAAAAAGGATTGGGAAATTGTCGGAACAAATGATAAAAAAGCTGGTGCAATCCTGGATGGTAATCCATCCAGCGTATGGCATCAGAGAGGGAAGGAGATGCCAATTGATTTGGTTATTGATTTGGGGAGCAAGCAAAACCTTAACGGTTTCAGGTACTTGCCGGATCAGGGCAAGTGGAGTTCAGGCATCGTTACGAACTACGAGTTTTATGTGTCTGATAACAATAAAGTTTGGGAACTGGTTGATCAAGGTGAATTCTCCAACATCAAAAATAACCCGGTGTGGCAAATCAAAAAATTTGCGCCGAAAAAGGCTCGTTATATCAAGCTCCGCGCTATGAAAAATACGGCGGGTGATGATGTGGCAGGATATGCCGAAGTGGATGTAATTACGAAATAATATAATGTCATGATAAAAAGAAAAATTAGCGTTTTAGTATTAACACTTACTCTGTTGTCTGTTTGTGGATGGGCACAAAAGCCTGTTTATTTAGATGAAAGCAAACCTATTGAAGTTCGTATAAAGGATGCTTTATCAAGAATGACTACCGAAGAAAAAGTGGCACTTTGCCACGCGCAGTCCAAATTTAGTTCGAAAGGAGTTCCCCGTCTGGGCATTCCGGATGTATGGTCTTCTGATGGCTCGCATGGTGTGAGCGATGAAAAATTATGGGATGAATGGAATAGCGCTCAATGGACAAATGACTCTTGCACCGCATTTCCGGCCCTCACTGCTTTGGCTGCGACTTTCAACCCGGAAATGGGCATGTTGTTTGGCAAATCTATCGGGGAAGAAGCCCGATACCGGAACAAAACCATGTTGTTAGGGCCGGGAGTCAATATTTACCGTACACCGCTCAACGGTCGGAATTTTGAATATATGGGCGAAGATCCTTTTTTGGCTTCACGCATGGTGGTTCCCTACATTCAGGGCGTACAGTCAAATGGAGTTGCTGCGTGCGTAAAGCACTTTGCATTGAACAATCAGGAAATTAGCCGTGGCGAAATCAATGTAAATGTAAGTGACCGGGCGTTGCATGAGATTTATCTTCCGGCCTTTAAAGCGGCTGTTCAGGAAGGGAAAGTATGGTCGATTATGGGCGCGTATAACAAACTCAGGGGAGAACATTGCTGTCACAGCGACTTTCTGTTGAATAAAATCCTGAAAAATGACTGGCAGTTCGACGGTGTGGTAGTCAGTGATTGGGGCGGTGTGCATAGCACCGATGAAGCTGTTAATGGAGGTCTTGATATTGAGATGGGTACCTATACCAATGGATTGACAACACAAGGACATTTCCCTTTTTCAAGCTATTATTTGGCCGATCCGTTTTTGAACGGAATTAAATCGGGGAAATACGAAATGTCGAAGCTTGATGATAAAGCGAGCCGGATATTGCGGATGATTTTCCGTACAACCATGAGCGCCAATCGCCCGTTCGGCCGTTTTGTGTCTCCCGAACATAGTCTGGCAGCCCGAAAAATAGCAGATGAAGGTATTGTTCTCCTTAAAAATGACAAACAGTTTTTACCAATTCCTGTAGGCAAATACACCAAGATTGCTGTGATAGGCGAAAATGCTACACGCAGCCTGATTGTCGGAGGTGGTTCCACATCGCTGAAAGCTGCGTATGAAATTACGCCATTACAGGGACTAAAGAATAAATACGGTGAAAATCATATTGTTTACAGTATGGGATATGCTTCCGGCCCGTCGCTTTATGGACGGGAAGAGCCTTCAAAACTGAATGCCGATTCGTTGCTCAATGCAGCTGTTGAGCTTGCCCGTCATGCCGATGTAGTTCTTTTTGTTGGTGGGTTGAATAAAAATTATTTTCAGGATTGTGAAAGTGGCGACCGCAAATCGCTCAGTTTGCCATTCGGAGAAGATAAACTGATTGAAGAGATACAGAAAGTCAATAAAAATGTTGCCGTGATTTTACTAAGTGGAAATGCGGCTTTGATGCCCTGGTTAGATAAAATTCCGGCTGTTGTGCAAGGATGGTATCTTGGTTCTGAGGCTGGAAATGCTTTGGCGGATATTATTTCCGGCGAAGTAAATCCTTCCGGAAAACTCCCGATCTCATTTCCTAAAAAACTGGAAGATGTCGGGGCACATTCTTTTGACAAACTCTGTTATCCGGGCGACAGTGTCAACGTGTATTACAAAGAGGATATTTTAGTAGGATACCGTTGGTTTGATACTAAAAATATCCCGGTTCTTTTCCCATTCGGATATGGATTGAGTTATACAACATTTCAATATGGGAAACCTACAATTTCTTCAAAATCGATTACAGCAGCCGATTCATTAGTGGTGACAATTCCAGTGAAAAATACAGGCAACGTTGCAGGAAAGGAAGTGGTTCAATTGTATGTTCGGGATGAAAAATCAAGTTTGCCTCGTCCGTTGAAGGAACTAAAAGGGTTTGAGAAAATTTCTTTACAGCCGGGAGAGGAAAAAATAGTGCGTTTTACCTTGACAAAAGAGGAACTCTCTTACTATGATGACAAAAAAAATACCTGGATTGCAGAACCCGGTAATTTCAAAATTATGATTGGAGCTTCAGCTACTGATATCAGGGGGACAGAAGATTTTATTTTGAAATAGGACATTCGATAACCCCTTGTTTATCAATGGTCAGCTCATCAAATTTTCACCTCGGCAAAAGTCCCCTTTAGGGGATTTAGGGGTAAAATTGAAAATAAGAAATGCGATATCTTTTCATTTTTACTATTAAATTGATTTGAAATAAATTTCAACATGAAAAAAGTAATAATTCTTTTAGTTTGTATTTTAGGTTTCTATCACTACTCAAACGCTCAGGGATATAAAAACCCTGTCATTTCTGGTTTTCATCCGGATCCGAGTGTGTGCAGAGTTGGTGACGACTATTATTTAGTAACCAGTAGTTTCGAATATTTTCCGGGTGTTCCGGTCTTTCATAGTAAAGACTTAATTAACTGGACAAAAATCGGGCATTGCCTGACCCGTCCTTCCCAACTGAAATTAACCAAATGCGCGCCTTCTGCCGGTATCTATGCACCTACACTTCGTTATCACGACGGCCGTTTCTATATGGTTACCACGAATGTATCCGGTGGCGGAAATTTTTATGTATCAACGGATAATCCTGCCGGCGAATGGTCTGAACCTATTTTTGTGGAACAGGGAGGTATTGACCCAACTTTGTATTTTGAAGATGACAAATGTTATTTCGTGTCAAATGGTAGAGGAATCACCATTTCTGAAATAGATATTAAAACCGGAAAAAAACTGACTGAAGGCAGAATTGTATGGGGTGGTACAGGAGGACGTTATCCGGAAGCACCACATATTTATAAAAAGGACGGATGGTATTATCTGCTCATTTCTGAAGGAGGTACCGAATATGGCCATAAAATGACGATTGCGCGCAGCAGGTCTATTTATGGACCTTATGATCCGAACCCTTCTAATCCGATTATGACTCACATGAACGAAAATGCACAAACCAACCCAATTCAGGGGACCGGGCATGGCGATTTTGTTCAGGCTCATGACGGTTCGTGGTGGATCGTATTTTTGGGCTTTCGTCCGCAAAGCTTACTGCATCACGTATTGGGACGTGAAACATTCTTAGCTCCGGTAAGATGGGATACCAATGCCTGGCCTGTGATCAATGGTAACGGTACGGTCAACATCGATATGAATGTGCCTACTTTACCTTTACAACCTGCAAAGCAGCATGACCTCTCTACCGATTTTGATGAAGCGAAATTAGGTGTTGACTGGAACTACCTCCGTAACCCGGATATGAATAACTATTCTCTGACGGAAAAGAAAGGTTCATTGAGGTTGAAAGCAATCCCGGTTACCTTGGACGATAATGATTCCCCTACTTTTGTGGGACGCAGACAGGAACATATGGATTTTTCAGCTATCACTGTCCTGTCGTTAAATAATGCAAAGGAAGGTGACGAAGCGGGAATGACAGTTATGTACACCAGCCAGGCACATTATGACATCTTTTTGAAAAAATCAGAAATAGGCAAACGTAAACTGGTAGTCCGTTATCATATGGGAGTGCTGAACCACATCGCTTATGAGATGGAAATTCCCGATGAAAGAATTTATCTGAAAGTAAAAGGGGATAAGGACTTTTACTCGTTTTATTATTCTTTGGATGGTGAGAATTTTAATTTTTTAAACAAGATAAACGTATGGTATCTGAGTTCCGAAACCAATGGAGGTTTTACGGGAGTTTATATTGGATTATATGCCTCATCCAAAAGTAAAAATTCGAAAGCTTATGCTGATTTTGATAAGTTTATGTACCAACCCGGAAAGTTCGATTAATGTGGGTTTAATGGTATTTTGTTTGTAGCGCTTTATACTCTACACAAGTTTATGAGATTCTATTCTCAACCAAATTAAAACGATGTGATATGACTATTTTAAAAAATTTTTTATTTAGGGTTCAGGTTGCTGTTCTGTTTTGTCTATTACTGTTGACAAGTAGTTTACATGCCCAAACGGCCATGGTCAACGTACAATCCCGTAACCAGACAAGCCTGAATGGCAAGTGGCAAGTGATTCTCGACCCAACCGGGGGCGGTGACTATAGACAGGTTTGGCAGGAAAAAAAGCCACAAAAAAAGACTGATTTCGTGGAGTACTCGTTTGACGGTGGACCGGAACTGAATGTGCCGGGCGACTTTAACTCCCAAATGTGTGAGCTGACTTATTTGGAGGGGACAGTCTGGTACAAAAAGCAATTTGACTGTTCTGTTTCGGAAGGGAAAAGGCTTTTTCTCCATTTCGGAGCAGTTAATTATATAGCTGATGTATATCTGAACGGCGAAAAGCTGGGAAGCCACGAAGGCGGTTTTACGCCGTTTCAATTCGAAATTACAGATCTAGTTAAAGAAGGGAGTAATTCCCTGATAGTAAAAGCAGACAACCGGCGGTTGGCAAACGGGTTGCCCGGAATTGGATATGACTGGTTCAACTATGGAGGTATAACCCGGAATGTGAATCTTATCGAAACTGGTAATACTTACATCAACGACTATTTCATCCAACTAAAAAATGGGAGCCTGAATACGGTGCTTGGATGGATTCAATTGGATGGAGAACAGGCCGAACAAAATATTAAGGTAAAAATACCAGAACTGAATATTGTTTATAAAACCCGGACAAACGAGAAGGGTTTTGCTAAGGTTGAATTTTCTGCGCGTTTCAAACTATGGTCGCCCGAAAATCCTAAACTTTACAAAGTAATGGTTGAAAGTGAAGCAGATTCTATTGCCGACGAAATTGGTTTCAGGTGCATCGAAGTGCAGGGAAGTCAAGTGTTGCTGAACAAACAACCTATTTTTCTGAAAGGGGTAAATATTCATGAAGAAGACCCATACAAAAAAGCAAGGGCAACTTCGACTGAGGACGACCGTTTGTTGTTGAACCCGGCAAAGGAATTGGGATGCAACTTCGTCAGGTTAGTTCATTATCCGCACAATGAAAATATGGTGAGGGAGGCCGAAAAAATGGGACTGATGGTGTGGGACGAAATTCCTGTTTATCAGCATATTCAATTTTCCGATAGCCTCGTTCCGCGAAAACTGGAAACGATGCTTAACGAAATGATCCGCAGGGATAAAAACCGTTGTGGGGTTATTCTCTGGAATCTATCGAATGAAACCTATCCCGGAACACCAAACCGCACTAACGCACTTGTTGAGTTGACTCAAAAATGCAGGGCAATGGATTCAACCCGGTTGATTACCCATGTTACGAATACGCAAACCTACGATAATAATTCATTTAATATTTGGGATCCCTTGTACAACTATTCCGACCTGATTTGTATCAACGAATACATTGGTTGGTACATACCGTGGCAGGGAAAACCATCGGAAACAAAATGGAATGTCGCGATTCCGGACAAGCCTGTTTTTATCTCCGAGTTTGGCGGCGAAGCGAAATATGGCAGCAACGAAAGACCAACTGACGAGGCGGCTAATTGGACTGAAGGATATCAGGAGAAAATTTACAAGGATCAGACTGAAATGTTCGGCACCGTTCCCAACCTGTGCGGGGTGTGCCCGTGGCTGTTGTTCGATTACAGGTCGTTGGGCCGGATGAACCAGGTTTACCAAAATGGCTACAACCGGAAAGGCTTGATATCGGAAAATGGAGAAAAAAAGAAAGCGTGGTATATTATGAACGAATACTATAAAAGAAAATGAGAATGTTAGATTTTAAAAAATTAGCTGTGGCATTTGTTTGCCTGGTAGCCACAATCGGGAGCCTTTCAGCCCAAAACGAAATGATTGACATCTGGAACGGAAAGGTTCCCGGGGCAATCAAGAGTGAAGAATTCAAACAGAATGTCGATACAACGGCAGGCTGGGTCGATAAACATTCCATTGTCAATCCCGACCTCTATTTTTATCCTGCGCCGGCGGAAAAGGCAACGGGTACGGCGGTTGTTATTTGTCCGGGAGGCGGCTATGCAGGGCTTGCCATCCGGCATGAAGGGTTGCAGGTGGCCCAATGGTTCAACAGCTTGGGTGTAACCGCTTTCGTGTTGACCTACCGCCAGCCTGACGGTGCCATCATGGAAAACAAATCAATCGGTCCCATGCAGGATGGACAAAGGGCAATACGCATTGTCCGCCGCCATGCAAAGGAGTGGGGAATTAATCCTGATAAGATCGGCATCATGGGTTTTTCTGCGGGGGGACACGTAGCATCCACAATTTCAACCCATTATAATGAAAAGGTGTACGAACCAGAAGATTCGACCAGTGCCCGGCCCGATTTCTCTTTGCTTATTTATCCGGTAATCTCCATGGATTCGACAATTACCCATTGGGGCTCGCGGGTGAATTTGCTTGGTAATACCCCATCGCCGGAATTGGTGAAGCATTTTTCCAACGAGTTGCAGGTAAATGAGCAAACCCCGCCGGCATTTTTGGCACTATCTATTGATGATAATGCCGTTCCGGTACAAAACAGTATTGTTTATGCTCTGGCATTACAAAAGAATAAAATTCCGTGCGAACTCCACCTGTACCAATCGGGCGGACACGGATATGGTATGGGCAATCCAGCAGATACAGAAGGTACATGGCCCGAAGCCTGTCGTAAATGGCTTGAAGCAAGAGGCCTGTTAACCGGGAAGTAGTGGACGGGATTTTTTCGAAAAAATAGTGTGTAAAAAAAAGTAGCTGATATGAGTTTCAAAAAATGCGTATTGGTATTAGTTGGTGTTATAATGATGGGTGCCGGTGCATACAGCCAAAGCAAAGTGATTGACATTTGGAATGGTAAAGTGCCTGGTTCAATCGCTAATTCTGACTACAAAGAAGTAGTAGATTCTGCCTACTGGATAAAGTTAAGGTTTATAACAAATCCCTCCTTACAGGTTTATCCCGCTCCTGCCGATAAAAATACCGGAACCGCCGTGGTGGTTTGTCCGGGTGGGAGCTACTATGGCATTTCCTTTATTAACGAGGGGATAAAAGTAGCTGAATGGTTAAACTGTTTGGGCATATCGGCATTCGTTTTACATTACCGTTTGCCCGATGACGCCATCATGAAAAATAAGTCGATTGCCCCCTTGCAGGATGGGCAACAAGCCATGCGTATTGTGCGCAGCCATGCAAAGGAGTGGGGGATTGATCCTGAAAAGATTGGAATTATGGGGTTCTCCGCGGGAGGGCATCTGGCATCAACGGTATCAACCCACTTTAATGAGAAAGTCTACGAGACCAAGGATACAACCAGCGCCCGCCCCGATTTCTCCTTGCTTATTTATCCGGTAATTTCTATGGATTCGACAATTACCCATTGGGGCTCGCGCGAGAACCTGCTTGGTAGTTCACCAACGCCGGAATCGGTAAAGCATTTTTCCAACGAGTTGCAGGTAAACAGTGAAACACCACCTGCTTTTATGGTTCATTCAATGGACGATGGGGCAGTGCCGGTAGAAAACAGTATTGAATATGCATTAGCTCTGAAAAAATACAAAATAAACTGTGAATTGCATATCTATCAGGCAGGCGGACACGGATATGGCCTGTCGCAATGGGGAGGTACCCAATCGGCCTGGCCGGAGTCTTGTCGGAAGTGGCTTGAAACAAATGGGTATTTAGGCGATACGAACAAGTGAAGCATTAATGTAATCAATACTAACTAGCTAATTAAGGAGATGTTAAAATGATTAGACGAATGTATGTTTTCGCGCAAATAGGTATTTTAAGCCTTTCTTTTCTGATTGGCTCGAACGCCAAGGCACAGGAAAAGCCATCGTCGGTAGTCGAAGATTTCAAGCCTGCTTCTACCAATCAAATGGGGAGTGAATACCCCCAGGTAAACTCGGAAGGTCGTGTCAGAGTGCGCATCAAGGCTCCTGAAGCAAAGAGTGTCCTGATGAATATCAACGGGACATATCCCCTGACCAAAGACGAACAAGGAGTTTGGACGGGCACATCGGAACCGCTCGACGAAGGCAACCACTATTACGGACTGGTGATAGACGGCGCTGAAGTACCGGATCCGGGAAGTACGTATATCTTTGGTTCCGGCGCCTGGCGCAACGATATCGAAATCCCTGCAAAAGATCAGGACTTCTATGCCATGAAAAACGTGCCTCACGGCCAGTTGCGTGAAATCTACTACTACGGCAACACCAGTCAGGCAATCAGACACTGTTTTGTATATACCCCGCCGGATTACGACAAGGATGTGACCAAACGCTATCCGGTGCTGTACCTGCAACACGGATATCGAGAAGGGGAAAGCGGCTGGGGTGCGCAGGGGCATGCCGGCCTGATTATGGATAACCTCATCGCCGAAGGAAAGTCCAACCCATTCATTATTGTGATGGAAAATGGAGGCATTTCAGGCGATTTGAGCAAACAAGGAGGATTGGGCGGTTACGATTGGGGAAAATTCGAACACATCCTTCTTGAAGATGTAATCCCTTACATTGATACGAACTTTCGCACAATTGCTGATCAGCCGCACCGGGCGATGGCCGGCTTGTCGATGGGTGGTATGCAGACGAAACGCATTACCCTGGCTAACCCCGATGTGTTCTCACATATTGGTCTTTTTAGTGGAGGCAGCATCTCGAAAGAGGAGATGGAAACGGTTCCCGAATTCGGGAATAAGTTTAAACTTGTATTCGTGAGTTACGGAAGCCGCGAACTTAGCGGGGATCATAGCGCTTTCGGCGGTAACCCGAAAGTGAATACCGATGCGTTGAAACAAGCCGGTATCAACAGCGTGTTTTATGTGTCGCCGAATACTGCCCACGAATGGCAGAGCTGGAGGCGCAGTTTACACGAATTTGCCCCTTTGCTGTTCCGCGACGGTACACCCGCTGCCCGCAGAGGCTTTGGCGAACCTGTTGAGTTGGGACCAGACGACAAGCCCGCATTTGACGATCCTCCGGCCGGGTTCAGGGATGCGCGCGAAAATACACCGCACGGCACCGTTGCCACTATTCAGTATGACTCCAAAACACTTTCCGCACGTCGTGAAATGTTGGTTTATTCGCCTCCCGGTTATTCGGCCGATAAAAAGTACCCGGTGATCTATTTGCTGCACGGCCTCAATTGCGATGCCGGGCAATGGCCGTACTGGTGCCGCGCAAACAATGTCGTTGATAACTTGATTGCCGACGGTAAGATCGAACCGGTTATTCTGGTTTTCCCCAATTGCAATACGAACCTAACGGTTGATAATCCGAAGCCGGATGAACAGGCAGAGCGGGAGAGCGGATACAAAGGGTACGGCATGTCTTTCGAAAATGATCTGCTCTTGGACATCATCCCTTATATCGAGTCTCACTATTCCGTATACACCGATCGCGAACATCGTGCACTGGCTGGCTTGTCAATGGGAGGAGGGCAGTCCCTGAATATCGGACTTTCACACATCGGGACCTTCGCCTATGTCGGCGGGTTATCATCGGCTCCGAATACCAATGAATTTGGGGGGCTTTCCGATACCGAACTGTTGCCCGATTTGAAGGCAGCCAAGGAGCAACTTAAAGTACTGTGGCTTGCGTGCGGGAACAAGGATGGCCTGATTGGTGTCAGCCAACGGGTGCATCAGTACCTTAAAGAACAAGAAGTTCCGCATGTGTGGCACGTTGATGGAAACGCTCACGACGACACGGAATGGGCCAACAACCTGTATCTTTTTGTACAGCGTATTTTTTAATAAATGAATTTCACAACCAGTGAAAAATTGATTATGCGTAGAATTTTCCTAATAGTTATTTTGCTTTTCTCTGTTCATACAGGCATATTCTGTCAGTCAACATGGCTTAAATCAGGCATTGAGAAAGCTTCTCCATTTTCAACTGAACAGGTAACGCTTACCGCGTCATGGATAAAACAGCGGGAAGATTTAAATACAGAATATCTGAAATCTCTCGATCCGGACAGGTTGTTGCATAACTTCAGGGTGAATGCAGGGTTACCATCTGACGCCAAACCGCTGGAGGGCTGGGAATCTCCTACTATTGGCTTGAGAGGACACTTTGTCGGGCATTACCTTTCTGCGGTATCAAGCGTGGTCGAAAGGTACAAAGATCCCATATTAACACCCAGACTGAATTATATGATAGATGAATTGTATAAGTGTCAGCAAGCCTTTGGAAATGGCTATCTCAGTGCTTTTCCTGAGACAGAATTCGATATTCTCGAAACCCGTTTTGGAGGAGTGTGGGCCCCTTACTATACTTACCATAAAATTATGCAGGGACTGTTGGATGCCTATGTTCGGACAGGTAACAAAAAAGCGTATGAAATGGTGGTTAAGATGGCGGACTATGTTGAGATGCGGATGTCAAAACTTGACAATGAAACCATTGAGAAAATGTTGTACACGGTTGATGCTAATCCCCCGAATGAGGCGGGAGCGATGAACGAGGTTTTATACAAACTGTATGAAATATCAAAAAATCCAAAGCACCTGGCGTTGGCAAAAATATTCGACCAAGATTGGTTTCTTGTCCCATTGTCGAAAAATGAGGATATTTTGTCCGGTCTGCATTCCAATACGCATCTCGTTCTGGTGAACGGCTATGCCCGGCGATATGCGATAACGAATGAAGAAAAGTACCACGCTGCGGTTGTTGATTTTTGGGATATGCTTATCAATCACCATGCCTATGTGAACGGATCTTCCAGTGGGCCAAGACCGAATGTAACATCTCCCACTTCACTTTCAGCAGAGCATTGGGGGCTGCCCGATCATCTGTGCAATACAATGACGAAAGAGATAGCTGAGTCTTGTGTGTCTCATAATACACAAAAACTTACTTCGGCATTGTTTACGTGGACTGCTGATTCGAAATACGCTGATGCTTATATGAATACCTTTTACAATTCCATCATGGCCTTGCAAAGCGGTCAAACCGGGAGGTGTGTATATCATTTGCCGTTGGGTTCGCCGCGAAATAAATCCTTTTTGAAAGAGGATGATTTCCGTTGTTGTAATGGTACTACCATTGAGGCATTTGCAAGCCTGAATTCAGGAATTTATTATCACGATGATTCAACGTTATGGGTCAATCTTTATGTGCCGTCCAAAGTCAATTGGACCGAAAAAAATATTGAATTGGAACAAGCCGGGAATTTCCCTTCTGACTCAATCATCGAATTTACGCTATCGACTAAAAAGAAATCGGCATTTACGCTCAAGCTGCTGTCACCTTCCTGGTCGCAACAGGCAGATGTGTATGTCAACGATGAGAAGCAAAATATTGAAATTCGCCCGGATTCACACATTAACTTAACCCGTAAATGGAAGAATGGAGATAAGGTAAAACTGGTTTTCCATTATGATTTTCACATTAAAACCATGCCCGACGATAAGAACGTAATTGCTATATTTTATGGCCCGGTTCTTTTGGCATTTGAGGTCAATGCAGAATTGATCCTGAAAGGCGATGCAAATACAATTTTAAAAAACCTTACGGTTGATAAAAAAGATAACAGCTTTCATTTGTTCAATAATGGGAAAATGTATTCACTTATGCCTTTGTCCGGTGTTGAAAATCAATCGTATGGAGTGTATGCGGCTATTCGTAATTATTGACAAGTAATTCTGTGAGGTTGGAAAATTAGCAGAGTGGGTATTGAGAAGGATAAGAACGGATGTTTCCGAAAGGCGACAGGTCCGCAAAGAAAAATAGATAGCAATTTATAATAAAAGGATGGCAACAATTCAACGAGTCGTAATCGCATTGGCTTTTTTATGTCCTTTGGGATTAGTGGCGCAGACAAACATTTATGTTTCGTCAAAAGGTAATGATAAAAACAAAGGTTCGAGGGGTAAGCCGCTGGCTACAATTAGCCGGGCAGTGGACGAAGCCCGTTTATTGCACGGTAAAGTTACGATAAACCTTATGGAAGGCACGTATTATTTAAACCAAGCCTTAGTTTTTAATGCAAATGATTCCCGCAAAGAGGGTGAAGTACTTTTAATTAAGAATTTTGATAATCAAAAGGTTACCATTAGCGGAGGGACGCCGCTCAACCTAAAATGGGAAGCGTATAAAAACGGCATTTGGCAGGCCAAAGTCACGCAGAATCTCATTTTTGACCAGTTGTTTGTCAATGGTCAGTTGCAACGAATGGCCAGGTACCCGAATTACAACCCAGCGGCTCATTATTTTGGCGGAACAGCAGCCGATGCGCTTTCCAAAGAGCGGGTAGTAGGCTGGAATT
>JBNKTK010000051.1:0-24658 GCA_050298035.1 Mangrovibacterium sp. | reverse complement strand
GTGTATTTTGTAAGGTCATCAGTGTTTTCCACATACAAACCGGTATCAGCGCCAGCAGCGTCAAGTGTTTGTACGCTGTCCGGTGTCCAGGCATCGTAACGGCCGACAATACGGAACTGTTTTTCTTCCCCGAAACGGTAGACGGCATGGGCATTGTAACCTTGACCCGCCTTCTTGTATACATCCGGTGCATCCATCGTGTCCTGAGACTTGATGTATTGCGCAGCGATCATAAATGACGGCATATTGAAGACCGTGTGCAGACCGCCCCATACAAGATCCTGATTGGCGCCAGCTGCACCACCGGTAATATCTTGCGTATATTTGTTGTTGTTTTTATTGTATTGACCATAGAACGATGGGTCAACCTGATCAAAAATATTCAATTGAACATGCTCCTGCGGGATTAAGCCCGACACGACTACCCCCGCTTTTTTATACTGATAACCGTGTTTGAAGATTTTAGAAACCGCCCCCCTTGCATAACGGATCATCTCGGCGCTATTGTTGGTTGGTGTCGGAAAAGTGACCGTAAAACCACCGTGATACTGCGGCAGGTTTGCAAAACGATTGGTATTCAGAAAAATCATCATATTAGAAGCACACAACCCTTTCCGTCGTAGCTTGTACCCGTTTAGGTTGACATAGTGGGCAATTGCCTCGGCAACCGGTTGAAATTCGGTCTGCATTTCCGCAAAACTTCGTGTTGTGGCAATACTCTTTGCAGCTTGGGGCTGGCTGACAAAATCGAAACAAGGCTCTCCCTCCAATTCTTTCTTGGTACGAAGGCCAACGACTGTAAAATGCTTGCGAACAAACGAATCCGACTTTTGCGTTAGATCAAAAGCCGTTTTAATCCCGTAATAATTCATTTTGACAGCATGACGATGTCCTATTCCCCACACATCCTCCACCGGCATCCACTTTAACGCTTTCAAGCGCTTCTCTTCCGAATCGATCAGGTGTACATTCTCCAAATCCGGAAACTTTTTAGCGATGCGATTGGCAACTTTTGCCAATGTTTTCGTAGGACCAATGCCAATACTAATTGGAATCCCCACCCACTTGCCGGTCTTATCAACCAAGGTTCTCCCTAATTGAACAGGATTTGTTACACCCGCCAACGACAGGAAAGCTTCATCGATCGAGTACACTTCAATATCAGGAACATGTCGCCCAAGAATATTCATTATCCGCTGGCTCATGTCACCGTAAAGGGCATAATTTGAAGAAAAAACATGGACTCCGTTCTGCTTGATCATATCCAAGTATTGATGGGCAGCTGCGGCCATCGGGATACCAAGCGCTTTTGCTTCGGACGAACGGGCAATGATACAACCATCATTATTGGAAAGAACGATGACCGGTTTACCAACCAGATCAGGACGAAAGACCCGTTCACAACTGGCATAGAAGTTATTGCAATCAACCAGCGCAATCATACCTTTTTAATTACATAAGCCACAATTCCCCAAATCAGAAATTCATTGTCCGAGGTTACCTTTATCGGGCTAAAATCGGGGTTCTCCGGGATCAGCCAACAATAATCCTTCTCAATTTTAATGCGCTTCACTGTAAACTCCCCATCAATATAACAAACAGCAATTTTATTATCCTTTGGCTCAAGACTCCGGTCGATCACCAGCACATCGCCATCATTCAACCCGGCCTCAATCATCGAATTACCTCTCACCCGGGCATAGAACGTCGCTTCCGGATTATTCACCAGCTCTTTGTTCAAATCAATTTTCAGCTCCAGATAATCATCGGCAGGAGAAGGAAAACCAGCATTCACCCCGCCAACAAAAGGAACAGACAAATCGGTATCAATATCTGGTTTGAAGAAATTCAACTTCTTATTCTGACCACCCATATTCCAACTGATTTTTCACGTTTTACGCATCCTAAAAGTAATGGTTCACCGCGGATTTGCATCAAAAAAAGCGGCCTCGTTTGAGACCGCTTTTCATATCATCATTTAATCTTACAGACTATTCAACAATTGCTTTGAATTTAGGCTCGTCAAAATATTTGGCGAATTCCATATCGGTAGCAATTTTTGATTTCAGCTCAGGTTTCATTTTAACAGCTGTTTCCAGGCTTTCGTACATCAGGTTTTCTTTAGCTGTACGGGCACCAACAACTGCTTTGAAGTATTCTTTCATGTAGCAACCTTCCCAAGTGCAGTTTTCCAATGATTTCAATGCACCATTGTTGTCACCTGCAAGGATTTGAGCTAAACCAAGGTTTGGAGAATCTGAACCTTGCAACAACTTAACGGCTTTGTCATATTCGCCTTTTTTGATGGCAACGATACCCAGGTTGTAGTTAACCGCATCGCCAGCACCTGAAGCAGCACCGAACAATGTTTCGGCTTTATCAAGGTCACCTTCAACTAAAGCAACAGCACCTAAGTTATTTTTGATGATTGGCTCGTCGTTTTTCAGGCTTTCAGCTTTTTCGAACAAAGGTTTTGCATCTGCAAATTTACCTTGTTGTGCCAAAACCATACCTGCATTGTTGTATCCTCTCCAGTCGTTCGGATAAACTTTTGTGCAAGAGTTATAGATAGCCAATTGTTTGTTTTTGTCAGTTGTCAAAGTAGCAGCGTACAACAACTCTGCAGGGTTCAATGATGCAGGATCAGAATCAGCCAATGCTGCAATTTCCTCGTCAGTTTTACCGATCAAATCAACCGAAGCAGTGATTTTTGCACGACGCAGTTTTGGAAGGATTTCATCAGCAACAGTTGTGAAAGCTGAAGAAAGATTTCTGATTTCACGTTCGCGAACTTCAGGATCAGAGTACATAGAAAGAACACGCAAGATCAGTTCTTTATCCTGAATATCTGATTTTTCCATCAACTCTTTAAAGCCTTCCCAGTCTTCTGGAGTGAATTTGGTTTTCAGCTCAGCTTCAATTTTTTCCTTTTTCAGTTGTTTCTCTACATATTTGCTTGAAGTGCCTTCACGTTTTTCAGACAATTTTGTGTTCCAATCCAGTTCACCGTCCGGAGAAGCATAGGCTGAAACTTCAATTCCTTTCAAATCTTTACGTTCTGCATCGAAAGCGTCTTTTGTATATTCTTTCAGTTTTTCGATATCCTCAGCTTTCAATTCAGTATTACGCAAAACGGCACTGTTGATCAGGTAGTGGATATCTGCGGTGTATGAATCAGGCACGATTCTTTGGAACGGATCGATGTTCGGATCATAAATACCTGTTGTGTTTTTTTCACGCTGAATACCAATAATCGGAGTCGGGTAATTGATCACCATTGTAGAAGTAGCAATTACACCATCAGCAACTTTGATTGGCTCAAAGTCTACACTCTTTTTGCCCTGAGAAGCAGTGATACGAACCTCCAGGTCAGACAAACGCATGTCATCAGTGAAAGGGACAGCATCTTTATAGGCAAAATTACCACCGTTTGTGTAGCTAATAACTTTGTTATTGGCGTCTACTTTTTCACCTTGAACAGTAACAGGTTCAAAAGCAGTTTCACCACCTTCATACTTCAATACAGGTGTTGCAACAAGGGTCACTTTTTTACCGAAGTATTTAGAAGGGAAGCGGCCATCAATCGCAACATCTACGTCACCAGCATGAGTTTCAAGAATTTCAGGGGTAACTTTAAAGTTGAGTTGATCGGCATTTTTTTTCATTTTCTGTAAGCTTGAACAGCTCGAAAGAACCAAAGCTGCCAATGCAATAGAGGCCAGAGGTTTAAAGTTAAATCTTTTCATTTTGACAGTATTAAATATTGATTTTGTAATAAAACCGGTTGATGTCTACAAAATTAGCAATGTTTTAGTGATTTAAAAGGATAAAAACTACTTTTTTAGCCCATCAAAACACGTGTCAAACCGGGCGGGTACTCGTTATCAAAGATTATACCAAGCAACGTTTTATAGTGCTCCGGGTTGGCAACAAAATCGACATTATTGGTGTCAATCAGCAAAACCGGAAAGTCTTGCTGCTGCTTAAAGAAACTAAAATAGCCATCCCGTATCTTTTGAAGGTACTCTGGTGCAATACGTTGCTCATACTCTCGCCCCCTCTTCCGGATATTTTTTAAAAGATTTTCCAAATCCAGGTGCAGATACACATACAAATCCGGTTTGGGGATCTTCTCGTATATCATTTTGAAAAAACGATTATATAATTGATACTCGTCTTCATTCAAGGTATTACGGGCAAAGATCAGCGATTTCATAAAATAATAATCGGAAACAAGGAATGTACTGAAAAGCTCGAACTCCCTGATGTTTTTGTTTAGCTGATTGTAGCGGTCTGCCAAAAACGACATTTCCAGAGGAAAAGCATACTTCTCCTGATCCTCATAAAATTTCGGGAGAAACGGATTATCATCAAATCCTTCATAAATTGCCCGGGCACCATAATCCCTGGCGATCATTTGGGTCAAGGTTGTTTTACCCGATCCGATATTTCCTTCTATAACTAAATAATTGATTTTCATATGCACAAAAAATCCCGGCAGCCAATTACTCCCGGGATTTAAAATTACAATATTTATAACTGATCCCCAGCCTTCGTCTTACATTTTCACGCCCAAATGATAAAACATGAATGACCAAACATCGGTGTATTCTTCAATAATTTTTGCAGTTGGCTTACCTCCGCCATGACCAGCCTTGGTATCAATGCGAACCAGCACCGGCAGTTCACCGGTATTATATTCCTGCAAACGGGCAATATATTTAAATGAGTGAGCCGGCACAACCCGATCGTCATGATCGGCTGTGGTAACCAAAACCGCCGGATATTTTCCACCTTTGATAATGTTGTGATAAGGTGAATAGCCGTACAGGTACTCAAACATCTCCTTGCTATCCTCGCTGGTGCCATAATCGCCAGCCCATGCCCAGCCAATTGTAAATTTATGAAAGCGCAACATATCCATTACCCCAACGGCTGGCAAGGCAACTTTGAACAGGTCGGGGCGTTGGTTGGTTACCGCACCGATAAGCAAACCTCCATTCGAACCACCCATCACTGCCAGTTTTTCGTTACTGGTATACCCTGATTTTATCAGAAACTCAGCCGCCAAAATAAAATCGTCGAATACATTTTGTTTTTGCAGCTTGGTGCCGGCTTTATGCCAGTCTTCACCATACTCTCCTCCACCTCGCAAGTTTGCCAGGGCAAACACTCCTCCGTTCTCCAGAAAGACCATCCGGGTTGTAGAAAATGAGGGGGTTAGGCTGATATTAAAGCCACCATAACCATAAAGTAAAGTCGGATTCTGGCCGTTCAGTTCAATACCTTTCTTCGACACAATGAACATCGGGACTTTCGTTCCGTCTTTCGATTCGTAAAATTCCTGTTTTACCTCAAACTCATCCGGATTGAACTTCACCTCCGGACGGAAGTACAGTTTGCTTTCTTTTTTGTCAAAATCATATTGATAAACTTCGCCGGGAGTATTGAAAGACGTATAGCTGTAAAACGCCAGGGTCTCATCTTTTTTACCCGAAAAAGATTCTGTTGTACCGATTCCAGGCAGATCAATCGTATAATCAAAAGTCCCATCGTAGGCATAAACCTCAACCACGCTGTGCGCATCTTTCATGTAGGTTGCCACAATTTTTCCACCGGCAAGTGTCGCACTTTGCAATACATTTCCCTGCTCCGGAATGATTTCCACCCAATCTTTTTCCTGCGGATGATCGATATTGATTTTCACCAGCCGGTACCGGGGCGCTTTATAGTTCGTCAGAATGAACAGGTCGTCCCCGACATTGTCAACCGCGTTAAATTCAAATTCAAGGCTTTCCATGAAAGGCACAAAGCCGCTTCCTTTTTTCGCCATATCTTTTACAGATAAAGCATTGCCACTGGTGGCTTCACTGATTGAAAGCACGAGGAAGCGTTTATCTTCGGTCAACCCGGCGCCAAACATCCGCTTCGGTTTTTCCGAATCTTCAACGATTAGCTGGTCATCCGACTGGGGAGTCCCAAGTTTGTGGTAATAAACCTTTTGATATTCGTTTGATTTTGACAACTCACTGCCTTCTTCCGGCTGGTCGTACGCACTGTAATAAAAACCGCCATCATACCAGCTCAAACCCGAAAATTTCACCCATACCAAATGATCGTCGAGCAAACTTCCGGTTTCAATATCTTTTACAAAAACTTCATTCCAGTCCGATCCGCTTCGGGCAATTTTATAAACCAGGTATTTAGCGTCCTCTGATATTTCAACACCCGCCAATGCCACGGTGCCATCTTCCGACAAGGCGTTCGGATCAAGCACGACTTTGGGTTCGGCACCAAGCGAGTCGACCATGTAAAGTACGCTTTGGTTTTGCAAACCGTCATTTTTAAAGAAGAAGTACTTCCCGGCATGTTTCGAGGGCGTTCCGTACCTGGGATAGTCCAGCAAATCGGTTAGTCGCTGCTTTATTTTATCGCGGTAAGGGAGTGTCTCCAAATAAGCAAAAGTCACTTCATTTTCCGCTTTTACCCATTCTGCCGTTTCCGCCGAAGTGTCGTTCTCCAGCCAGCGATAAGGGTCTTCAACAACAGTTCCAAAGCAGGTATCGGTCACCATTTCCTTTTTTGCGACCGGATATTTGATGGATTGTTTTGCACATGAAACCATAAACATCAACGATAAAAAGTAAGTCAATTTCTTCATCTGGATAATTTAGAATTCAGTAAACGATAAAAACAAACTATGCGTATCGGCAACTCCAATATCATTACAGAATTCTGTTTTCTTCACGGACACGGCGATCTTTTCGTCCACCTACAATCTGGCCTGTTATAACGCCAATTGCAAATGCAGGTGTGAGAAACACCCAAACCTCAACTGTCCGGATTACCTGGCTCAGCAAGTAAGCAGCCAACATTAACCCGGCAGTCCAGGTTGCAGAATGGAGGTACGTGAAATAATAAGGAGGGTAAAATCCGTGCTTCTTTCTCATGTGCACGCCCATTTTCGACTGCAACCGGTCAAACTCCCGCCGTTCCCGACCTGGAGTATGCACAGCTCTTGCAATTGAATCTTTTTGCTTTTCGGAGTCCAGTTTGAATGTGGCACATTCGCGGCAGGAAGGGGAAAAGGCATCAACACGTTCGGCCATGCGGAGAAACTCCTCAATCCGGAAAAACTTCAGGTCTCGTTCCTTTGTACCTTTCAGTTCCTGAACCAGGCTTTTCTCAAATTCGGGGTACCAATTACTTTTGTTCATATAATCCGAAAAAAAATGCCCGAAAAACGGGCATTCTATATTTATTGATTTCGATTAACGATCTCTGGGAGGACGACGGTCACCACGGTCACGATTGTCACGACGATCACGGTTGTCGCGGCGATCTCCGCCATCGCGACGAGGCGGGCGGTTTTCACGCTCCGGTCGTTCTACATAACCTTCCGGTTTGGGAAGAAGGGCCTTGCGAGAAAGTCTCAGTTTATTGTCGCGATCGATATCAAGCAGTTTCACTTCAATTTCGTCGCCAACTTTCAACACATCTTCGGTATTCTGAATACGTTCCCACGCAATTTCAGAGACGTGCAACAGACCTTCTTTTCCTGGAAGAATCTCGATGAAAGCTCCAAAAGTGGTGATTGATTTCACTTTACCTTTGTAAATTTCCCCTTTTTCAGGAAGAGCAATAATACGCTTAATGCGTTCTTTTGCTGCATCCAGGGCTTCCTTGTTCAAGCCCGAAATCTCCACGTAACCAAAGTCATCTCTTTCTTCAATAACAATAGTTGTCTTGGTTTCTTCCTGAAGTTTCTGGATATTTTTACCACCAGGCCCAATAATTGGCCCGATCATATCTTTAGGGATTTGTACTGTCTCAACGCGCGGAACATTCGGTTTAAATTCAGGACGTGGTTCTGAAATCACTTCCATAATTTTTCCCATGATATGCTCACGACCTTGTTTTGCCTGTAGCAATGCCTGGGTCATGATTTCATATGAAAGTCCATCGACTTTGATATCCATCTGGGTTGCCGTAATCCCTTTTTCAGTACCTGTTACTTTAAAGTCCATATCACCCAGGTGGTCTTCATCACCCAGGATATCAGAAAGAACAGCAAATTTTTCGTTTCCTTTATCGGTGATCAAACCCATGGCGATACCGGCAACCGGACGCTTCATTTTAAGCCCGGCATCCAACATTGCCATTGTACCGGCACAAACAGTTGCCATCGAAGAAGAACCGTTTGATTCGAGGATATCGGACACGACACGCACCACATAAGGGAAATCCTGCGGAATCATGCGTTTCAGGGCGCGGTAAGCCAGGTTTCCGTGTCCAATTTCACGACGACTCAATCCACGCGGGGTTTTTGCTTCGCCAACACAGAATGGCGGGAAGTTGTAGTGCAACAGGAACTTCTCTGTGCCTTGCACTGTTACTCCATCGATGATTTTCTCATCCATTTTGGTACCCAATGTCACTGATGACAATGATTGGGTTTCACCGCGAGTAAAGATTGAAGAACCATGAGACCCCGGCAGATAGTCAACTTCGCCCCAAATCGGACGAATCTGGGTTGTTGTGCGGCCATCCAAACGGATACCTTCATCCAGGATCATGCGGCGCATGGCTTCTTTCTCAACATCGTGGTAATATCTTTTGATCAACTTCACATGCTGATCCAAATCAATTTCCTCGTTCTCAGCATTTGCTTCCTGATAAGCAACGATATACTCATCAACCAATTCTTTGAATGCTGTCATCCGAAGCTGCTTGTCGGCGATACGCTGAGTGGCAATGCCGTAGCATTTTTCGTAAAGATCGGCATGTACTTTTTCGCGCAGCTCTTCATCGTTCACTTCGTGACAATACTCGCGTTTGGCTTTGCCTACTTCTTTTGCCAGTTCTTCCTGGGCAACACAGTGCACACGAATCGCTTCATGGGCAACCTTAATTGCTTCGAGCATATCTTCCTCAGAAACTTCGTCCATCTCACCCTCTACCATCATGATGTTGTCATATGAAGCACCTACCATGATATCGATATCCGACTCTTTTAACAGAGCGGCGCTAGGGTTAATGATGAACTCTCCGTTTACACGTCCTACACGAACTTCGGAAATCGGGCATTCGAAAGGAATATCTGAAACCTGGATAGCAGCAGAGGCCGCTAAACCGGCCAAAGCATCAGGCATCACATTTTCATCGTTTGAAATCAGGGCAATCATCACCGCAGTTTCTGCGTGATAATCGGCCGGGAAGAGCGGGCGTAAAGCACGGTCTACCAAGCGGGCAATAAGAATCTCATCGTCAGACGGACGAGCTTCTCTTTTCAAAAAACCACCAGGGAAACGGCCTGCTGCTGAAAATTTTTCACGATAATCTACCGATACAGGCATAAAATCGACATCTTCTTTGGCCTCTTTGGCTGATACTACTGTTGCCAGCAACATGGTACCACCCATTTTTACAACAACTGCCCCATCGGCTTGTCTTGCCAGACGTCCTGTTTCAATAGAAATTGTACGTCCGTCGCCGAGATCAATTGTTTTAATAATTGCTTGACTCATAAACAAAATTGAAATAATAATTTAATAATACGATTGTCTTATCCGTGGTGGGGATTATCAAAAATAATAAAAGGCAATAAATTAATTGCCTTTTATTATGAATAATTTATCGACGTAAACCGAGTTCCTTCACAATCTGACGATATCTCTCGATATCCTTTTTGGCCAGGTAATCAAGTAAATTACGACGTTTACCTACCATGCTAACCAAAGCACGTTGTGTGCTGAAGTCTTTTTTGTTTTTCTTCAGGTGCTCAGTCAGGTGAGCGATCCGGTAAGAAAATAAAGCGATCTGCCCTTCAGTTGAACCTGTGTCAGTAGCGCCTTTACCAAACTTTTCAAAAAACTCTGCTTTCTTTTCAGAAGTCAAATACATAATTCTTGCTTTTAAATTGTGATACAATATTTAAGCTGCAGCATCGCATTAAATAACAACAGCTTAAAATCAATTCTTAAAAATTCTGCGCAAAAGTAATGAAAATTCTTTGTAATTCAAGTTTTTACCAATATAATTTTCCGAGTACAAAGATCGATTTTCATCAGCATAGCACAGTAATACAAAACAATTACTGACCCCGCTCCAATAACGAACGGAAGATTTTTATTTGTGCCGGAGACCCCAGCACAAACAACTGGTCCCCACGGCTCAATGTCAATTCGGGTGCCGGATTAAACACATATTTAGCCCCGCTAATTTTGATTCCCACGATATTGACCCCCGAAGGGTCTTTGCTTTTCAACTCCTTTAATGCCCGGTTTACAAAACAGTCGGCCATATTGGTACAACTAATTTCCTCAAGGCTGACATCTTTACTTTTTTGGAGCAGAATATACTCGATAAACTCCACCACATCAGGCTGGGTGACCAACTTTGCCATTCGCTGCCCCCCGATCCTTTCCGGCATAATAACATTGGTAACCCCGGCTCGTTTCAGTTTCGAGATGGATTCCATTTCGGATGCCCGGCTGACAATCTTCAAACTTGGGTTCATGCTTCTGGCCGTAAGTGCCACAAACACATTATCAGCATCGTTGGGCGTGGTAGCAATCAGCGCCCGGGCCGAATCAACACCGGCCTGCTTCAACACATCTTCGTGAGTTGCATCTCCCCGGATATAAAGCAGCTCTTCATCCTCCCGAATCCTTGAGATGACATTCTCGCGCTTGTCAATAACCACGAAATCAATGCCGTGATCACGTAATTCCATGGCAGCCTGTTCACCATTCCGTCCATATCCAATGATGATAGCATGGTCTTTCAGTTTTTGAATTTTCTTGTCCACCCGGTATGTTTTTAAGTAAATAATCAGTTCTCCGTCGAATACAAACCTGGCCAGGTTTGAACCAACATAGGCCAAACTCCCCAAACTGGTCACAATTAAGCCCGAAGTAAACATTTTACCCGCATCAGACAATGGATGCACCTCGCTAAACCCAACCGTAGAAATGGTTATAATGGTCATAAAGAATGCATCAATAGCAGTAAAATCTTCCAGGTAAACATATCCTAGCGTTCCGCTTGAAATCAGAAAAAAGAGCAGCATAACCCCAACCCGAATGGCCCGATTGGAGACTTCCTGAAATTTATTCGCTGACTGGTTCATCCTTAACGTTAATGGTTCGACTGATCAGTTTTGTTCCCACCGGGCAATTTAAGCATTTTTTAGAATTGCAGTAGCAATTTTTCAGCTGAATCAGCGCCTGGCTGTCAAATGCCGACCGTACCGAAATGCCCAGCTTTTCCCAGTTTGCGATGACCGCATTTTGCTCAGGCGGAACCTTCTCCAGGTAATCGAGAGCCAAATCTTTCAACTCATGCTTGTTATGGTAATCACCATAAACAAAAAGAAAGGGCACCAGTGTGTTGATCACCAGATTATAAAACGACGAATCGCCCAGATGCTTAACACTTTTTGCAGAAATTTTATTAAAACGGTAATGGGTTGCCCAGTATGACGAAGCCTCAACATGAAACAGTTTTTTAATTTTTGCCAGCTCATCCACCCCCACGATTTGCGAAAACAAAGCTGTTGACTGATGAATTAACTTTGCAAACTGGGCAATTCTGACAGTAGGAAAATTAACCGGCCGTAACCTCAAAAACTTCCACAAATGCCCCGCAATGGGTTTCAGGTTGTATTTTTTATACAGAAAAGAATACTCTTTGCGAAGTGCCAGAAAATAATCATCTCCCAAAAGTTCTTCGTTCAGCAAACCGGCAGTTCCGAATAAAAGCGCCTCCAGCTGGAAAAGATCGTTCTTATGCTTTGCCAACACAGAAAGCGGAAGGGCCTTGGCCAGTAATTCAAAAGGAAGGGAGTTTGTTTTAAACCCAAAGTTCCGCGCAAGAAACTGGTAAAAAGTCTCATTCCAATCATTCTTATTTAATTCCAGCCGGGTGATTATTTCATCTGTTTTTTGCTGAAGCCGCTCAATCATCAAACCATGAAACCAAAATTGAAAAGTCATGGGGTCAACCTCCAACAACCGATCAGAACAGGCAATCCAACCTTTTGACTTAAGCAAATCGCCGTAATTCGCTTCAAGCCGGTCATCATATCTAAGCACCAGACTTGGGAGAATTTGGCCTTTTGAGTTTTTCACCGGCTGATCATCATGTCCCACAATGTGCAGGACAACATTATCGTAAGCTGGATCCTGATCGTGCTTGTGCCGGTACCAATCTGATGATTTTTGATGAACCTCAACATTCCCGGCCCAAATGGTTTCCCCAACCTTTATACGGGCATTAAAAAAGTCTGGCCCGGCATCGGTATTCAACATCCCTGGCGCCAGTACCCGGATGATTTCCCCATCGTTGGTGTGCAACCCTTTTTCAATGAACAACCGGTGCTTCCAAATGAATTGCAGAAAGGACTCATTCATAGACTCAAAGATATTTCTTACGGTTAACTAAATTACAAAAAATAATTTTAGAAAATCAACCTGTCCTTTTGAAAACAGGAACAATCACCTGAGAATAAAAAACCTGCAAAAGATTTTACTCATTGCAGGTTTTCGAAGACTTTCGTCTCAATATAATTAAGTTGGGTTTACTTCATTTACGCTGTCTTTCAAAACACCAATACTAATTCAACATCAACACTTAATAAAAATCATTTAAAAGACACTTGTAAAAATAGTCAAAAACATATCAATCTGTTTTTCAGCTAAATTAACACGACAAATTTATTCACTATCTTAGCGCGACAAAAATACTTTTCCATCATTATTCAATACTATTTAAACACAATTAATGATCAAAATTGCCCCACAGCCCCACCGCGAAATAACTCCCCTCGACCAGGGAGACTGTCTGTTAATTTTCGACAGGGAGAAAACCGGCTTTGATTTTCCGGTTCATTTTCATCCGGAATTTGAGCTTAACTACATCAGCAATGCCGAAAACGCCAAACGAATTATTGGCGATCACCAGGCGCCAATCGGCAACCAGGAATTGGTACTGACCGGCCCCAACCTGGCGCACGGGTGGCAACAGGGGCAATGTCAATCGGGGTCAATCCATGAAATAACAATCCAGTTTCATCGCGACTTATTTCATGACACCCTGCTAAAGCGAAACGTCATGCACCCAATTGGTGAGCTCTTTGAGAAATCGTTCGGAGGAATTGCCTTTTCGGATGAAACGATTAGCAAAGTACAGCCCCGAATCGAAAGAATGGCTTCGCTCGACGGAATGGATGCTTTGCTCGAACTTTTTTCGCTCTTATCTGAGCTTGCCGTTTCGAAAGACAAAAAAATACTGACAACGCCCAACACCGGACAAGACGATTTTTTCAACAGCGAAAAAATAAAATTGGTTTTAGAATTTGTGCAAAAGAACTACATGCAAAAAATCAAGGTAGCAGAAGTTGCCACCCTGGTCAACATGACCGAGATTACATTTGGCCGTTTCATGAAACAACGGACCGGGAAATCGTTCGTCGAGTTCTTGAACGATACACGGATCGGTTTTGCAACACGCCACCTGGTTGAAAACAAATACAGTATTTCCGAGATCGCGTTCCTTTGCGGATTTAACAACCAGGCCAATTTCAACCGGATATTTAAAAAATTTAAAGGTGTTACCCCCACAGAATACCGGGAAAATTTTGCTGGGATCAGACGGGTCAACTAACCCATTCACAATTTGTCTCATGTTTCAAAACAACAGGTATTCAAAAAAGTAAAAAAGCTGTTAAATTTATTGCATCCCGAAACAAGAACTGTGACCCTGACTAAAATACATATCAAGCAATTACTGCCGGTATTCCTGCTGGCAGCCCTGGCTATTACAATTGCCTCGCTTACTGTTGGCAAAGACATCTACAATGCACACGGACAAAGCCTGCTGTCTTTTGCCATCGTTAATTTTTCGGGGTACCTGTTTTTTCTGATCATGCCCGTGGAACTGGCGTTCATCTACTATTTGCATTCCGGGCTGGATGTGCTGTACTTAAACCTGACCGCCATCGGAACCGCCATGGCTTCGCAGCTTGTCGACTATTATATTGGGCGTTCATTCAGTACCCGAATCATTGACAAGCTGATAGGGCGCCGCCGTTACGAAAAAGCCGAAGCTGAGATCCGCAAGTACGGCAACATCGCGATCTTTCTCTTCAACCTGTCCCCGCTTTCTTCGCCGGTCATTGTACTGGCAGCAGGTATGCTGAACCACCGCTTGAAAGAAGTTCTTTTTTACAGCTTCCTCGGGTTGCTTTTGAAGTACCTCCTGATTACATTCATTTTTTAATAAAAAACCCGGTACTCAAGAGAACACCGGGCTTTATTCAGCTATCTGAAAATTCTTTTTTTACAACAATTCAGCTTCCAACAGCAGTTCCTCCATATCAACCTGAACTTCCATCGCTGCCTCGCGGGCTTTTGACGCAAAATCCTCGCCATCCGAAGCATAGATAATGGCACGCGATGAGTTCACCAGCAAACCGCACTGATCGTTCATGCCGTATTTTGCCACTTCTTCCAGGCTGCCGCCTTGTGCTCCCACACCCGGCACCAACAAGAAATGATCAGGCACAATTTCACGGATTTCTTCCAGCTTCTCCGCCTTGGTTGCACCTACCACATACATCATATTATCTGAGGTACCCCACTGCTGCGAAGTTTTCAGAACAGACTCGAACAACATTTCGCCTGTTTCTTCATTTTTGATGAACTGAAAATCGAATGCTCCCTTATTGGAGGTAAGCGCCAACAGGATCACCCATTTGTCCAGGTAAGTCATAAAAGGCTTTACCGAATCTTCACCCATGTACGGGGCAACAGTCACCGCGTCGAAATCCATGTGATCGAAAAATGCACGGGCGTACAAATTGGAAGTATTCCCAATATCGCCACGCTTGGCATCGGCAATGATGAACTGCTCCGGGTATTTTTCGCGAATGTAGTTCACGGTTTTTTCAAGGCTTGTCCAGCCGGCAACACCAAGGCTTTCGTAAAACGCCAGGTTTGGTTTGTATGCCACGCACAAGTCCTGTGTCGCGTCAATAATTTCTTTGTTGAAGGCAAATATGGGGTCAGAAGTTTCTTTCAGGTGCGCCGGGATTTTCAGGATATCGGCATCCAGCCCGATGCAAAGAAAGCTTCTCTTTTGCTTGATCTGTTCGAATAGTTGTTCTTTGTTCATCATTATATGCTTTTAGCAAACAGGTAACTTAAATCCATCTGCTCACTAAGATTAAACTAAATTTCAGCTTCTTTCAGTTTTTCTGCGTTTTCTTCAATTTGCAGTTTTTCGATAATCTCATCGATATCGCCACCAATAATTGCCTGCAGGTTATACAATGTCAGGTTGATGCGATGATCGGTCACACGCCCCTGCGGCCAGTTGTAGGTGCGAATTTTAGCCGAACGGTCACCTGTTGAAACCATTGTTTTCCGTTTCGATGAAATTTCATCCAGGTATTTTTGGTACTCCATGTTGTAAATACGGGTACGCAATTCGGCCATCGCCTTGTCCAGGTTTTTCAGTTTTGATTTCTGGTCCTGGCATTGCACCACAATTCCTGTAGGCATGTGGGTCAAGCGAATAGCGGAATAGGTGGTGTTCACCGATTGTCCACCAGGTCCAGATGAACAGAATTCATCCCGGCGGATATCTTCATTTCGTAATTCAATATCGAACTCTTCTGCCTCAGGAAGCACAGCCACCGAAGCAGCAGAAGTATGAACGCGCCCCTGTGTTTCGGTTTGCGGCACACGCTGTACCCGGTGAACGCCCGATTCGTATTTCAGGATACCGTAAACACCTTCGCCGGACACTTTGGCCACAATTTCTTTATAACCACCCGATGTACCTTCGCTCACGTTGGTCACTTCCAAACGCCATCCGCGACGCTCGCAAAATTTGCTGTACATGCGAAAAAGGTCGCCGGCAAAAATACTGGCCTCGTCGCCACCTGTTCCGGCACGGATTTCCAGGATGGCATTTTTACCATCTTCAGGATCGGCAGGAACAAGCAACAATTTGATTTCTTTTTCTTTTTCAGGAATGAGCTCTTCACTTTGCTCAATTTCCTCTTTGGCCATCTCACGAATATCCGGATCGCTTTCTTCTGCCAGCATTTGTTTGCCCGACTCAATGTTATCAATCAAGGCCTTGTATTCCTTAAATGCCTGCACCAGGGCTTCCAACCGGCGGTATTCCTGGTTGAGCTTAACGTACCGTTTCATGTCGCTCATCACCGACGGGTCGGTAATTTGCTGACCGACTTCCTCGAAACGGTGCCTTATATTCTCGTATTTACTTAATAATGATCTGTCTGCCATATTTTATGTTCCTATTTTTCAAGTCAAAAAAAATAAATTCCAAAATCCAAATAACAAAGTCCAAAGGCTCTGATAGACGATAATCTAGTCTTCAAAACCCTACACTAAAAGCTATCGGGGCTAATATTCAAAAGTTCCGAATTCTGATTTGATGGTTAGCTTTTTGCCTTCGAAAGCCTCAACTTTGCCAACAATCTGTGCATCAATATTGAATGATTTTGAAATCGCGATAATTGCCTCAGCCAGTTCCGGTTTCACGTAAATTTCCATGCGGTGCCCCATATTAAACACCTTGTACATTTCCTGCCAATCGGTTTTTGATTCTTCCTGGATCATTTTAAACAGTGGCGGAACCGGGAACATGTTATCTTTTATGACGTGCACACCATCAACAAAATGAAGCACTTTGGTTTGTGCGCCACCTGAACAGTGGACCATGCCATGTACATCTTTCCGGTATTCGTCAAGTATCTTTTTGATGACAGGAGCATAGGTGCGGGTTGGCGACAACACCAGTTTCCCGGCATCAATTCCCAAACCGTCAATCGCATCGGTCAACAATTTGCTTCCAGAATAAACCAGTTCTGAAGGAACTTCAGGGTCGAAACTTTCCGGATATTTTTTCGCCAGGTAGTTGGCAAATACATCGTGGCGGGCCGAAGTCAGTCCATTGCTGCCCATGCCGCCGTTATATTCTTTTTCGTAAGTAGCCTGTCCGAATGAGGCCAATCCAACGATTACATCGCCGGGCTGGATGTTGTCCGCTGAAATCACGTCTTCGCGTTTCATCCGGCAAGTCACGGTCGAATCAACAATGATGGTGCGAACCAGGTCACCCACATCAGCTGTTTCGCCACCTGTGGGATAAACGCCAACGCCCATTTCCTGCAGTTCGCGGCAAAGTTCATCTGTTCCGTTAATGATGGCAGCAATCACTTCACCCGGGATTTTATTTTTATTGCGTCCGATGGTTGACGAGAGCAGGATGTTATCGGTCGCCCCCACGCAAAGCAGGTCGTCGATATTCATAATCAACGCATCCTGTGAGATTCCCTTCCAAACCGAAAGGTCACCGGTTTCTTTCCAGTACATGTATGCCAGCGACGACTTGGTGCCTGCACCATCGGCATGCATAATGTTGCACCACTCCGGGTCACCACCCAAAACATCGGGTATTATCTTGCAAAACGCTTTGGGGAACAATCCTTTGTCGATATTTTTAATTGCCTGATGGACATCTTCTTTTGATGCCGAAACGCCACGGGCCATGTACCTGCTGTCACTCATAAAATCAGTCTCTAAATTCGCGGCACAAAGTTAATAATTTTAAGGGATTAAAAAATGGGGAGAGCTGTCGTCGTTGGTCATTGGTTGTCGTTGTTATCAAAACCAGAATTCAGTCACAGAATTCAGTCACAGTTTTCAGTCTCGAACTATCAAACTCGCTACTCGTTCATTGGTTCATTAGTTCTTGCTGCTCGAAACTTCTTCGTGTCCTCGTGCCTTCGTGTTAAATTCTTAATCAAACTCTTTTTCACTACTTACTACACGAAACGCCTTCACATCTTCGTGTTAAGTTGTTGTAATCACGACCGTAAACGGGCTGACTACTTCTCCGGCTCAGGAGCAAATTTTTCGTGGTAATCTGTCGACAGCACCCGGAATTCGGTTCGCCGGTTTATCCCCTTGGCAATCTCCTGCTGTTCGGGGGTCAGGCCATTGATAAACTCCTCGGTCAGTTCGTCGTTCCGTTTCAGGAAGTCATACTTCTTCGCCAGGGTGCGGGTAACCTTTTTCGGCCAGGTTTCACCATAGCCTTTTGCCACCAGGCGGTCAGAACTGATGCCTTTCTCAATCAGGTAATCGACAACTCGTTGCGCCCGTTTTTGCGACAGGTCGAAGTTAAACTGGTCAGAGCCAACAAAGTCGGTGTGCGACATCAGCTCGATGGTAATGGTTGGGTTTAGCTCAAGAATGTCAACCAGACTGTCGAGCGAGACTTTCGATTCGGGCAACAGCTCCCACGAGCCAAACTCGTAGTTGATGTTTTCAACCCGGATCGGGGCATCGGTCGGGGTCAGGTACAGATCGACCCTGAAATCCTTGCTGTCGTCCAGTTCAATCGTGGTTTCACGTGCTTTATCGTTGAGGTAACCGTCTTTAAAAGCGGCAAAAACATACTCGGTTTCGGGGTTCAATTTCATCTGGAATTTCCCGCCATCGGCACGCATTTTCAGGTTCGTACCATCAGTACCGATAATGCGGATTCGTGCACCATCAATCCGTTGCCCGGTTTCTTTATCGTAAATTTCGCCGGCAACACGAAATACTTTTGGCGGCAGGAAAAACGAATAAATATCGTCGCTTCTCGACCCTTTACGGTTCGAGGTGAACATACCGCGCACCTCTTCGCCCTGGATGAAAGACATGCCAAAATCATCACCATTCGAGTTAATCGGCGATTGCATGTTCTGCACGTGCCATTCTCCTTTTTCATCCTTAAAGGCTTTAAAAATATCGAGCCCGCCCATACCCATGCGGTAATCTGTTGAAAAATAAAGATTTCCTTCCCCATCGACTGTCGGGAACACTTCGTCGCCCGGTGTGTTAATTTTATCACCCATATTGACTGGCTTTGAGAAAGAACCACCTTCCCGGTTGGCCATCCAAATATCTTTCCCACCAAAACCTCCCGGCTTGTCGGACACAAAATAAAGTGTTTGACCATCAGGCGACAAGGCCGGATGTGCCGCGATCAGGCTATCGCCTACCAGTTCCAGCAAAATTGGCTCCGACCAATCGCCACGCGACATTTTTGCCGAATACAGCTCTGCGCCGAGATCCTGGCTTTTATCAAAGCGGCAACGCGTAAATATCATCATATCGCCATTGGACGACAGGGTTGCAGCACCTTCTTCTTCCTCGGTGTTTATCATCCCGCTTTCATCAATCAGCTTTGGTTCGCCCCATTTTTGTTTCTGCACCTGGTATTCGGAGCGGAACAAATCGGCAAACCGGACACCGGTAATGGAACTCTCCCGCCTTCCAACAACACCTTCGCGCGTTGAAGTAAGCAGGATTTCATTCTCTTTGCCACCAACAAAAGCCGGGGAATAATCATTGTATTTCGAGTTTAGCTCGCGAACGACATTCACCACGTAACGTGTTGGGTTTTTCTCCCACTCGGGAGCATACCGGCAGGCATCCATCCCGTTAATCGCCTGCACATCGCCTGGCACCGAGTCAAGGTATAACTGGTAGTTCTCTATTGCTTCTTCGTAATCCTGGGTGGCACGCAAACAATCGGCATAATACAATAAAACTTTAATATCGGGATAGCCGCGGCGGATTGCATTTTTATACCAAATTGCCGCTTTTGCATATTCACCAATTTTGCGATAAGCTTCGCCCGAAAGGAAAGCCATTTCCATTTTGTGTTTCAAATCTTTATCCTTGCGGTAAGCTTTGCGGAAACGTTCGGTTGCCTGGTAGTATTCGCCAATTTGATAAGAAGTGTTCCCTGCCCGGTATATTTTCTGAGAAGAACAACCTCCCAACGTAAGGATCAGGAGTGCAAAACTGATTACAGCTAAAAACGTTTGTTTCATACGAAATGAAATAGTTGTGTTACATTTCTGCCTTCTAACAATTTATGCAAGAAGAAATAAAGAAAACAACAAACAGGCCGGTGACCTTAGTTGCTGATTAGGGCAGTAAAAGTAACCAAATTTGTTCGCTATGGAAAACGAAGAAATAAAAGATAAAGTATTCCATTCACGCATTTTTTATCCTGCAAGAGAGGCCATTGGATTTTGTTGAACTTCGTTTCCGAATTAAGCAACGGCGAGGCCACCAAGTTGGGGAATAGTCCGAATAAACAATTGGATACAAATCACCGGTTTTTTGTCTATTCAGCAGGACAAGCCGTCAACAGCGCGCTCAGCCGCGATGCTGCGCACTGGCAGAACGCTTAATATTGCTAGTCCTACGACAATCAATAGGTACTTGATAATTAATCGTTTTATTTCCATCGTTTCAATGTTTTTCATTTGTTTCGTCAAGCTTGCACACAACGTTGGTGCAATGAATAGTTGCCGACTGCGGGTTGCTTCCCTGTCCAATTACACTGAATATAATGCGGGCTACAAACCTTGAATAACCTACTAACCGGCAATTATTTATTAGTACGTGTTAGCGGTTTGTTGTTTTTATAGAATGATGGCTTTAGAAATCGTATTACCATTATTGATATAACTATAATACATAATATTATCATGTAAAATCCATAATACATCATAAAGTCTAGTCTTTTGTCTAACCCATTTTTAAAATTTAACAAAGATGGAATAGTGAAAAATAATCCCATGAAAACAATAATCCCAATTCTCAGTCCCTTGTTTGCTTTAAGCGATATATCCGATTTATCAATTAATTTTTCGGATAGCAAAACATTTTGCATCGTCTCCACTTGTTGTTCCTCAAATATTAACCCCCGCTTTTTAAATCGACCAAATTCTGTATAAGAAATCTCAAGCACAATATAATTTAGTCTTCTTTTTATCTTTATTTTATGAATACTCTCCTTATTTATCGAAGAGGAACCTGAGGTAAAAAGTATATAATAAAATGCTATCGTAAAGAAAAAAAATCCAAAAGCTCCTGCGTATAGTGCCAAGCCCAATTTTTCCATATTATAAAAAACAACTGCCAATACTGTAAATATTGGTATGAAAACAAGGAATACCATCAACGATTTAAAAGCATTGTTCACAGATTTACCATAATCTGCAACTAAATCTTTTATTTCAGGAGTTTTAGTAAAAACCAATTTACTGTCAAAAATGTGTAAATATTCATGTTTAGCTTTAACCGTCTTTTTCAATGTGTCATTATTTTGTCCCCATTCCATTAATTCCTTTGGGGTAAAATCTAAAGCTGATGATATCCTTCTAAGAGTTTCACCAGAAGGTTCTGTTTCTCCATTCTCAAATCGCTGAATAGTTCTTAAAGATAGTCCTGAACTTTTAGCTAATTCTTCTTGAGATAAGCCTTTTTCTTTTCTTAATTCCTTTACTCCTTGTGCCAACTTTTTATATTCCATGTAGTGTTTTTAATGACCAAAAATAAAGTAAATCAAAATTGTTTGATGTAATATTCATATGTCATTTTTACGTCATTTGTCAATTTGCCGGGATTTTTGCCAGTAGAGTAGAGCCTGATAGCCTACTCAAAATCATTCCCCTAAAGTAATAATTTATTGTAAACTATCAGTGCCCCCTGCATCAAACCGTACGTGAGGTTTTCCCTCATACGGCTTACCGATAGAGTTCATACTGTAGCTTTCGCATGGAACTTCAAGCTCGCATATTTTTCGATATCCAGTAGTTTCTTATACTTAACAAGGTTATCAAAAGGGCGCTGGCGAAGCGTTTTATGGGCTTTCCGTCCTTTGCTCTTCAGCCATTTATACAGTTTGTAATCCAAGTGCCATTTGATCTGGCTGACCGTGTCCCAGATGTGTGTTACCTTAGTGATGCTAAAATAATTCAGCCACCCGATCAGAATCTCGTTCAGCTTGTACACCATCGGCTCAATTTTCCAATGCCTCCGTTTGCCCAGGCATTCACTGATCGCTGCATAGAGCTTTGACCGTGATTTAATGCTTGGCCGGATATTGGTATAGCGTTTGGCATTCCACTTAAACTTTGATTGTACCATACGGAACTCAAAGCCCAGAAAACAAAAACTACTCTTGCTGATGTGCAATAATTTGGTCTTCTTCTGGTTGATTTGAAGTCCCATACGGCTTAAGGTGCTGTTCATGCGCCGAAGTACTTTCTGCGGGTAGCGGTTCGTTTTCATCAGGATGAGTCGAGTCAATCCGGGGAACTTCCCCCCGAATTGCTCACAGCACCGGACGTGAACCTCTCAGCTCATCCGGCTCCTATTGTCCAGTCGCTGGCATAAGACCGATACGCCAATGATAGAAAAGGTTCGGTTGCTTCTTTGCAATTTTCCCTAACCGATATTCTGCACGGCGTTTACGGCCTCGTAGCTTTTTGTACTTTCGCATTGCCCATCTTGTGAGAGTCCGGTTGAAGTGCCTAAAAACGCAGTATAGTTCAGTTTTGTAATACTTACCATAGTAGTTAATCCAGCCCCGCAGGATCGGATTAAACATGTGGGAAATATCTTCCAATGATTTATCGCTGCGTAGATGAACTTTCCAACTTCGCATCTCCTGACGTATTGACTTCTTTGCAGAATTGCTGATTGCCGGACTAAAATTGACAAAATACTTGCCCCATCGGTTCTTTGACCTTCTGCTCCGGAATGTATATCCGAGAAAATCAAATTTCGTTAATGGGTAGTTACCTCGCCTGTCATCATCCTTACAGTAGACAATCTTTGTCTTTTCCGGATGAAGTTCCAGCCCACATTGTAATAACCGTTCTTTCAAGGATTCTAAGATTTCCTTTGCTTCCTTTTCTGTCCGGCAATGCACAACACTATCATCAGCGTATCTTGCAAACGGTGCATTAGGATAGTTAATTCTAAACCACTCATCCATGGAATAATGCAGGTAAAGGTTGGCCAACAAAGGGCTGATTACTCCGCCCTGCGGTGTCCCTTTAATCCTCCCTATCTCTCTTCCATCTGGTTGTTGCACCGGTGCCTTCAACCAGCGTTCAATATAAAGCATCTCCCATCTTTCTGGATTATGCTTTTGAAGGGCTAGTTTCAGCAAATCATGGTCTAAATTGTTGAAGAAACCTTTTATATCAAGGTCTATCACCCAATTATAACGCCAACAGCGTTCCCTCACTTTGCCTACAGCGTCCAATGCGGACTTCCCGGGACGATAACCATAGGAGTCTGCATGGAAACAAGGCTCCAGTTTGGACTCCAAAGTCATTTTCACAACCATCTGGGCAATTCTGTCTGTTACTGTGGGTATGCCTAATGGACGTTTACCGCCATCCTTCTTGTTTATTTCTACCAATTTAACCGAGGGTGGAAAATAACTCCCTGAGGACATACGGTTCCATAGCTTGTAAAGATTGCCCTTTAGATTCTTGTCGAAAGCGTCCAATGTTTCACCGTCAACTCCCGATGACCCCTTATTGGCCTTTACTCGCTTGTAGGCTTCCCAGACTACATTCTTCGAAATTACATACGATTTTGTTTTAATCATTTAAGTTCCTCCCAGATAATAATCCAGTTGACATATTGTTAAAACCAGACAATACAACCCCTTCGCTCCGCTTTAATTATAAAAGTTTCATTACTACTACGGGGTGTTCCGCCCCTGTGCCCTGCATCAGTACTCTTATCCTTGTGGGGCTGCCACTTGGATGTCTCCCTTAGCATCAGGACGACAGGTTCCCACGTTCCACACAAAAGCCTGTAGTAAGTTCATGCCACCTTCATGCCGGATGCCGTTTGGCCAGTAAACAGGTACCTTCCAAACTTGTCCCGGGTTAACGACTTCCTCCCGGTTTTGACATCATTCCTACGCTTTCGACACTTCATCAGTGGTTCACTTGCACTCATCTCCATACTACATACCTGATTCTTTTAACAGAACCTTTTCCTTAACGCTCACTACAATGCCTCTTAAACAATGCAGCTTAAGGTGGTTTGAAGCCAATGCCTGTACATCGGCTCCGAGAGGCCAGACTCTCATCTTTTGTGCAGCTTCGTGGCGCACAATCGTCCGCATACCGCACTATCCGGATATCTTCTTTGGCATAAGCTCCATCCGGGTCATTCACCAACTGATCAAACACGTTCAGGTAAATATTGGCCAGCAACGGTGAGATCACTCCTCCCTGCGGGGTGCCAATCCTGCTCTTTTCCAATTGCCCGTCCGGTTGTTGCACCGGGCTGCGCAACCATTGACGGATCAGGTTTAGGATGCCCTTGTCGGCCAGCCGACCCGACACGACCTTCATCAGTTTATCATGTGGGATGGTATCGAAGTACTTCGACAAATCGGCATCGTAGATAAACTGGTAGCCCGCGAACAGGTTTTCCTTGATCTTTCGGATGGCATCGTGGCCCATTTCGAACAACAAGTTCGACAGCCGTGCCGGTTCGCAGGGATTACAACCAAGACAATCGTATTTTTTCTGCTTCTCAATTTTTGTCCCGATTTGACGCGCCTCTTCTGCCTGTTCCTTTTCGTTGTTAGCTTCCGCTAATTCAGTAAATTCCTTTAAAGCGTTGATATTGCAGCCGCAAAACGAACACTTCCTTATCTCCGAAATCTGTTTTAGTTTCTCCAATAGTTCCGGTAACGACAGCTGGCGCTTATCCGGCACGTATAACTTTACTATTTC
>JBNKTK010000050.1:0-24809 GCA_050298035.1 Mangrovibacterium sp. | reverse complement strand
ACATACGCACGTGCATTTATCTGGCGATTTCCCAATGCGATTAAATCGTTCCCGCCAGAAATAACCTGGTAAACTGTTTTGTTTGGATCGATTGCTGCATGAGACTGGTCGACATAAGCAATCTTCACGGTTTCACCAACATCAAACGTTCCTTCATCTGCCTGAAGTTGTTTCATGATCAACTTAAACAAGGTCGTTTTACCGGCTCCGTTAGGCCCGATAACACCAACAATCCCGTTAGGTGGCAAAACAAAATCAAGATCTTCAAATAGTAACCGGTCACCAAATCCCTTAGCCACACCATGAGCCTCAATGACCTTATCGCCCAAACGAGGACCATTAGGAATAAATATCTCCAGTTTCTCTTCTTTTTGTTTTACATCTTCATTCATCAACTGGTCGTAAGCATTCAAACGAGCCTTGGCTTTTGCATGTCGGGCTTTGGGGGCCATCCTGATCCACTCCAGCTCACGCTCCAAGGTTTTCCGTCGTTTTGACTGCTGCTTTTCCTCCATTGCCAAACGCTGCGATTTTTGTTCCAGCCATGAAGTATAATTTCCTTTCCAGGGGATACCTTCCCCACGGTCAAGCTCAAGGATCCAACCGGCAACATTGTCGAGAAAATAGCGGTCGTGTGTGATACAGATCACTGTTCCTTTGTATTGTTGCAAGTGTAATTCAAGCCATTGTACCGATTCGGCATCCAAATGGTTGGTTGGCTCATCAAGCAAAAGCACATCCGGTTCTTTCAGCAACAAACGGCACAACGCAACCCGACGCTGCTCACCACCCGAAAGTTCACTGACCAGCTGATCACCCGGAGGACAGCGCAAAGCATCCATCGCACGTTCCAGTTTAGTATCCAGGTTCCATGCGTCATACTGGTCGATCTTTTCCTGAAGTTTCGCCTGTTCATTCATCAATGTGTCCATTTTATCCGGATCTTCCAGCACATCAGGATCAGCAAAGCGCAAATTTACCTCTTCGTAGGCTTTCAGTACATCAACAACTTCCTGAACACCTTCTTCTACTATTTCTTTTACAGTCTTTGTCGGATCAAGATGAGGCTCCTGTTCCAGGTACCCAACGGTGTATCCCGCAGAAAACACAACCTCTCCCTGGTATGATTTCTCTAAACCTGCAATAATTTTAAGCAAAGTAGACTTACCGGAACCATTCAACCCAATGATCCCGATTTTTGCACCAAGGAAAAATGAAAGAGAAATATCCTTCAGTACCTGCTTTTGCGGCGGGAAGGTTTTATTTACCCGGTACATCGAAAAAATGATCTTCTTATCGTCGCTCATATCTTATAAATTAATTTATTCAAAACCAAATGTCACATTCGAACTATCCAACCGGAAATTTCGGTTAGCAAAATTAAGTGATTTTTGCATTGAATATCTTTAATTTTAAATCGTTGGTAAATTAATCTTAAAAAGAAGCAGCATTGAAGATTCTAGTTGTCGATGATAATCCGATCAATCAGAAGTTTGTACAATACTCACTTCGAAATGCTCATGACATAGATACTGCAAATGACGGGGAGGAAGCTGTACAAAAGGCAACACTTAACTCATATGATTTAATCATTATGGATTTGTGGATGCCGATCATGGATGGAGCTGAAGCTACGCTTAAGATACGACAAATGGAAAGTGAAAGCGGAAGAATGACACCAATACTCGTTTTTACAACCAGCAACATGGAAAACGACAGGACCCGTTGCCTTAAATACGGAGCAAACGAATACCTGGTGAAACCGGTTCGGGCTGCTACCTTGCAGGAAAAGGTAGAACACTTTTCAAAATAACTTTGCCTATTTTTTTAACCGATCTATCTTTATACACATGAAAGCTGCCTTTGGGGTGGCTTTCTTTTTTTGTGCATAAAAAAAGCTGCCCGTATTGGACAGCTTTTATATGGAAAGTAAAAATGTTACTCTGCTTTTGGTTCTTCGCCTTCAGCTTTTGGTTCCTCAACAACTTCAGGAGCACTTGGTTCTTCAACTGCAACTTCTTTAGCAGGAGCGGCAGTTTCAGCTTTTTTAGAACCACCACGACGAGAACGACGTGACTTTGCTTTTTGTTCCTTAGCGGCAAGCATGTTTTCGTTGAAGTCAACCAGTTCGATGATACACATTTCTGCATTGTCACCCAAACGGTTTCCTGTTTTTAAAATACGAGTATAGCCACCTGGACGGTCACCGATTTTTTCAGCTACATCACGGAATAACTCAGTTGTAGCGGTTTTACTTTTCAGGTAACTGAATACCACACGACGAGAGTGAGTCGTATCACTTTTCGCTTTTGTAATAAGCGGTTCAACGTACATCTTCAGTGCTTTGGCTTTTGCTGTGGTAGTGGTAATTCTTTTATGAAGGATTAAAGAATTAGCCATGTTTGACAACAAAGCTTTACGATGAGCACTTTTTCTTCCCAGATGGTTGAATTTTTTATTATGTCTCATTTGTGCTTATTCCTTGTCTAATTTATACTTACTAATATCCATTCCGAACGTCAAGTTCATCGCATTCAGCAGGTCATCCAACTCTGTCAGTGATTTCTTACCGAAGTTTCTGAATTTCAGCAAATCGTTACGATTGTAGGTAACCAATTCACCTAATGTTTCAACATCGGCAGCTTTCAGACAGTTTAAGGCACGAACTGAAAGATCCATATCGACCAATTTGGTTTTCAGAAGTTGACGCATGTGCAGTACTTCTTCATCAAATTCTTCGTTTGCAAATTTCTCATCAGAATCGAGGGTAATCTTTTCATCAGAAAACAGCATAAAGTGATAAATCAGGATCTTGGCAGCTTCTTTCAGTGCATCTTTTGGATGAATTGAACCATCAGTTTTGATCTCAATAACTAACTTTTCGTAGTCAGTCTTTTGCTCAACACGATAGTTTTCAACTGCATACTTCACATTTCTGATAGGCGTGAAGATTGAGTCGATCGGAATTAATCCAAACTCAGCATCTACCGGCTTATTTTCAGCGCTGGGAACATAGCCGCGTCCTTTGTTAATGGTAATCTCCATTTGCAATTTAACATCAGCTTCCATGCGGCAAATAACCAGTTCAGGATTTAATACCCGGAAACCAGTCATAAACTTGTTGATGTCGCCAGCAGTAAATGTTTCCTGTCCGGTAATTGTGATAGAAACTTTTTCGCTGTCAAAATCTTCGACTTCTCGTTTGAAACGGATTTGCTTCAGGTTCAGGATGATTTCAGTTACATCTTCCATCACTCCTTTAACGGTTGCAAATTCGTGGTCTACGCCTTCAATTTTAACAGTTGTGATTGCATAGCCCTCCAAAGATGATAACAGGATTCGGCGCAGGGCATTACCGATAGTAATACCATAACCAGGCTCCAATGGACGAAATTCGAATTTACCGAATTTGTCATCGGATTCTACCATTATTACTTTGTCAGGTTTTTGGAACGCTAATATTGCCATAATAATACTGAGTAATTTTATTATTTAGAATACAACTCGACGATCAGTTGTTCTTTAATGTTTTCAGGAATTTCTTCCCGTTCAGGGCGATTAAGGAATTTCCCGGCCATTTCTGAACCATCCCATTCCAACCAGGCATATTTGTTATAGCGATGTGAAGTTAATGCACCGGCAATTACTTCCAGTGATTTTGATTTTTCACGTACACTAACAACGTCACCCGGACGAAGTTGGTATGAAGGGATATTCACGATTTCGCCGTTAACAACAATGTGTTTATGTGTTACCAACTGACGGGCAGCTGCTCTTGTACGAGCTAACCCAAGACGGAAAACAACGTTGTCCAATCTTGATTCCAACAGTTGCAACAACACCTCACCAGTAATACCTTTTGATGCAGATGCTTTGTGAAACAAGTTTGCAAATTGTCTTTCAAGCACACCGTAGGTATATTTTGCTTTTTGCTTTTCCTTCAATTGTAAACCGTATTCAGATTTTTTACGTCTGCGGCTTGCCAATCCGTGGAAACCGGGAGGGTAATTTTTCTTTTCAAGTACTTTATCAGGGCCGAAAATTGGTTCACCGAATTTCCGCGCGATTTTTGATTTTGGTCCTCTATATCTAGCCATTATTCTACCAATTTGAAAGATTAAACACGTCTTCTTTTTGCTGGGCGGCAACCATTGTGTGGCAATGGAGTCACATCAACGATTTCATTTACCTGAATGCCCACGCTGTTAATAGCTCGTATAGCAGATTCGCGTCCGTTTCCGGGGCCTTTAACAAAGACTTTCACTTTTCTGAGTCCAAGGTCATATGCAGTTTTTGCACATTCTTCTGCAGCTACCTGTGCGGCATATGGCGTATTTTTCTTAGATCCTCTAAATCCTTTCTTACCGGCTGATGACCATGAAATAACTTCTCCGTTATTGTTAGTCAAAGAGATAATGATATTATTGAATGAGGAATGAATATGCGCCTGGCCAGTAGCTTCAACGTTAACAACTCTTTTTCTAGTAGTACCAGTTTTTTTTGCCATAACTTAATTATCAATTATTTAGTGGCTTTTTTCTTATTAGCTACAGTTTTCTTCTTTCCTTTACGTGTACGGGCATTGTTTTTAGTACTTTGCCCACGAACAGGAAGGCCAATACGATGACGGATACCACGGTAGCAACCGATGTCCATCAGTCGTTTAATGTTCAACTGGTTTTCAGAGCGAAGTTCACCTTCAACTTTGAAATTTTCGCTGATTACTTTACGGATAGCACCAAACTGGTCATCATCCCAGTCCTTTACTTTTGTGTCAAGATCAACGCCAGCTTGTTCGAGGATGTAACGTGCACGGTTACGACCGATGCCATAAACATAAGTCAGTGCAACTTCACCTCTTTTATTATCAGGAATGTCAACTCCAACAATACGAGCCATAAAAAAAATTTTTACAAAGTTAATTAATTATCCTTGACGCTGTTTGAACTTTGGATTCTTTTTATTGATCACGTACAAACGGCCTTTTCTGCGTACAATTTTGCAGTCGGCGCTGCGCTTCTTAATGGATACTCTTACTTTCATTATTTCGTACTTTAATTTTTATATCTAAAAGTAATCCGTCCTTTTGTGAGATCATAGGGAGACATCTCCACTTTTACTTTATCCCCAGGAAGAATTTTGATATAATGCATACGCATTTTACCAGAGATATGTGCCGTAATCACATGCCCGTTTTCGAGTTCAACCCGAAACATAGCATTTGATAATGCTTCAATGATTGTTCCGTCTTGTTCTATTGAAGACTGTTTTGCCATATATTCTGTTTGGTTTATTTGATGCCGGTAAAAAATATACCGGCACTTTTTATTAAAACAAAAGTGTTAGACTTAATTAATACATTGCTGCACCACCGCCTGTACGTCCTTTAATCCGGCCTGATTTCATCAAACCATCATAATGGCGCATCAGCAAGTGACTCTCAATTTGTTGGAGTGTATCAAGTACAACACCGACCAAAATCAACAACGATGTTCCACCATAAAAATAGGCGAACTGAGTGGTGATTCCTGCCATCATTGCAAAAGCCGGTAAAATGGTTACAATACCAAGGAAAACTGATCCTGGCAATGTAATTCGGGACATGACAGTATCGAGGAACTCAACAGTTTTCTTTCCGGGTTTAACCCCTGGAATGAAACCACCGTTCTTCTTCATGTCTTCCGCCATTTGTACGGGATTCACAGTAATTGCGGTGTAAAAGTACGTAAACAAAACGACCAACACAAATTGGGAAAAATTATACCAAAACCCGGTATGATTGGACATTGCAGCAGCAAAACCACTCATACTTTCAGATTTGGCAAATCCGGCAATACTAATTGGAACAAACATAATTGCCTGGGCAAAGATAATAGGCATTACCCCGGCAGCATTCACTTTTAACGGTATGTACTGGCGTACTCCCCCGTATTGTTTGTTGCCTACAATGCGTTTTGCATATTGAACCGGAATCCGGCGAGTACCTTGTACCAACAAGATACTTCCCATGAAAACCAGGAACAGAACAACAAACTCAACCAGGAACATAACCATACCACCACCTTGTTGTTCCAGACGGGAAATAAATTCCGCAAAAACAGCAAATGGCAGACGGGCAATAATACCGATCATGATAATTAACGAAATACCATTACCTATTCCTTTATCGGTGATGCGTTCACCCAACCACATAATAAACATCGACCCGGCAGTTAAAATAATAGTTGATGTTAGTTTAAACATCCAGCCGCTAACTGCAAAGGCTTCTGCTGGCAATTGTAATGTTAAGTTGACTAAATACGCAGGTGCCTGGAATAAAAGAATCAACACGGTCAGATAACGGGTTATCTGGTTGATTTTTCTTCTTCCTGATTCCCCTTCTTTTTGCAAACGCTGGAAATATGGGACGGCTATCCCCAACAGCTGAATAACAATAGAAGCAGAAATGTAAGGCATAATCCCTAAAGCAAAGATGGATGCGTTTGAAAAGGCCCCTCCGGAGAACATGTCTAACAACCCCAGCAACCCCTCTGAAGTTTGTTGTTTTAACTGACCCAGCTGTGCCGGATCAATACCTGGTAGGGCGACATACGATCCTAATCGATAAATTAAAAGAAGAAATAAGGTCAAGCCTAAACGGTCTCTTAAATCCTCAATCTTATAGATATTCTTTAGGGTTTCGATAAATTTTTTCATTAGGTTAGAGTATTTCAGTGGTTCCTTCTAATTTTTCAATGGCTTCTTTTGCGCTTTTAGAAAAAGCGTGTGCTTTAACATCTAATTTCAGTGTCAATGCACCGTTTCCTAAAATTTTCACACGGTCGTTTTTAGAAGCCAGACCGGCATCAACCAATGTTTGCACATCAATAGCTGAAAGCGATTTGCTTTCAGCCAATGTTTGCAATGTGTCGAGATTGATGGCTTTATATTCTACCCTGTTAACATTTTTGAATCCAAATTTAGGCACAACGCGCTGCAAAGGCATTTGACCACCTTCGAAACCGCGGGTACGGCTGTAACCTGAGCGTGATTTTGCTCCTTTGTGACCTCTTGTAGAGGTACCACCATGTCCGGAACCTTGACCACGACCGATACGCTTTTCCTTTTTAATGGATCCTGCTGCAGGTTTAAGATTACTTAAATCCATAATTTCAATCTTAAAATATTTTAAATTTCTTCGACTTTCACTAAGTGTTTCACTTTGTTCACCATTCCCATAATTGCAGGAGTAACTTCGTGTTCAACAGAGTGATTCAATTTTTTAATACCCAGAGCTTCGACTGTTGCTTTTTGGCTCTTTTCGGAACCAATGATGCTCTTTACTAAAGTAACTTTAATTTTAGCCATAGTTCCTATCCTTTAAAAACTTTTTCCAATGAAACTCCTCTGTGTTGTGCCACAGTATAAGCATCGCGCATTTCGAGCAATGCATTAAATGTAGCTTTCACCAAGTTGTGTGGGTTAGATGATCCTTTTGATTTCGCCAGGATGTCATGTACTCCAACACTTTCAAGTACGGCACGCATCGCACCCCCTGCTTTTACCCCGGTACCGTGTGACGCTGGTTTCAGGAACACGTTAGCACCACCAAATTTAGCAGTTTGTTCGTGAGGGATTGTACCTTTATTAATAGGAATTTTCACCAAATTCTTTTTAGCAGCGTCAACACCTTTAGCAATTGCTGCAGTAACTTCGCTTGCTTTACCAAGCCCCCAGCCTACGATGCCGTCTTCGTTACCAACAACTACAATTGCAGAAAAGCTGAATGTTCTACCCCCTTTGGTTACTTTTGTAACACGGTTAATGGCAACTAACCGGTCCTTCAGTTCAATGTCTGTCGTTTTGACTTTCTTGATATTTCCTGCCATAATTCTTAAAATTTAAGGCCACCTTCACGGGCAGCATCAGCTAATTGTTTAACTCTACCGTGATACAAATAACCATTGCGGTCGAAAACGACACTTGAGATACCGGCAGCAACAGCTTTTTCAGCTAGAGCTTTACCAACTAAAGCAGCTTTTTCTGTTTTAGTTCCGGCAGCAGCAATGATATCTTTATCCAATGAAGAGACTGCCAACAAAGTTGTGCCTTGCAGGTCGTCGACCAATTGGGCATAAATTTGTTTGTTGCTTCGGAAGACATTCAAACGAGGTCTTTCGGCAGTTCCGGATACAATTTTCCGGATTCTCTTTTTTATTCTAAATCTTCTTTCTTGTTTCGTTAAAGCCATGGTTTCAAATTTTACTATTTAGCACCTGCAGATTTACCGGCTTTGCGACGCAACACTTCACCAACGAATTTCACACCTTTACCTTTGTATGGTTCCGGAGCTCTCAGTGAACGGATTTTTGCCGCTACCTGACCAATAAGCTGTTTGTCGCAGCTTTTCAGAGTAATAGTAGGGTTACTACGTTTATCGGTCAAAGCTTCAACTTTCACTTCAGCCGGGAGTTCCAGGAAAGTGTGGTGAGAGTATCCTAATACCAGGTCAAGCAATTGACCTTGGTTTTCTGCACGGTAACCAACACCGACTAATTCTAATTTTACTTCGTAACCTTGAGAAACACCAACAACCATGTTGTTGATCAGTGAACGGTACAAACCATGCATAGCACGATGACGCTTCTGCTCAGTTGGACGTTTAACCAACAATTGGCTTCCATCAATGGCTACTTCAATCTCAGGGTCTACCTGTTGCGAAAGTTCGCCCAGTTTACCTTTAACAGTTACCAGGTTTTCTGGAGTTACGTTAATGGTTACGCCGGCTGGAATTTCGATTGGTAATTTACCTATCCTTGACATTGTTTTTCCTCCTTATTAATAAACGTAACATAAAACTTCACCACCTACTCCTTGTGTTTGTGCTTCTTTGTCAGTCATAACACCTTTTGAAGTAGACAGAATTGCAATTCCCAAGCCGTTTAATACACGAGGAATATTCTCGCTGTCGCAGTACTGCCTCAATCCAGGCTTACTTACCCTTTTGATTGACTTGATGGCCGGAGTTTTAGTTTCAGGGTGATATTTCAATGCAATTTTAATATTGCCTTGGTAGTTCACCTCATCTTCAAATTTATAATTCAGGATATAACCTTTATCCTTCAGGATTTTGGTAATTTCCTTTTTTATATTCGATGCAGGGATATCGACCACGCGGTGTTTTGCTTTTTGAGCATTTCTGATACGTGTCAAATAATCTGCTATTGGATCTGTAATTTTGCTCATTACTTTTCGATTATGATATTACCAACTAGCTTTTTTAACACCCGGGATCAATCCTGCAGAAGCCATTTCGCGGAAGTTAATCCTGCTGATGCCAAACTGACGGATGTAGCCTTTTGGGCGTCCTGTTAATTTACAACGGTTGTGTAAACGTACCTTAGAAGAATTCTTTGGCAGTTTTTGCAAGCCGATATAGTCACCTTCTGCTTTAAGTTCTGCCCTTTTTTCAGCGTATTTTTCAACAAGTGCTGCCCTTTTCACTTCACGGGCTTTCATGGATTCTTTTGCCATAGCTTAGTTCTTTTTTACGTTTTTAAAAGGTAAACCTAATTCTTTCAACAAAGCGTAGCCTTCCTCATCTGTTTCAGCAGAAGTAACGAAAGTAATGTTCATACCGTTGATACGGTTAACCTTGTCGATGTTGATCTCAGGGAAAATGATTTGCTCAGGGATACCCAATGTATAGTTACCTTGTCCATCCATTTTGCTCTCGATTCCTTTGAAGTCACGGGTACGTGGCAAAGAAATGTTGATCAAACGATCAAGGAACTCATACATTCTTTCCTGTCTCAGTGTCACACGAACACCGATTGGCATTTTTTTCCTCAGTTTAAAGTTAGAAATGTCCTTTTTTGATTTGGTTTGGACTGCCTTTTGTCCGGCGATCATTGTCATTTCCTCAGTAGCAACTTCAATGATTTTTTTGTCGGCAATTGCAGCTCCAACTCCCTGATTCAGGACGATTTTCTTCAATTTCGGAACCTGCATTACAGATTTATAGTCGAATTCCTTCATTAATGCGGGAATGACTTCTTCCGAATATTTCTTCTTAAGTGTTGGTGTATAGGCCATTACTTAATCTCCTCTCCAGATTTTTTAGAATAACGAACTAATTTACCGTTGTCGTCGAGTTTCCGACCAATACGGGTACCTTTTCCTGCTTTCGCATCGAATACCATCAGGTTGGAAATGTGGATTGGCGCTTCCTTTTCAACGATACCTCCCTGCGGGTTTTCCGCATTTGGTTTGGTATGTTTTTTTACCATATTAACGCCCTCCACAATTGCTCTGTCTTTGTCGCGGACTACTTCCAGGACTTTTCCTTGACGGCCTTTATCATTACCGGCAATTACGACAACTGTGTCTCCTTTTTTGATATGTAATTTCTTCTGCATCTCGTTTCTTTTATGCATTAAAGTACTTCTGGTGCAAGTGATATAATTTTCATGTTTTTATCACGAAGTTCTCTTGCAACAGGTCCGAAAATACGGGTACCGCGCATTTCACCGGCATTGTTCAGCAGCACCACTGCATTGTCATCGAAACGGATGTAAGATCCATCCTGACGACGAACTTCTTTTTTGGTGCGAACAACGATAGCTTTTGACACAGTTCCTTTTTTCATATCACTACTCGGGATAGCACTTTTAACAGTTACTACCACGATATCGCCCAGCGATGCATAGCGCTTTTTGGTTCCGCCCAAAACACGGATACAAAGCACTTCTTTGGCGCCGCTGTTATCGGCTACTGTACATCTTGATTCTTGTTGTATCATGATTACTTAGCTCTTTCAATAATTTCAACTAATCTCCAACGTTTAGTTTTACTTAGTGGACGGGTTTCCATAATCCGTACAGTGTCACCAACGTTGCAGGTGTTTTCCTCATCCTGAGCGTAAAGCTTGGTTGTTTTGTTAACGAATTTCCCGTAGATCGGGTGTTTTTCTTTCATTTTCACAGCAACAACGATGCTTTTTTCCATTTTGTCGCTGACAACAACCCCGATACGCTCTTTTCTCAGATTTCTTGCTTCCATTAACTACAAAAATTAATTCTGATTATTCAATTCCCTTTGACGCAACACAGTCTTCAGGCGTGCAATATTTCTCCGCGCAACTTTAATTTTCATCGGGTTGTCAAGAGGAGATACAGCATGGTTCATGTTCAGACGTGTCAAGGTTTCGCTTTCCAACTGGAGTCTTTCCAGAATTTCCTTGTCAGTTAATTCTTTAATTTCAGAAGTTTTCATTTTTAGTCTTCTTTTTCAGATTCAACATAATCACGTCTAACAACAAATTTTGTAGTAACCGGCAATTTTTGCGCAGCCAAACGAAGGGCTTCTTTAGCCATTTCGAATGGTACACCGTCAGCTTCAATCAGGATACGACCTGGGCTAACCGGAGCTACAAATGCTTCAGGAGCACCTTTACCTTTACCCATACGTACTTCCGCTGGTTTTTTGGTAATAGGTTTATCGGGGAAAATACGGATCCAAATTTGACCCTGACGTTGCATGTGACGTGTTACCGCAACCCTCGCCGCTTCAATTTGGCGACCGGTAAGCCACGCTTCCTCCAACGTCTTTATTCCGAAAGATCCGAATGCAAGTTGGTTACCGCGTTGGGCATTCCCTTTCATTCGTCCCTTCTGGACTCTTCTAAATTTTGTTCTTTTCGGCTGTAACATCCTTTTTCAATTAAAAGGTTTTCGAATTATTTTCTTTTCTTTTTGAAACCGCCGCCTCTACCACCACGCGGTGCACCACCACCTGGAGCATTGGATTTTTGTCCAACGTTTGGAGACAAGTCACGTTTTCCGTATACTTCGCCTTTACAAATCCAGACTTTAACTCCAAGCAACCCTGTTTTCGTTAAAGCTTCTGCCAGTGCGTAATCAATGTCAGCACGTAATGTGTGCAATGGAGTACGACCGTCTTTGTACATTTCGGAGCGTGCCATTTCAGCACCGTTCAAACGTCCGGAAACCATTACTTTGATTCCTTGTGCTCCCATTCTCATTGTAGAGGCGATTGCCATTTTAACGGCACGACGGTAAGCAATTTTACCTTCTACCTGGCGTGCGATATTATTTGCAACGATACGGGCATCGAGTTCAGGTCTTTTAATTTCGAAGATATTGATCTGAACTTCTTTGCTGGTGATCTTTTTCAACTCTTCTTTCAGCTTATCAACTTCCTGACCACCTTTGCCAATAATAATACCTGGGCGTGAGGTGTGAACAGTAATGGTAATCAGCTTCAGGGTCCTTTCAATGATGATCTTTGAAATACTTGCTTTTGCCAAACGGGCATTCAGGTATTCACGGATCTTGGTATCCTCAACCAGCTTGTCACCATAGTCGTTTCCACCGAACCAGTTGGAATCCCATCCACGGATAATTCCTAAGCGATTAGCGATTGGATTAACTTTTTGTCCCATGTATTACTATTTATTCGTTAACGTTTTCAACATTCTTACTATCAATGCAAAGTGTAACGTGGTTGGAACGTTTGCGGATCCGGTGTGCACGGCCTTGTGGAGCCGGACGTAGACGCTTCAAGATACGTCCCGAATCAACAGCAATAGTTTTCACATACAAATTGCTTTCTTCAAGTCGAGTTCCTTCGTTTTTAGCCTGCCAGTTTGCAATAGCAGACATCAACAGTTTTTCAACTTTTCTGGAAGCTTCTTTTGACGAAAATTTCAGTACGTCAAGAGCCCGGTTAACTTCCATTCCACGCACCATGTCGGCAACTAAGCGCATCTTGCGGGGCGAAGTAGGGCAATCTTTCAATACAGCAAAGTATTGCGTCTTTTTAGCTTCTTTAAGTTCGTTTGCTTTATTTCTTTTTCTAGCACCCATCGTAAATTCTTTTAATAGTTAATGAGAAACTCATGCCTACCTTTTGTTTCCGGCATGTCCCCTGAATGATCTTGTAGGTGCAAATTCACCGAGTTTATGGCCAACCATGTTCTCGGTCACATAAACCGGAATAAATTTGTTCCCGTTGTGAACAGCGATGGTATGCCCTACAAAGTCAGGAGAGATTACTGATGCTCTGGCCCAAGTCTTGATCACAGACTTTTTTCCTGATTCATTCAAAGCCAATACTTTTTTCTCAAGTTTGTAGGCAATGAAAGGGCCTTTTTTTAATGAACGACTCATATTCTTCTCCTTTTATTATTTCTTGCGTCTTTCTACAATATACTTACTGGAAGCTTTCTTTGGAGCACGGGTTTTATACCCTTTAGCCAACAAGCCTTTGCGTGAGCGTGGATGTCCTCCTGAAGAGCGGCCTTCACCACCACCCATTGGGTGATCAACAGGGTTCATAACAACACCACGAACGCGTGGTCTTCTACCTAACCAACGAGAACGACCAGCTTTACCTGATCTTTCGAGGTTGTGTTCGGTATTACCAACTGTACCTACGGTAGCTTTGCAAGAAACAAGTACCATTCTGGATTCGCCGGAAGGTAATTTTACGATAGCGTATTTTCCTTCTCTTGAGGTCAACTGTGCATAAGTACCTGCACTACGTGCCATCACGCCCCCTTGACCAGGGTGAAGTTCAATGTTGTGTACCAATGTTCCCAGAGGTATTTCAGCCAGTGGAAGGGAGTTGCCAATTTCAGGAGCAATACCTGAACCGCTTAAAACAGTCTGGCCTGCAACCAATCCGTTTGGTGCAAGCATGTAACGTTTTTCTCCGTCGGCGTAAACCAACAGGGCAATACGTGCTGTACGGTTCGGGTCATACTGAATTGACTCAACACGAGCAGGGATACCATCTTTTTCGCGTTTGAAATCGATAACACGGTATCTCTTTTTGTGCCCACCACCTATATACCTCATTGTCATGCGACCCTGGTTGTTACGACCACCGGTCTTTTGCATGGGCTTCAACAATGATTTTTCAGGCGTTGATGCAGTAATCGTATCAAAAGCACCAATAATTTTGTGCCTTTGACCCGGAGTAACTGGTTTTAATTTTCTTACTGCCATTTCTATTTATTATATATTACTGTAAAAATCGATTGTATCTCCTTCTACCAATGTAACAACTGCCTTTTTATAAGCATTTGACCTTCCGCTAATGATCCCGCTTTTGGTATAACGACTTTTGTTTTTACCACCGTAGATCATTGTATTAACTGAAGCTACATTGACATTATACAAACCTTCTATTGCTTTTTTGATCTGATGCTTGTTCGCTTCTTTTCTAACGACAAAGCCATAACGGTTCAGGGTTTCTCCCTGCGCCGTCATCTTTTCCGTTACTATGGGTTTAATTAAAATATCCATTTTTTCTCCCCCTTAAATCTTAAATTGTTCCTCGATTTTACCAACTGAACTTTCAAAGACAACAATCTTATTAGCGTTCATGATTTGGTAAGTACTTAATTCAGAAGCTATTACAACAGATACGCCCTCCAAATTTCTGGATGACAAATATATGTTTTTATTTTCTTCCGGTAAAACGAAAAGTAACTTTTTGTCAGTAATTTTCAGATTATTACCGATTGCTACTAATTCTTTTGTTTTAGGCACTTCGAAGGTAAAATCTTCAAGGATCAGAATGTCGCTTGCCTGAGCTTTGTAAGTTAAAGCAGATTTGCGAGCTAAAACTTTCACTTTTTTGTTCAGCTTAAAGCTGTAGTTTCTCGGACGTGGTCCAAAAACGCGGCCACCACCACGGAACACCGGAGACTTAATGCTACCAGCACGTGCACCACCTGTACCTTTTTGCTTTTTAATTTTCTTGGTACTCCCGGCAACTTCTCCTCTTTCTTTAGCTGAATGAGTCCCTTGACGTTTGTTTGCCAAATACTGTTTTACATCCAGGTAAATAGCATGATCGTTGGGCTCAACACCGAAGATCTGGTCGTTCAAAACAACCGCTCTTCCGGTTTCTTTTCCGGCTTTGTTTAATACTTGTACTTCCATTACTGATAAATAATTACGGTTGAACCTTTGGCTCCTGGAACAGAACCTTTAACAATCACAAGGTTTGATTCAGGGATTACTTTCAAAACTTTCAGGTTTTGAATAGTTTTGTTAGCACCACCGGTACGGCCTGCCATACGCATACCTTTAAATACACGTGAAGGGTAAGAAGATGCACCAAGCGAACCCGGAGCTCTCAAACGGTTATGCTGACCGTGAGTTGCATCACCAACACCACGGAAACCATGACGTTTAACTACACCCTGGAAACCTTTACCTTTTGTCACACCAGTAATATCGACCCATCCATCTTCCTGGATAACGTCAACAGTAATGGTATCGCCGAGCTTTAACTCGCCGTCAAAATCACGAAACTCAACAACTTGACGCTTTGGCTCAGATCCAGCTTTTTGGAAATGGCCGAATTCAGCTTTGGTGGTGTTTTTTTCTTTCTTGTCACCAAACCCTAACTGAACAGCTTCATAGCCATCGGTTTCAACCGTTTTCACTTGTGTAACCACACAAGGACCGGCTTCAATCACAGTGCATGGAATATTTTTCCCTTCAACACTGAATACGGAAGTCATTCCGATTTTTTTACCGATTAATCCTGTCATTTTTTTACTTTTTACAGGTTATCAAACTTTAATTTCTACTTCAACGCCACTTGGTAATTCAAGCTTCATTAAGGCGTCGATTGTTTTAGCTGTAGAGCTGTAAATGTCGATCAAACGTTTGTAAGAAGACAACTGGAATTGCTCACGTGATTTTTTGTTCACGAAAGTTGAACGCAACACTGTGAAAACACGTTTGTGAGTTGGGAGAGGAATAGGTCCGCTTACAACTGCACCTGTCGTTTTTACAGTCTTAACGATCTTTTCAGCCGACTTGTCTACCAAGTTGTGATCATACGATTTCAGCTTAATTCTGATCTTTTGACTCATAGTGAGATGAATAAATTATTTTATAATAATTCTACTTTTCCTTTCAGTTCTTCAAGGACTTTGATAGCCAACAGACGTGGCACTTCTTCGTAGTGTGAGAACTCCATAGATGAAGTAGCACGACCAGAAGACAAAGTTCTCAAGGTAGTCACGTAACCAAAGATTTCGGCAAGAGGCACAGTCGCTTTAATTACGCGAGCTCCTGATTTTTCTTCCATTCCGGCTACGTTACCACGACGACGGTTCAAGTCACCAATAATATCACCCATGTATTCTTCAGGGGTAACGATCTCTGCTTTCATGATTGGCTCAAGCAATTTGGGGGCTGCTTTTGACGCTGCGCTCCGGAATGCCTGACGGGCACAAATCTCGAAAGACAACTGATCGGAGTCAACTGCGTGGAATGAACCATCCAACAGTTCTACTTTCAGGCTGTCCAATTCGTAACCGGCCAAAGGACCGTTCAACATAGCTGATTCGAAACCTTTTTGTACAGATGGAATGAATTCTCTCGGAATACGTCCACCAGTAACACTGTTAACGAATGTCAGACCTTCTTTACCATCTTCGGCAGGACCAACTTTAACAATGATATCGGCGAACTTACCACGACCACCAGACTGTTTTTTATACACTTCGCGCAATTCAACTTCCTGGCTAATGGCTTCTTTGTATGCTACCTGAGGTTTCCCCTGGTTACATTCAACTTTGAATTCACGTTTCAACCGGTCGATAATGATCTCCAGGTGAAGCTCACCCATACCGCGGATTACTGTTTGACCAGTTTCTTCGTCAGTATTTACTTTGAAAGTTGGATCTTCTTCGGCCAGTTTAGCCAAACCGATTCCAAGTTTGTCAAGGTCTTTTTGAGTTTTAGGCTCTACTGCAATACCAATAACCGGTTCCGGGAAGTCCATACTTTCCAGCACGATCGGATGATCAATGTCAGAAAGGGTATCACCGGTACGGATATCTTTGAAACCAACAGCGGCACAAATATCACCAGCTTCGATTACGTCTTTCGGGTTTTGCTTGTTAGAGTGCATCTGGAACAGACGAGAGATACGTTCTTTCTTACCAGTGCGTGAGTTATATACAGTAGCACCTGCATCAAGTTTTCCGGCATAAACGCGGATAAAACACAAGCGACCTACATACGGGTCAGTTGCAATTTTAAATGCAAGCGCTGTCAATGGTTGATCTTGATCAGCTGAACGAATAAGTTCATCACCTGTTCTTGGGTCCTGACCAACAATTTCACCTTTATCAAGCGGGCTTGGCAGGAACTCACAAACAGCATCCAACAAACGTTGAACACCTTTATTTTTGAAAGCAGAACCACACATCATCGGAACAATCGTACCGCTAATCGTTGCTTTCCGGATAACAGCAAGCATCTCTTCTGCAGTGATTGAATCCGGATCTTCGAAGAAGCGTTCCAACAAATGGTCATCCAATTCGGCAACAGCTTCAACCAGGCTCGCACGGTATTCATTTGCCTGCTCAACCAAGTCAGCAGGAATATCTTCCAAAGCGTAAGTAGTACCCATTGCTGCATCATCATACCAACGGATAGCCTTCATTTCGATCAGGTCAACAACACCTTCAAAACGTTCTTCAGCACCAATTGGAATTTGAATTGGAACAGGGTTCGCACCAAGTTTTTCACGAACCTGGGAAACTACATCATAAAAATCGGCACCTGAACGGTCCATTTTATTAACGAAACCGATACGGGGAACACCATATTTTTCAGCCTGACGCCATACTGTTTCTGATTGTGCTTCAACACCACCAACGGCACAGAAAAGCGCTACGGCACCATCCAATACGCGCAAAGAACGTTCTACTTCAACAGTGAAATCAACGTGTCCCGGAGTATCAATGATGTTAATTTGGTGCTGAACATCGTTATGATTCCAGAAGGTAGTAGTTGCAGCAGAAGTGATTGTAATACCACGTTCTTGCTCTTGCTCCATCCAGTCCATTGTGGCAGCACCATCGTGCACTTCACCAATACGGTGAGTCAGACCTGTGTAATACAGAACCCGCTCCGTTGTTGTTGTTTTACCGGCATCGATGTGAGCCATGATACCGATATTTCTTACATATTTTAGATCTCTAGCCATTTTACCAATTAATTCTAATCCTGATTAAACTATCATGAACCTATTAAAGGTTAAAACCTGAAATGTGCAAATGCACGGTTTGCTTCTGCCATACGGTGAGTCTCTTCTTTCTTCTTGTAAGCACCACCTTCTTCGTTAAAAGCAGCCTGGATTTCAGCAGCCAACTTATCAGCCATTGATTTGCCTGAACGTTTACGGGCAAATAAGATCAGGTTTTTTATTGAGATTGCGATTTTTCTTTCGGGGCGGATTTCCATTGGAACCTGGAATGTGGCACCACCAACACGGCGGCTTTTCACCTCAACTGCCGGCGTAATGTTTTCCAGCGCTTTTTTCCAAACATCCAGCGGGGACAATTCATCATTTTTCATGCGATTGCCAACCAATTCCAATGCATCGTAGAAAATGCTGTATGCGGTTGTTTTTTTACCATCGACCATCAGGTCGTTTACAAATCTTGTTACAAGAACGTCATTGAACTTTGGATCCGGTAAGATGATCCTCTTCTTTGGTTTTGCTTTTCTCATTGCAATTTTTCTTTTAGTGTTATTTCAATTGGCTGTGACTAAAATTGAGCTTCAGTTCATCCGAACCCTGCCGGAATCATTTACTCAACCAAACCACTAAAACTCAACTATTACTTCGCTGCTTTAGGCTTTTTAGCACCATATTTTGAACGACGCTGTGTGCGATTTGCAACACCGGCCGTATCCAAAGCACCGCGAATTAAGTGGTAACGTACCCCTGGCAAGTCTTTAACCCTGCCACCACGTACCAATACAATAGAGTGTTCCTGAAGGTTGTGACCTTCTCCCGGAATGTAAGCATTCACTTCTTTTCCGTTTGTCAACCGTACACGAGCTACTTTACGCATAGCTGAGTTTGGTTTTTTAGGAGTTGTAGTGTACACACGCACACATACGCCCCTTCTTTGCGGACAAGAATCTAAAGCAGGAGACTTGCTCTTCTCAACTTTTGATTGTCTCCCTTTTCTAACTAACTGCTGAATCGTTGGCATACAACTATTTTTATTTATTAAAATTTTTTCGCAAAATGGACTGCAAAGGTATCGAAAAATCAATAAATACAATGCATTCCGCGTCCGTTTTCGACAGAATCCTCCAAAAACGGTTGGCAAAAGTACTAATTTTCAATAAAGAACAATAGCTTTTCGTACTGTTTTTTTGATTTTTTTCGAAATTTAAGATTGGGAATCAGGCTAATTCAAAACTTTGTCTTTGAAAAGTGATTTTATCGGGTTGAAGAACCGTTGAATCAACCGAAGATCTTCAGTGACTATCTCAACATCTCCTTTCATTTCCTGACTAAACGTAAGAGGGATATTATAATTTGTTTTCAAATCCTGCGGAAGTTCTATTTCTGCGATATAATTATCGTTTGACGGCACCAACGAGATTGACTTGACCGTGCCACGTACCATCCCGTATTCCATATAGGGAAAATTGTCAAACCGGATATTCACCGACTGCCCCGGCTGCACTTTCCCAGCCCCGCGCAAAGGCAAACTAACGCGGCCAATAATCTTACTTTCTTCTTCCGGAACAACCGTGAATACAATATCGCCGCTTTTTACCTGCTGGTTTTTGCTCCAATAATTTGTAAATGTAACCTTACCGTCAATTGGTGTTTCCAATACAAAAGCTTTTTGCCAGTATTCCAGCCGGCTTTTCAAAACATTCAGGGCCTCAATCAACTCAGACTGTAACTTTAGCTTTTGATCTTCAAACTCCTTTTCGGTACCGATAACGTCTTGCTCCAATTCAATAATTTCTTTTTGAGTTTGTGCCAGATTGGTACGCGCCCCGTTAAAAGCATATTTCTTTTGCAGCAAAGTTGACTCTGATTTTTTATAGTCGACCAGAGAAAGGACATCTTTCCGGTACAATACCGAGTCGCGCCGAAATTGCTCCAAGGCAATATGATATTCATTTTCCAGAATTTGACGTTGGCTCCACAAACGGTCATAGTAAATGCGCTGCATGTGAACCTGTTCCCGCAACGAGGAAACTTTCTGCGGATAATACTTCAGCCTGATGAAGCTGATGTAATTATTGTACAACCGGAGAAAAGATGAGAAGTCGGGCTGAATATCACCCAGGCTGTAACCGGGTGTTATTACCTTATAATATATAGTATCAAACGTTATGAAGAACTGGTCGGCTTTCGACAGGTCATCCCTCAACTTGAGCACATCTTCATGGTTTGCCGCATTCTCCAGGATTGAAATAATCTGTCCCCTGCCCACCAGGTCGTTGTCTTGCACAAAAAGCTGATCAATCCGCCCGGTTGTGCGTGCCACGATATGTGCAGGCGGATTTTCGGACAAAACAACAACCCGCGCCCTTATAATGTCGGGGTAACGGAACAACCAGCTACCCAGCAACAGAAACAGGACAAAAGCCAGAATAACCGTCAAGCCGCTTCGTAACAGCCACGACGGTGATTTCCCGATGATCTCCTGAACCTCATCACTCCTGATTTCAATATTGTCAAGTTTGTTTGGCATCTGTCAGACGCTGATTTATATGATCAATTATGATTTTTAAGATAATTATTAAAATAAACATGGTAAAATGCATTTATTATTTCACCTGTAATATCCGTATGCTTATAATTTTCTTCCATTGCTATTCTTTTTAAACGCCGATTTTTTATGACCGTTTATATCAGATAAATACTTATTGTCTGCGAAAATCATATCAAATCATATTAATCTGCGTCTTAATTCCCAAGCTCCAATTGGTTTTTCACCAAGTTATAATATGCGCCTTTTTTCGCTGTCAGTTCAGCATGCGTTCCTAACTCGATAATCTCACCCCGGTCGAGCACCACGATCTGGTCGGCGTTTTTAACCGTACTCAGCCTGTGCGCCACCACCACCACTGTTTTGCCTTCATAAACCTGATCCAGGTTTTCCATGATCACTTTTTCGTTATTGGCATCCAACGCATTCGTGGCCTCGTCAAAGAACAGGTAATCCGGATTTTTATAGATCACCCGTGCAATTAATATCCGTTGTTTTTGCCCCTGGCTCAACCCGTGGCCGTCCTGACCGATTTTAGTATTAAACCCGAGCGGCAAACCCTCGACAAACTCCGAAATATTGGCCGCTCTCACCGCAAACAACAACCGCTCTTTATCCAATCGCTCATCACCCACAGCAATATTGTTCGCAATGGTATCCGAAAAAATAAAGCCATCCTGCATCACAGCCCCCACTTTGGTGCGCCACCATTGTTGCGAAAAATTCTGAAGGTCGGTATCTCCCACCCGAACTTTCCCTTTAACCGGCGGATAAAAACCCAGCAGCATTTTCACCAACGTTGTTTTCCCACTGCCACTTGTACCGACAATAGCCGTTAGTTTTTTCTCGGGAATCGACAGGCTAATCCGGTTCAGCACTTTGGGGGAATGAGGCCCTTCGTACTGAAAAACCAAATCCTGCACATGCAACGATTTATCGGCCGGCAGGGTATTTAACATTGGTTTCCCGATCTTTTCCTCGTCTTCCTGTTTATGGATTTCACCCAGCCGCTCCAAACTTATCTTGGCATCCTGCGCCAGGTGCATAAAGTTGATCATTTCATTCAACGGCCCGTTCAACTGGCCAATAATGTATTCAACGGCCAGCATCATACCGAGGGTCATATCCCCGCTCAGCACAGCCATGGCCGCAATCACAGTAATAATAATATTTTTGGTTTGGTTGATAAAAACGGAACCGGCCTGCTGATACTGGTCAACCGTCAGGTTCTGTACATTCACCTGAAACAACCGGGCCTGGATACGCTCCCACTCCCACCGTTTTTGCTTCTCGTAATTATTCAGTTTAATTTCCTGCATCCCGGTAATCAACTGGATGAGCATACTCTGGTTATCCGACATTTGGGCAAAGCGTTTATAGTCGATCTGCCGTCTTTTTTTCATAAAAATGAATACCCAGCCCATGTAGACAGCCGAGCCCAGCAAAAAGACAAACAAAATCACCCAGTTGTAGATTGCCAGCACAATACCGAAAACCAGCAGGTTAAAAACCGAAAAAAGAATATTGAGGGTTTGTGTGGTCATGAAACGCTCGATACGCCGGTGATCCTGTATCCGCTGCATCAGGTCGCCAATCATTTTGGTATCGAAAAAGCCAATTGGCAGGCGCATCAACTTAATCAGGAAGTCGGAAATGATGGAAATATTGATGCGCGTGGAGATGTGCAGTAAAATCCACGACCGGATAAAGTCGATCGATGTTTGTCCGATGAACAACATCAACTGGGCAATCAACACCAGGTAGATGAATCCAATATCCTGGTTATTGATACCAACATCGACCAGGCTTTGGGTAAGGAACGGAAAAATCAGCTGAATGATGCTGGCCGCCAGAAACCCGAGCATAAGCTGTGTCACCAGCCTTCGGTGCGGACGGACATACCGCCACAAGAAGGAAAAACCCGAACGATCAGTCTTTTCATCTTCGCGCTCGTAAAAGGCAGGTGTTGGCTGCAATATCAGGCAAATCCCCTTTTGCTCTCCATTGGTAACTGTAGCCAGCCAATGTTTTTTAAACTCGTCAACGCTGTATTTCACCAGGCCAAAAGCAGGATCGGCAACAAACAGGCTTCCTTTACGTGTTTCGTAAAGCACCACAAAGTGGTTCTGGTCCCAGTGAACAATGCAGGGTTTTGGCACATCTTTCACCAACTGGTCGAAGGTAACTTTTGTGCCCAGGCTACGCATGCCTATAGCCTCGGCCGCATCACTAATACCCAAAAGCGAAACGCCCTCACGCGAAATATGGGATTGCTCCCGCAGAAAATCGAGGTTGATACTTTTCCCGTAAAACTTGGCAATCATCCGCAGGCAGGTAGGCCCACAGTCCATTGCATCAGGTTGTTTAAAATGAGGGAAACGGGACATAGCGCGAATTTATGGACTAAAAATAAGGCGATTTGGGCACCAAAACACGGCAAGTACCGATTAGTTATTCACAATTACCCGTTAATAGCAGGCTTAACAATTGGCCGGGTGACTTGAAGTCACCCGGCCAATAACGCCCGCCACGAACGAGAGTAACCACTCTTTCATACAGGTATCCTGTTTTCGCACCGAATTATCACTTTCACAATTGCAGGATACACCAAAAACAATGAAGATTTCCTGGCCATTTCCCATTACATAAACAAATTATTTAATCCAACAAGAACACCTGATTTCAAAAACATTTTAATAACATATTTCACCAAATACAGGCCGGTTGTTTGTTAATAAATTATTACTAATTTTGATGGATTCCATAGGAAAATCAACCTAATTACAGATTTTTTTAACCAATAATAACTAACACCATGAATGTATATAAGACCAATGAAATCCGGAACATTGCTTTGATTGGTAATGCCGGCAGTGGGAAAACCACCCTCGCGGAAGCCATGCTGTTCGAGGGTGGAGTAATCAACAGAAGAGGTGAAGTAAATTCAAAAAACACGGTCTCCGACCACCAACCAATTGAGCACGACTATGGCAACTCCGTATTCTCTTCCGTGCTACACACCGAATACAACAACAAAAAAGTAAATATCCTCGATACCCCCGGGATGGATGATTTCCGCGGAGCTGTTATTTCATCGTTACACGTGGTCGGAAGCGCATTACTCACCATCAATACATCGCATGGCATTGAGGCCGGAACCGAATCTGCCGCACTGTATGCAGCCAATGCAAAAAAACCATTGATCTTTGTATTCAACCAGCTTGACCACGAAAATACCAACTACGAACAAACACTCGAACAGGCAAAAAATCTGTACGGGAACAAAGTTACCCCGGTGCAATACCCTGTTAATGCAGGCCCCGGCTTCAACTCAATTATCGATGTATTGAAAATGAAGCTTTACAAATATCCTGCTGAAGGTGGGAAACCCGAAGTGCTGGAAATTCCCGCTGACGAAAAAGACCGTGCCGATGAGCTCCACAACGAATTGGTTGAAATGGCCGCTGAGAACGACGAGGCCCTGATGGAACTGTATTTTGAGAAAGGTTCACTTACCGAAGATGAAATGCGCCAGGGAATCAAACTGGGGATGATTGCCCGAACCCTTTTCCCGGTTTTCTGCACCTGCTCCAAACACAACATTGGCGTTGGCCGCTTGCTTGAGTTTATTACCAACATCACCCCTTCCCCGGCCGAAGCAGTGGAAGTACCGGAACTAAACGGTAAACAGGTAAAAGTAGATCCTGCCGCCCCCACTTCGTTGTTTGTATTCAAAACATCAATCGAACAACACGTGGGCGAGATCACCTATTTCAAGGTAATGAGCGGGACCGTGAAAGAAGGACAAGACCTGACCAACTCAAAATCGGGCAACAAGGAACGCATTTCGCAAATATTTGTGGCTGCCGGAAAAAACCGCACAAAGGTACCTGAGATGATTGCCGGCGATATCGGCGCCACTGTAAAACTGCGTGAAACAAAAGTCAACCACACCTTAAGCGAAAAAGAGGCCGGGTACAAGTTTAAACAGATCGAATTCCCAACATCACGCCATAGCATCGCCGTAAAGGCCGTCAACGAAGCTGACGATGAAAAAATAGGCGAAGCATTCCAAAAACTGCACGACGAAGACCCAACTTACATTGTTGAGTACTCAAAAGAGCTGAAACAGATGATTGTGCACAGCCAGGGCGAATATCACATAAACGCGCTGAACTGGTACTATAAGAATGTTTTCAAAATTGACATTGAATTTAAGACCCCAAAAATCCCGTATCGC
>JBNKTK010000049.1:0-25069 GCA_050298035.1 Mangrovibacterium sp. | reverse complement strand
ATCTTAACAGCCCGCTCGACGAACGTATTGATTACATTTTTGTGAACCGGAAAGTAACCGTGAAAACCTATGCTGTCCTTTCCGACTCAAAAGACCAGCGTTATCCTTCGGATCATTTGCCCGTTTATACCGAATTGTCATTTTAAATTTTCTGCTTACAAAAGCAGCTTTGTTTCCTTATGGGCTTGCAGCTCAATTCTTGTTTCTCCTGTGAACAAAAATCCCTGTTTTCTGTCACTTTGGGTATGAAAACAGACTACTTGATAATTGGGCAGGGACTTGCCGGGACATTGCTGGGCTTCGAATTGATGAAAGCCGGGCAACGGGTTATTTTTATTGATTCGGCATCCTTTCAAAAATCTTCAGAAATAGCGGCCGGCTTAGTTAATCCGGTTGTTTTTCGCCGGCTTACAAAAAGCTGGCTGGTTGATGATTTGTTCCCAAAGCTGGAAGAAACTTATGCCGAACTGGAGGAACTTCTGGGACAGAAAGTTTTTTACCCCATGAAAATAAGAAAGGTATTTGGGGAAGGCGAAGGTACATTCTGGAAGAAAAAGGCAGTTGAAAACCAACTGGAAACCTATTTGTCTTCTGAGCCGGATTATTCACAACAACCATTTTTGAACCTTCCGCATGGTTGCGGTTGGGTTGAAAAGGGCGGTCGGGTTGATTTGCCTTGTTTGTTGAATGTTTTTAGGAGCTATCTGCAAAAGAATCAATTATTGATCGGGGAATTATTCGATTTCGAAAAACTCAATATATCCGAAGATGCCGTTCAGTATGGGGAAGTGGAAGCCCGGAAGATTATTTTTTGTGAAGGGCATCGGGTTTCACAAAATCCCAATTTTACGGGTTTGAAACTCAAACACACCAAAGGTGAAGTCCTGGAGCTGAGAATAGATAATTATCAGTCTGATAATGTTTTGAATAAAGCTTTCTTTTTGATGCCGGTTGGCAATCAAACCTTTCGGGTAGGAGCTACTTATGATTGGGATAACCTGAATGAAGAGCCGACCACGGAAGGGAAAGCAGAGCTCATGGCTAAATTGGGGCAGGTTTTTACCGACACGTTTTCGGTTGAAGGGCATAAAGCGGGCATCCGGCCAACTACGCACGACCGGAGGCCTGTTGTTGGCCTGCATCCCTACCATCCGGCAATTGGGATTTTCAATGGACTGGGCTCGAAAGGATGTATGCTGGGGCCTTATTTTGCCAGTCAGTTTGCTAATTATTTGACGGGGAAAAGCAATTACTTGCATTCGGAGGTAGATGTGGCCCGGTATTATCGGAACAAATAATAGTTGCTTCAGGGATTTTTCTCATCAATAAAATGGACGGTTTTGAAAATTTCTACAATTGTGTGTTAACTGGCAAAATGAGGTAAACACATTGTAAAATCAGGCAGTGATGTTGTTAAGCTCATCGGAAAAATACGGTTAATTTCATAACTTGGGTCTCAATTTTTAATCGATTAAGATCATGAAGAGAAAGCTTACGGATTACAACTTCCTGCTATTCGCACTTTTCGCATTTGGATTTATGTCCTGTGCCAACTCTGAGCCTACCGATCTGACCCAGGTGGCAATTATCCCACAACCCGTTTCGGTTACTGCCGATGGTTCTTCGTTTGAACTGACTGCAAAAACCGTAATTTATGTGCCCAATGGTTCGAATCCAGCCTTTGTGGTTGGTAACTATCTGGCAGATAAACTAAACCCGGCTACCGGATTGGACTTAAAAGTGAGCTCCGTTACTGAGGCTCCTTCAAAAGGCATTTATCTCACATTGGCCGAAGACAAGGAACTTGGGGAGGAAGGTTACCAAATCACGATCACATCCAAACTGCTGACTTTGACCGCAAATTCACCACAAGGACTTTTTATGGGGATACAAACTATTCGGCAATTATTACCTGCCAAGATTGAGGCATCTTCAGTTCAGGAAGGGCCCTGGATTATTGCCGGTGGTGTAATCCGTGATTATCCGGAATATTCCTACCGGGGAATGATGCTTGATGTGGCCCGTCATTTTTTTAGTGTCGACGATGTAAAACACCTGATTGACCAGTTGGCAGATTACAAAATGAATATACTGCACCTGCATTTGGCCGATGATCAGGGCTGGCGTATCGAGATCAAATCGTGGCCAAATCTGACGACGATTGGTGGCAGCACTGAAGTTGGCGGGGGAGAAGGTGGCTTTTATACCCAGGAAGAATATGCCGACATTGTAGGATATGCCCAGGATCGCTTTATCACCATTATTCCTGAAATTGATATGCCGGGACACACCAATGCCGCATTGGCATCGTACGCTGAGCTGAATTGCGACGGGAAAGCCCGCGATTTATATACCGGGATCGAGGTCGGCTTCAGTACCTTATGCACCGATAAAGAAGTCACTTACAAATTTATTAATGATGTGGTTCGGGAACTTGCCCAACTGACCCCGGGGCCTTACATCCATATCGGGGGAGATGAATCGCATGTGACCAAAAAGGAAGACTACATTCCTTTTATTGAGCGGGTACAGGATATTGTTTATGCACACGATAAAATCATGATTGGCTGGGACGAAATTACCCTCTCGAAACTGGATCGCTGGTCGGTAGCCCAATATTGGTCGAGTGCCGAGAATGCAGCGAATGCTGTTGCTCAGAACGTGAAACTTATTATGTCGCCTGCTAAAAAGGCATACCTCGATATGCAGTACGATTCGCTTAGCCCACTTGGGTTGCATTGGGCTGGTTATGTTGAAGTGGAAACCGGTTATAGCTGGGATCCGGCCGGTCTGGAAGAAGGGATCACAAAAGAGAATATCCTGGGTGTTGAAGCCCCCCTTTGGACCGAAACAATCACCAACCGTTCCGATATGGAATATATGGTGTTCCCGCGTCTGCCGGGATACGCCGAGATTGGCTGGTCGCCTGCTAAGGTTCGTCGCTGGGATGAATACAAACTTCGATTGGCGCAGCACGGTAAACGCTTCGACTGGGAAAATATTAATTATTATCACTCCAGGCAGGTTCCCTGGATTGCAGAGTAAAAACTCAGATATACGGCCTGAAAATTGAATTTCAGGCCGTTTGTTTTATAAAGGTTCAAATTTTTCAGGTGTTTTATAAAACAGGATAGAACGTAGTAACTTTTTAGAAAAACCCCCTTTTCTTTTGTATTTTTGGTTGCTTAGAAAACCTAACTAAATTTTTTTGGGGACAAGGGAAACCTAACTAAAACCACTATGAAAAAGTTGTTGCTTCTTTTTATTGCTTTTCAGTTCTTCTTAAACGTCAATTTTGCTCAGGTTCAGGTTACCGGTGTTTTTGTTGAGAATAAGGTTAACCCGGTCGGGATTAGCGAAATGTACCCGAGGTTAAGCTGGCAACTTCAATCTTCAAAACGAAATGTGACCCAGTCTGCTTTTGAAATTCAGGTAAGCGAAGATTTAAATTCACTGCTTCGAGGAACAAACCTGATCTTTCATACGGGCAAAATTCCCTCTGATCAATCTGTTTATGTCCAGTTTACCGGGAATACCTTACAACCAGGTCACAAATATTATTGGCATGTGCGTGCCTGGGATGATAACGATAAAGTGTCGAAATGGAGTGAGCCGGCCTCCTGGGTGATGGGAATTATGGGGCCTGAAAACTGGAAAGCCAAATGGATACAGGCAGGTTTCCGGGAAGATGAATCCAGGCCGTCGCCAATTTTCAGGAAAGAATTTGTGACCGAGAAGAACGTAAAGCTGGCTGTTGCCTGCATCACCTCCCGGGGGATGTACGAAGCCAGGATCAATGGGGAAAAGGTTGGTGAAGCCTGTCTAACTCCCGGCTGGACCTCTTACAATAAGCGGTTGCAGTACCAAACCTACGATGTGACCAATTTGGTACAAAGTGGAAGGAATGCCATCGGTGTTACTCTTGGAAATGGTTGGTACCGCGGAAATCTTGGATACGAGGGTAAAACTGATATTTATGGCAAAGAGTTGGCTTTGCTGTTTCAAATGCAAATTATTTATACCGACGGGTCGGTTGAGACGATTGTGTCCGATGGCTCCTGGCGTTCATCAACAGGGGCAATTCAGTATTCCGAGGTTTACAATGGCGAAACTTACGATGCACGGCTTGAAAAAACCGGCTGGGACATGCCCGGCTATAATGATACCGAGTGGCGTGAAATCCGACTGAAGGATTATCCCGTTATTAACCTGGTTACTTCGGAGAATGAGTTGATAAAGAAGCATGAAGTTTTTAAACCGGTGCGGATATTTACCACTCCCAAAGGTGAAAAGGTTATTGATTTTGGTCAGAACCTGGTTGGCTGGGTGCAGGTAAGAGCTTCGGGGAAAGCAGGTGACCAAATTACCATTTATCATTCAGAGGTATTGGATAAGGCAGGCAACTTTTATACTGAAAACCTGCGTGCTGCCAAACAGAAAAATACATACATTCTCAGAGGGGACAGTATTGAAAATTTTGAGCCTCATTTCACCTGGCAAGGTTTCCGCTACATAAAGGTCGAAGGTTATCCGGGGGAGCTTAAGGCTGAAAATTTTACGGCTACGGCTTTGTATTCCGATATGGTACTTACCGGAACATTCACTTGCTCAGACGACCTGGTGAACAAGTTGCAACACAATATTCAATGGGGACAACGAGGAAACTTTCTGGATGTCCCGACGGATTGCCCGCAGCGTGATGAACGTTTGGGATGGACGGGCGACGCACAGGCTTTTGCCCGTACGGCAAGCTTCAATTTCAGGGTGCACAGCTTTTTTTCGAAGTGGCTGAAAGATGTGGCGGCCGATCAGCATAGCGATGGGAGCGTGCCTTTTGTGGTGCCTGATATCATGAATAATGGTGCTTGCAGCCCCGGATGGGGAGATGCGGTAACCGTCATTCCCTGGGCTATGTACCTGGCCTATGGCGATAAAACAATCCTTGAGAACCAGTACGAAAGTATGAGAAAGTGGGTTGAATACATTAAAGGTGTTAGCCGGAATAATTTGTGGCGACCAAAGTTTTCTTTTGGCGACTGGCTGTTTTATCATCCGGATGATGACAATGACGGGCGCTCGGCTGTAACAGATAAGAACCTGATTGCCCAGTGTTTTTATGCCTATTCAACCCAACTACTGATTAATGCAGCCCAGATAATAGAAAGGGACAGCGATGTGGTAACTTACACGGCTCTGTTACAAGATATAAAAGCTGCCTTCCTTCATGAATATGTGACTCCTGTCGGCAGATTGATTTCGGGCACGCAGACAGCATATGTGCTGGCACTCAACTTCGATATGCTGCCTGAGGACTTACGGAAACAGGCTGTAGAACGTTTGGTTGCGAATATACGTTCGTATGATAATCACCTGACTACCGGCTTTCTGGGAACACCATATTTGTGCCATGTTTTGTCGCGGTTTGGGTATGTTGATGTAGCTTACGATTTACTGTTGCAAAAATCCTATCCTTCGTGGTTGTACCCGGTAACCATGGGAGCCACCACAATTTGGGAACGCTGGGACGGCATTAAACCGGATGGCAGTTTTCAGAACCCCGGAATGAATTCATTCAACCATTATGCTTACGGGGCAATTGGTGATTGGATGTACCGGGTTGTTGCGGGTATTGATACAGAAGTTGAAAATCCAGGTTATAAGGCCATTCGGATTAAGCCATACATCGGCACCAAACTAACAAGTGCAAAAGCTGAGCAGGACACTTATTACGGAAAGGTTAAGTCATCCTGGGAGAAAGATGCAGATAAGCTGACTATGACTGTTGAGATTCCTGTGAATACAACGGCAACCATTTATGTGCCTGCCTCCAGTGTTTCAAAGGTGAGGGAAAGTGGAAAGAGCATTTCTTCGCAACGCGATATTGAGGTAACCGGTACGGAAGAGGGTTACGTGGTGCTGAAAGTTGGTTCGGGTACCTATCGATTTACGGTTAATAAATGAAAAGGAATATCGTAGTTACCGGAGGTAGCCAGGGAATTGGGAAAATAATAACCCGCGAATTGCTGGCCAATAATTATTGCGTTACCGTGTTGGAAATTGATGATGAAGCTATTCATGAATTGAAGGTTGAATTTGCTACTTCTGATTTGAGGGTAGTCGAGACTGATGTTGCCGACGAATTCCAGGTGAAAACTGCCATGGAATATGCTGTTGAAGAGTTTGGCGGAATCGCCGGATTGATAAACAATGCCATGGTCCAGGTTGATAAAACCATTGGTGAGCTCACTGTTGATGAATGGAACCGGGTACTGGGGGTTAACCTGACCGGGCCGTTTTTATGCACCAAATATGCCGAACAGGAATTACGAAAAAGCAAAGGGTCTGTCATCAATATTTGTTCAACGCGGGCGTTGCAGTCAGAACCGGATACCGAAGCTTATTCCGCATCAAAAGGTGGTTTATTGTCGTTAACACATGCCCTGGCAATGAGCCTGGCTCCCGATGTCCGGGTCAATGCAATCAGCCCGGGATGGATTGATGTTTCGGCTTGTAAAAAGAGATCGAAAGCTCACCAGGCATATCTTTCAGATGAAGATCACCTGCAACATCCGGCCGGCCGGGTCGGTAAACCCGAAGATATTGCCAATATGGTGTTGTTCTTACTTCGCCCTGAAAATGATTTTATAACGGCACAGAATTTTGTGGTTGACGGAGGCATGACCAGGAAGATGATCTATGTCTGAATCAAAGTGAGTTGCGTCGAACAAACTCAAACGGGCTTTTGATATGCTTAAAATCTTTGTGAAGGATCATTTCTGCCGCTTTCTTTCCAATTTCATCATGATCAGTTGAAATGGTCGAGATGCCGTCGCAAAGCAGTTCTTTTACCGGGTTTTCATTGTATGACAGGATGCCAATATCTTTACCCGGCACCCAATTTTGTTTTTTTACCGTGTGGATCAATGTGTACAGGTCGTTGTCGGAGATGATAATATAGGCTTCTTCCGGACAAATATTATTTTCGTCCAGTTGATCAATGATGCGGTACTTAAAGTTGTTGATCTGGCAAAAGATGATAAAACCCTTGCGGATGTAGGGAGAGTAATATTCTTTTTGCGGAAAAACCAGGTTTAGCCGTTTGTATTTGTTGAGCAGGTCAATTGCCTGGGTAAGCGCCTCGCGGATGTCTTTGTCGTATTCCTGGAAAACTACCGGGTAATCTTTTAGCTCGTCCAGGTACCTGTCGATAATTAGAACTTTCTCCGCCGGTATTTTTCTGATAACACGGCCAATGTCGGCATTTTCGTTCCTGAAATGCGGTAAAATGACAAAATAGTCGTAATGGAGCAGGTTGTTGTCGATTATTGCTTCAAACTCAGCTATGTCGTAATTGTAAATAAAAACATCAACACTGGCTTTAGTACCAAGTGTTTGAACAAATGAACTGTACAGGCTACGTTTGTAATTGCTGAGCTTGTTGAAAATGAGGCTGATCTTTAGTCTCTTCCCGACATTGATCTTATTCACATAGTAACCTTTGCCACGTACTGACGAAAGAATGCCTTTTTTGCGGAGGTGCACATAGGCTTTTTCAACTGTATCTCTTGAGAGGAGCAGTTCCTCGCTGGTTTCGTTTATTGACGGGATCCGTTGTCCCTGCTTGAAGATACCGGATTCGATATCGGCTAGAATCAAATCCTCTACTTGTTTGTATTTGGGGATTTCTGATTCTGAATTGATTTTGGGACTTTCGACCATCGTTTCCTTTTGTTTAAGGGTGATTTTTGGTTTGTTGGGCTTCCAAAATAAAAAATTAATGATGAGAAAATGGATCTACTTTGTCAAATATCCAAATTTTTTTGAAGAAATAGGGTAACCTGTTTATAATGAGTTTGTCAAATTCCTCCTAAAACCTTTATATTCTTTTAACACATGTTTTTCAACATTGAAAATTCAGGATTGTTTTTGAAAAGAAAAAGAGTATGCCAATAAATATTCCTGAGACAGGACAAAAGCGGGTCGTAATTGTTGGGGCCGGATTTGCCGGTTTACGCCTGGCCCGCAGGTTAAAAAACAAAGGTTTTCAGTTGGTTCTGATCGATCGGAACAATTATCACCAGTTTCAACCACTTTTCTATCAGGTGGCCACTTCCGGGCTTGAACCGAGTGCCATCTCTTTCCCGTTACGGAAGGTCTTTCAAAAGGAGAAGAATGTTTACATCCGTGTTACGCATGTCACGAAAATAAGCCCGGAGAAGAAGCAGATTGAAACACCCATGGGGCATGTGTGGTACGATTACCTGGTAATTGCCACCGGTGCAACAACTAATTTCTTTGGAATGACAAATTTTGAGAAGCACAGCATTCCGATGAAGTCCGTGTCGGAGGCAGTGTACCTGAGAAATACAATTTTGCTGAATTTTGAAAAGGCAGTCACAATCCGGGACGAAGATGAGTTGAAACGATTGCTGAATGTTGTGGTTGTTGGCGGTGGCCCTACCGGTGTTGAAGTTTGTGGGGCGCTGGCCGAAATGAAACGTTTTGTACTGCCCAAAGATTACCCTGACCTTGACTTTGATATGATGCAAATTACCTTGGTTGAGGCAAATCCGCATTTGTTGCACGGAATGAGCAACGAGTCGGCTGAAAAGTCGAAAGCCTACCTTGAAAAAATGGGGGTGAGTGTATTGCTTGAACATCGGGTGACTGGTTATGACGGGAAAATGATTGAGTTGGAGAATGGCAAGAAACTTCAAACCGAAACGCTGATTTGGGCGGCCGGGGTAAAAGGGCAAATGCCGGAGGGGATTGATGGAAAGGCAATTGCCCGTGGTAATCGCTTGGTTGTCAATCGATACAGTCAGGTTGATGGGTGTGACAATGTGTTTGCCATTGGCGATATTTCACTGATGGCGACAGAAAAATACCCCCACGGACATCCGCAGGTAGCGCAGGTTGCCCTTCAGCAGGCTGCATCGCTGTGCCGGAACCTGGTACGTTTGACCGAAAACAAGGAGATGGAAAAATTTGAGTACAAAGACAAAGGATCGATGGCAACGGTGGGACGTAACCGGGCAGTTGTCGACCTTCCTTTTATTCGTTTTAGCGGGGCATCGGCTTGGGTTACCTGGATGTTTGTTCACCTGATGTCGATTGTTGGCGTAAAAAACAGGTTGCTGATCTTTATCAATTGGCTGTGGAAGTATTTTACTTTCGATCAATCATTGCGCTTGATTTTGCGGCCATCGCAAAAAGCGAAAGAAAGGCCGTTTTAAGCTGTGAGCCGGGGGGAGGCAAGGGGCCATTCAATAAAAAACAAAGAACAGTTGTTTTATAAGATGTAATTATTCAGTACTTTACAGCTGAATGTTTAGCTGGTGAAATCATGAAGATATTATTTGTCTGTTCAGGCGGAGGAACTTGCAGGAGCATGATTGCAAAAACAATCCTGAGGTCTTTTGATGATGGTCTGGAACTATTTTCAGCAGAAACAGGCCCTTTATCTGAGCTAAATCCATTGGCTGTTGAAGCGATGGCTGCATATGGGTACAAACTTGAACCAACAGGTCATGGCATTATTTCAGATTTTCGGGAAATTGAGTTCGATTATGTCATTACACTTTGTGAAGGGACAAAAGAGGAGTTTGAAAAACTGGCATTGAAATATAAAAAGAAATTGCACCTCGGTTTTCCTGATCCGCATAAATTGGCCGGCCACGATGAGTTAGGTGCTTACCGGAAGTTTGTGGAAGAAGTGGTAACAGAACTGGATTATTTTTACCACCACATATTAAGTGCAACGAAATAGTTGCTGAATATCTGTTTCCTGCTAACTTTTTGAAAGAACAGATAAGAAAATAACAAACAGGTACTTGACCTTAAAAGAGAAGGCTGCTTATTGGGCAGCCTTCCTGGTATATTTTGCTTATCCTTTTACAATCTTTTCAACCTCTTCAGGAGTGATCGGTACTCGTTCTCCAAGTATTTCACTTCCTGTTTCAGTGACCAGGATATCGTCTTCAAGCCTGATGCCGCCGAAACCAACATAACTCTCCAGCTTGTCGAAGTTGATGAAGTCGACATTTATTTTTTCCTGTTTCCATTTTTCAATCAGCGCCGGGATGAAATAAATGCCTGGCTCATTGGTGATGACATAACCCGGTTGCAACCTTTTTCCCAGACGAAGATAAGCTGTTCCAAACTGATCAACAGGGCGGGTCTCATCGTCATAGCCAACGTAAATCTGACCAAGATCTTCCATGTCATGTACATCAAGCCCCATCATGTGTCCCAATCCGTGTGGCATAAACAGGGCATGGGCACCGTTTTTAACAGCAGCAGCCACATCGCCTTTCATCAGGCCAAGTTGTTTTAGGCCAGAGGCAATAACCTCAGCGGCTTGTAAATGTACCGACAAATAAGTAACGCCAGGTTTGGTCAGTTCCTTTGCCTTGTTGTTGGCTGCCAGCACAATCTCGTAGATTTCTTTCTGTTGCTGGCTGAATTTTCCGCCCACCGGGATCGTCCGTGTGAAGTCGGATGCATAGTGCAAAGTTGTTTCGGCCCCGGCATCAACCAATAGCAACCTTCCTTCTTCCAAAAAGTACGAATGATTGTGGTTGTGAAGGGTTTCCCCGTTTTGTGAAAGGATGATCGGGAACGAGGCAGCGCTTCCGTTTGCCAAGGCAATGCCTTCAATTGTGCCGGCAATGGTTTGTTCCCAGGTGCCCGGCATGGCCATTTTCATCGCTGCAACATGCATTTGATAACCGGTAGCACAGGCTTTTTTGATTTCCTCAATTTCAACGGCTTCTTTTACCGATCTTAATGCAATGACCGCTTTTACCAACTCAAGTGATGAATATTCGCTGAGTTTTGAAGCATTAATGCCCAGCATTTCTTGCAGCAGCAATTTGTTCTCGGCACGGTAGGGTGGGAGAAAATGAACTTTTCTTCCTTGTTTTATAGCCAGGTTGACTGTATCAAAAAGTTTTTTATATGGGGCGGTGTCGCTGATTCCGACAGTGGAAGCTTTCTCGCGTAAACTAACCTGGGGACCCATCCAGATAATATCCTCGATGTCAACATCATCTCCGTATATGGTTTCTTGTCCGTTGTCAACATCAATTACACCAGCTAGCCGTTGAAAATCGAGCCCAAAGAAATATAGAAATGAGCTGTCTTGTCGGAAGTGATAAGTATTGTCGGTGTAATTCATGGGAGAATCGACATTTCCCAAAATCAGGACAATCCCACTGCGAAGTTTTTCCTTTAATTTCCTCCTTCTTTCGGAATAAATTTCTTTTGAAAACATAGGTTTTATATTTCGGATTAATAAACGGTCAGGAAAGATATAAATTAATCAGGTATGAAATATATGATATTATCCAGCAGTAAAAGATAAATTACGAAAAAAAGGGCTTTAAATTGGCTACTTACTAACATATAACTGAATTTTTGTCTGCTCGTAAATTAGAATAGAATGAAACCCAAAATCCTGCATCATGGAAAACACTTTACTAAACTACATGAACAAACGGTTTGGAGAACTTGGAAAGAAACAGGTTCCCGGAACCAAGGTAGCCGGCCCGGTAATTACAATATCCAGGGAAGTCGGCTGTGGAGGCCTTAAACTCAGCAGGAAGTTGGCTGAAGAACTTAACCAAGGTGGCTTTTGCAAACAGTGGCAGGTGATCAGTAAAGAGGTGCTGAGTGAAAGCGCAAATGAACTGAAAGTAGCCCCCGAGAAAGTATCCCGGTTATTTATTTCAAACGAACATTTTACCTTCGATGAAATATTGGCTGCTTTTACCGACAAGTACTATAAAAGCAATCGTGTTATCCTGAAAACTGTCCGGGAGGTGATCCGGAATTTTGCGATTGATGGTTGTTGTATCATTGTGGGCAGGGCAGGGCATATCATTGCAAGTGATATTGAAAACGCGTTGCATTTGCGGTTTACAGCGCCACTTGAATGGCGGGTCGACTCCATATCTACTTCAAAAAATATATCCAGGGCAGAGGCATTAAAATTTATTCAGGAAACTGAAAAAGAACGTGACATATTTAGACGTCAATTTGTTAAAAGGAAGGGCGTTGAGGAAAACTTCGACCTGGTGATTGATGTGTCACGCTTTACTTCTGATCAGATTGTAAAACTCATCAAAGCTTCGTTTGAGATAAAAGGGATTCCGGAAAGGATGAGAAAAAAAGCCGCATATTTTTGATCAACAGTTCGCTTGCCTGTTTGATTCGGCCGTTTGCTCATAATCCGGCAGTGAAAATAATAATCTAAACAGCTATTACTGAACCTCTTGTTTTTCCTGAGGGTTGTCTGCTTTTAGGGCAGCAAACAGGCAAACCAGGCAAATTGCAAAGCAAAGCCATGCTGCCATCGAGTAGGTCCCAAACTGCGATAGTGAGAAACTAAACAAGAGCGGCCCCATCGCGCTGAAAAATACAATCGACGATAAAGACAAACCACTGATTTCTCCCAGGTGCTCGCGTCCAAAGAAGCGAGGCCATGCAACACTGATCAGCACCGCATACATTCCGCTTGAAACACCATTTCCAATAATGATCAGGTAATAGAAAACGGGATTACTCAAAAATGACAGGCTTAATGCTGAGATTGCTTGCCCGACAACCAAAAGGACCAGCAGCCTTTTCAGTTTTATGAAGTCGCTGAGGTAACCGCCAATGAGTGTGGCAATAACCGCAATGAACGAGGCTGGGATAAAAATGTATAAGGCCGAGCTTTTATCCATTCCAACCTGGTCAAAAATTGAGACGACATTAAATATAAAGCCGGTCATTACCATGGCATGAACAGACAGCGAGATGGTAAATACCCAGAATGAATAGGTTTTGCGGGCTTCTTTCAACCGGTATTGCTTTTGTGCCTTTACTTTGATTTTTGCAGATGGTTCTTGTTGCAATGGTTTGCCATCCGGGAGCAGATTACAGTCTTCGGGGTTGTCACGGTAAAACAGGAAAACGATCAGCGTGAAGCCAAACCCTGCAACCAACCCGATGATGATCCATGCCCCGCGCCAGGAATAGCTCTCAATCAAATGGTCAAAAGCAAGCGGAGCTACAGAAAAACCAAGCGAAACAAAGACACTGCTGATACCACCGGCCAAACCACGTCTGGCGATAAACCATTTCATGATCATATTTCGCGATAGCATCGTTAGTGCACCTTGTCCGGATAAGCGAAGGAGGAAAAAGCCAACGGACAGGACTGCGGCGCTGACATAAAACTGCGCTTGCTGAAGGTTTAAAAATTTTCCCAGAAAAAAAGCAATCCGGTCGGCCTGACTAAGAAACGTAAGTACCAGCCCAAGGGTAACGGTTGTTAAAATCCCCATCCATCTTGCCCCGATTTTGTCATATAATTTTCCGGCAAGGGTCAGGAGAAACGAACTGGTAACGGTACCAATCAGGTAAGTGGTACTTAGCTGGTTCCGGCTAATTCCGAAAACCCGGATCAGGTGATCGGTGAACGTTGACATTCCCGTTGTTTGTCCCGGGGCGCTCATCATCACACCAATGGTGCCAACAATCAAAACAATCCATCCATAAAAAACGGGTGATTTTGACGGGGTGAACGGGAAATTATTTAATTGCTTTTTGATCAAGGCTGACATTTTGTGCAAACTTATCTTTTAATTCCAGTTGATAGATATTGGTTTAATGTCAATTTTTAAAAGTTTGCTGATAAATTAATAGTTGCCCGAAATGCAACGTAAACAGTAACCATTAACAACAAAAATGACCTTTCGGTTGCAGGTGCATTATTTTTTGTAGAGTTACCCCGGATGAGTGTTCTGCATTGAAATACTGTTGGCGGTTATTGAAAATTAAGTAAGTCGCGGAATGCCCCGGCCTGTTTGTTATTTGTTTTGTTCGCCAGTTCAGCCAGCTTGTCCAGGGTAAAATCACCTTTCACGTAAATCATCGCGTTGTCATTCCCATTGGCAATAATCAACAGGTCTTTTACCTGCTTCTTCCGGTTAACCTTGGCCAGTATTTTCACATCATCACCGTATGATTTGGCCGACAATAGTTCGGTGTAATTTTCTTTTTCAATTAAACTTCTGAATTCATCATAGAAATTGATATTTCGGTAAGCGGCATGGTCTTCAACCGAAATTATTTTGACCTTCTCAACTTGTTGCAGTAATTCGCGCTCTTCGGGGCCAAGAGACTTTTTGTCGGTAAAAGTCCGGATCAGGAAGCCGGGAACAGTAATGGAAACAATTCCCTCACGGTGGTTATATTTTGAAAAAGCGCTGTCAATTGCCTGGTCATTTTTACAGGCAAAAAGAAGTAAAATAAGCGCCAGTAGTAAGTCTGCTCTTTTCATTTGACTGTTTTCTGTAAGTAATTTCTGATTGGGAGGAAATATATCTTTTTTATTCGAATTTAGACACAGGCACAGCCGTATATTTTTTTCAATGGAAAAAGATACTCAAAAGAAAAACGACCTTCCCCGATTATCCGGAAAGATCGTTCTCCTTGTATCAGTGTCAGTATTTTACTTGGCTTCTTCCGATAGTATCTGATCGATCAGGTATTTGTTCCTTTCGGAAGAGTTCCGGGAGACAAGTTCGCCAATAAAGCCAGCCAGGAAAAGCTGGGATCCAATGATCATGGCCGTAAGCGACAAGTAAAAGTAGGGACTTTCTGTTACTTTGGGGGCAGCAATATGGTGGGCGAGTGCCAGCAATTTGCTTACACCTACCCAGGCTGCGGCCACAAAGCCAACCAAAAATACCAGCGAGCCGAGTAAGCCGAAAAAGTGCATTGGGCGTTTGCTGAATTTTGCGATAAAAATGACAGACAGTAAATCAAGCGGACCGCGAATAAAACGTTCGAAGCCAAATTTGGTAATGCCGTATTTACGTTCCTGGTGCTGTACTACTTTTTCCCCGATCTTTTTAAAGCCGGCCCATTTGGCAATGATCGGGATGTAACGGTGCATTTCGCCATACACCTCGATACTTTTCACGACTTGCCTTCGGTAAGCTTTTAACCCGCAATTGAAGTCGTGGATTTTTATGCCGGAACTGCGACGGGCAATCCAGTTGTAAAATTTGCTGGGAATGTTTTTGGAAAACAACGGATCGTACCGCTTTTTCTTCCAGCCTGATACCAGGTCGAATCTTTCTTCCGTAATCATCCGGAACAAGTCCGGGATTTCGTCAGGGCTGTCTTGTAAATCGGCATCCATCGTGATGACAACATCGCCCTGAACCTGGTTGAACCCAATCTGGAGCGCTGCTGATTTTCCATAGTTTCTCCTGAATTTTATGCCTCTGACTGCAGGGTTCTCCCGGTGCAAGCCTTCGATGATTTCCCACGAACGGTCAAAACTACCGTCATCGATGTATAAAATTTCATATGAGAACTTATTGGTGTCCATTACCTGCTTGATCCAACTGGTCAACTCTGGTAACGATTCTTCTTCATTAAATAAGGGAACAACTACGGAAATATCCACGTGTCAATATTATTAGAGGGTAATAGTTTTTATTCTTCAGGTTTAATTTCTTCCATTGCTTCGTCAAAAGCATCTTTATTGATGTTCTTCTTTACAATTAAGGAACTAAGAACAGACATAATTGTACCTCCAATTAATCCACCCTTAATACTTTGTACCAATGTTTCGATTGGAGTTGGAATACCTTTTTGGTCAATTTTGTCTAATGTGGCACTTATCTGATCTTCTGGGATTCCTTTGCCAGCCATCCATTGGTATGTACTATCTTTAATGGCTGTAATAACTCTTTCCATATAGGTCGGATCAATGAATCGATTGAAGATATAAGAGTATAGGCCGGTAATGATGGTGCTAAAAATAACAACCATAACTCCGAGACTGAATGCTTTTCCAAAAGTGATTTGTCCATTCAATACATTGTTGCGGTACGCTTTTGTTACAATTATAAGAAAGATCACAGCAATAAGTAAATTCAAAAGACCGATAATCATTGAGCCCCATAGTCCAATGTTTTCCATCAGACTGGTTGCCCAGATGATCAATGATAAGACAATGCTGATTAGGGCAAGGTATAAGCCATAATTCATTGCACTCTTCCAAAAAGTTGATTTTTGTTCCATAATGTTAAATTTATAGGGAGTTTATGACAAATATATCTGATTTTTCATTCGGAGAAAAATATTTTTTCGGTACAGGTTTCCGCAACTTGCCATTGGCGGGAACCAAACGGAGCAGTCTTCTCGTATGATTTTTCTTTTCTCAAACGATTAACTTCGATTAAAAAGATAGTTGGCTCTTCAAAAAACAATCGGGTCGGGAGAAAATAGAAAAAAAGTTGCACGAATATTTTCTTGAAGCCTAAATGATTAGTGTCGTCGGGGCGAAAAAAGATTGTGTGAAGATTGGAATTCGTTTGCCGGGAAAACAAATTTTTCTACTTTTGTCGCCGGGTAAGTCCTGTACGACCAGCTCCTACTGAATCCCCCCAGGGTCGGAAGGCAGCAAGGGTAGGTGGTTGTAGCGGTGCGATACAGGTAGCTTACCCACTTTTTGTGAAATTTTTTGCCGGATTAGCTCAGTTGGCCAGAGCACGTGATTTGTAATCTCGGGGTCCACAGTTCGAATCTGTGATCCGGCTCAAAAGTCGAAAGACTTCGTTCTAATTAAAAATTGGAAAAATTATTGGGGAGATACCAAAGTGGCCAACTGGGGCAGACTGTAAATCTGCTGGCGTATGCCTTCGTAGGTTCGAATCCTGCTCTCCCCACCACAATTGAAATTCCAAATTCCATGTTTCAGGTTCCAAATTTTGGATTTTGTTATTTGTTGTTTGGATTTAGGTTGAATGTTGCGGGAGTAGCTCAGCTGATAGAGCATTAGCCTTCCAAGCTAAGGGTCGCGGGTTTGAATCCCGTCTCCCGCTCAATTTTTGAAGTCGTCTGTTTTGGCGGCTTTTTTCATTTTCAGAACTTTCACTTCCAGTATTTCGGATCAATTCAAATTTCCCTCCGAATTTTAATAATGATTTTCCCCCGTGTGATTATTAAAATCTATGGGATATCGTAATTATTTATTCAACAAATCAAACTATTCTTTCCTTCTTTCTGTTTCATTGGGTATATGAATAAAAAGATTAAGGCATACCTAATTCCTGTTCTGTTTTTGATATTGGGAGCTGTTGGCGGTTTTTTATACTGGCGTTTTGTTGGCTGCGAGTCCGGTACCTGCCCGATAAAGTCAGTATGGTACTATTCAACTTTATGGGGAGCAATTGCCGGTTATTTGGCTGGTGATATTATTCGTGGTATAATCTTAAAGTGGAAGAAGGATGCGAATAAATAGCCGGTTTAGACATATTATCAAATCCGACAGGCCTGTTTTGGTTGATTTTTATGCCGATTGGTGCCAACCATGTAAGCAAGTTCAACCAATCCTTCAAGAAGTAAAAAGCGAATTCAGGGAGAATATCCGTATTTTAAAAGTTAATGTTGATAAAAACCCATTAATTGCCAGCCAGTTCAGGGTAAAAAGCATACCCACATTAATCCTGTTTAAAGCCGGAAATGTAAAATGGACAGGCGAGGGGGTACATGGTGTATTGGAGCTAACCAATATTATAAAACAGTTTGTTGCCAATATTTAATTTTAAGTTTTAAAATTAGAGTTAGTTCGCTAAATTTGGGGAATCAACTAATGACTATGAATATTACCAACGAACTTGCCCTAAGAGAACCCCTTGAAACTATTGTAAAAAGTAGTGTTTCGCTTGAAAATATTATGTATATGAGGGATTTGCTTTCCTCCATGTCGTCAATTGTTTGCATTCTGAATCGGCAAAACCAGATTGTTTTTTATAATGATGTCATTACTGAGAAATATGGGCTGGATCTGGAGAAGGATATTTTAGGCTTTAGGCCCGGTGAAGTATTTAAATGTGTTAATGCAAAAAATGATACAGGGGGATGCGGTACTACAGAGAAATGTCAATATTGTGGTGCCTATAATTCGTTTCAAAAATGTTGGGATGAAAGGCGGAAAGTTGTAAATGAATGCCGTATTGTTCGTGAAAATGGAGCTCATACCGTTCAACTGGACCTTGAAATTATGGCGACTCCGTTTGTGCAAGGAGATGAGTATATTGTTGTTTCGATGCAGGACATTACTGAGAAAAAGCGAAAGGAACTACTTGAAAGGATATTTTTTCATGACATTATCAATATTGCCGGGAGTTTAAGCGGGGTTCTTCAACTTCTTCCAATGCTATCAGAAAACGAAAAGGAAGAATACCACTCGATTGCAAGCTCGCTCAGTAATCAGATAGTTGATGAAATTAGAGCCCAGCAACAAATGATAAAAGCGGAAAATGGTGAGCTTCAATTGAAAGAAACTGTCATTGAAACCGGCACCTTTCTACGGAAAGTCACTGATCAGATTCGCTTTCACCAAGTTGCGATTGATAAGAAAGTTGATATAACCGATTTTGCCAACAATGTACAGTTTGTTTCCGATGAAACGTTGTTGACACGGGTGCTGATAAACATGGCTAAAAATGCACTTGAGGCGGTCAATTTCGGTCAGCAGATTCGTATTACTTCGAGAACTGATAATGGCCAGATTTGGTTTGAGGTTCATAATCCGACTTATATGCCTGAAGAGGTGCAGTATCAATTATTTCAACGATCATTTTCTACCAAAGGGTCCAGCCGTGGAATGGGTACCTATAGCATGAAGTTGATTGGGGAAAGGTATCTTGGTGGGGAAGTTGGTTTCTCAAGCTCACCCGAATCAGGTACTACCTTTTACATTGCATTGCCCCGAAAAAAAGAAACCCGGTAATCAATTTCAGTTACCGGATCAGTTTCTTTTGATGTCTTGCTATAAATATTGCTCGGATGAGACTGTTACCTGTTTAGCAATTCGTCTTTAATCCTTCTTAATTGTTCAGCCGGATATTTCTCATTTGGTTTAATCCCTAATGCTTTATTGTAGTAGAACCGTGCAATACTGTAATTCTTTATCAGGAATGCATTATCGGCTTGAGTAAGCATTTGCTGATATTCATTATTCACTTGGTTTTTCTGGTCTTGGCGAATAAGTTCTTCTATTTCGTTCAACTTAATTGACGCGTATTGTTCGTCTGTTTTATACGAAATGGCTCTTTGATAATATGCCCTGGCCACGGCCAAATCATGGTTGTAAAAGGCTTCATCTCCCAATGAAATCAGGTTGTTGTATTCCTCTTCTTCGCGCTGTGACAACATGGTGCGGGTCAGTCTGCGAATTTCCAGTATTTGGTCCTTGGGGTATTGTTCCCATGATTTTGTTTCGAGTGCTTTGTTGTAATAGAAACGGGCAATTCCGTAATTCTTGTCTGCAAATTCCTTGTCTGCCTGGCGTATCGCATCATTATAGGCTGAAACCTGATCGGATCGTAGCGATTGGTCAATCAGTTGGCTGATCTCTTTAATTCGCTGTTGCGGATATGGATTTTGAGGTTGTGCTGCTTTCGCTTTATAATAATAGAACTGGGCAACTGTATAATCTTTCCGCAGGTAGCTTTCATCAGCTGCTTTGATCAACTCGTTGTATTCATTTTTTGTATTGATGATGGAAGTGTAATTGGTTTTGGGAGAATCCGCTTGAACTACAACTTGTGGTTTTTCTTCGGTAACCATGGTCACCGGCTCGCTAAGAGCGCTTAAAAGCTGATCAATCCGGTCGATTTGGGTTCGAGGATATACTTCTTCCGGTTTGATATTCAACGCTTCCTGGTACTGTAACTTTGCCGCCTGATAGCTTTCCTGCTTAAATGAATTGTCTGCCAACGTGATTGCCTGACGGTACTTGTCATCTGTTTCGTTTTGTTGACGGGCGATGGCCGCCTGTTGTTCCCGTTGGGCAAGCAGTCTGTCAATTTCAGCGATCTTGTTCCTTGGGTATGTTTCTTCCGGTTTGATATTGCTTGCAAATTCGAACTGGGTTTTTGCTGCTGTCAGTTGGTTGGCAGCAAATGCCTGGTCGCCTTTCGTGATTGCATCCTGGTATGACTTTTCTTTTTCCTCGCTGGCCTGTAGTTTTTCCTGTTCTTCGCGGATGCGTTGGTTAACAAGTATTAGCTGTGTCGAAGGGTAGCTTTCGTTCTTTTTTATCGAAAGTGCTTCGGTGTACTTGTCCTTAGCGTTCAGCCAATCCGATGAGTTGAAGTAGTTGTCAGCCTGGCTAATTGCAGCTGTATAACGGTCGTCCCGGTCCTTCAAGGTTGTTTGGATTGTCCTGATCCGTTCTTTCGGATAACTTTCATCCGGTTTTATGCTGGCTGCTTCCTGGTAACTTGCCAGGGCACTGTTCCAGTCTTGCTGGTTGTAATAATTATCGGCAAGCGCAATTGTTTGCTGGTATCTTTCATCCTGTTGAGACCGGATTCGTAACTGATTTTGCAATTGGTTGATCTTTTCATTGACCTCGGCTGCCTTTTCGGGCATAATCAAAATTGCTTCCCTGTAATCTGCAATGGCTTCGTTTAGCTGCTGATTGGTAACATGGTTCTCAGCCTGGGCTATTTTCAGGTTGTATGCCTCGGTTTGCGCTTTAAAAATTGAATCCTGGTAAGCCTGTTGTTTTTGCGCCATATCTGCCAGGGCACGGGCTTCAATTAAGTTGTCAATTTCTGCAATTTTATCTTTTGGATATTGTTCATCCGGGAAGATATCCAATGCTTCAGCATAAAAATCTTTTGCTTTGGCAAAGTATTCGTTTTTATATTGTTCTTCGGCTTTTGCAATTGCTGCATCGTATTTTTCCTGGTTCGCTTTTTCAACAGCCAGGCGTTGGGCTTCTTCTTCTGCAGCCAATCTTGCCAATTCTTCCTGACGGGCAATCATCTTTTCAATGTCGGCAATTCGTTGTTTGGGGAGCGTTTCATCGGGCTTCAGTGTCAATGCGTTTTTATACAGATCGATAGCTTGCTGAAGCTGGTTTTGCATGAATGCCTCCTGTGCATCGGCCATAACCTGTTGGTATTGTTGGTTAAGTTCGGCCAGGCGCTCCTGTTCGGCCATGATTTCGTCAATCCGTTTAATCTGGTCAGCCGGGTATTGTTCCTGCGGTTTTAATGCAAGAGCTTGCTGATAATAGTCCTTCGAACTTGGGTAAAGTTGATTGTTGAAGGCACTTTCGGCCAAAGCAAGTTTAGCTCGGTAGTCATTGTCCTGTTTTTGGCGGGCTTCTTCTTCCTGTGCCAGCAGGTCAAGTCTTTGGTTGATCAGGTCAATTTGTCCGAGGGCATAGGTGTCGCCAGCTTTTACTTTCAGTGCCTCTTGGTATGCCGGCTTGGCTTCGGCCAGTTTCTCTTGGTTGAAAAGGCCATCGGCTTTTGCAATGGCAGCTTGGTAAGCTTGTTCTATTTCTTCTGCGGCCAGTCTTTCAATTTCCGACAGCTGTGTCTTGGGATAGCTTTCTTCAGGCTTCAGGCTGAGGGCTTCTTCGTAACCCAAACGGGCATTTGTCCAATTTTTGTTTTTAAATGCAAGATCGGCTTTTGCAATTGCGTCGTCGAAAGCTTTTTGGGTTAACTCCATTTGCTGTTGCTGGCGAAGTTGTTCTGCCAGTATTGCATCAATCTGGCGGATCTTTTCTTTCGGATAGATTTCTGCCGGTTTAACCGATGAGGCTGCAATGTAGTTGTCTTTTGCCGGTTGGTAGGCCTGAATATTGAACAGTGAATCGGCTTTTTTGATGCCGGCCTGGTAGGCTGCATCAATCTGTTTCGCTGTTTCAATCTGGGCTAAAATTTCGTCTAGGCGCAGAATTTGCCTTTTCGGATATTCCTCTTCCGGTTTGTAACGAAGTGCCTCTTCGTATTTGCTTTTGGCTTCCCGGTACGAGTTGGCCTCGGCCAGACGATTGGCTTCGGCAATTGCGGTATTATAGGCCTCATTCAATTTTGCCAATCGAGCCAGTTCGCCTTCAATTGTCGCAATTTGCTGTTTGGGATATTGCTCATCCGGTTTTACAGATGCAGCTGTTTCATATTGAACTTTCGCCAGTTCCAGTTCTTTTTGGTTGTAAAGACGGTCGCCTTCTTTTATTGCCGCGGCATACTTTTGATCCAGCTCCAGTTTCAAGGCGGCTTCGCGGGCTTTTGCTTCTGCCAGTGCCTGTTCTTTTGCCCGCTGTAGTGAGTCAACACGGGCAATCATTTCGTCGGGAAGGGTTTCTTCCGGCTTGAATCTTTTAGCTTCGGTGAATGATTGACGGGCTTCATCAAATGATTCCTGTTGCATCAAATAATTCCCGCTGTCCATTGCTTCCTGGTAGGCTTTCTCATTAGCCTCGGCGAGCGCTTGCAGGCGGGCAACTTCCTGATCGATCTTGCTGATTTGTTGCTGCGGGTAAGTTTCTGTTGATTTCAGCGCCAGTGCTTGTTGGTAGAAGTTTTTTGCAGGTGCATAATCTTTTGCTTCGAAGGATGCATCGGCCTGGCTGATCAATTGAGTATACTGCTTGTCCAATTGCTGTTGTGCCAGTATTTGGTCAATTTCAGCAATCCGGTTTTTAGCTACCGGTGCATCATTATTTATTGCCAATGCTTGTTGGTATAGCGATTTTGCATCAGTGTAATTTTTTGCATCGAATGCCGTATTGGCTTGTGCCATCGTGCTGTCAAACTGATTTTGTTTTGCGATTTGTTGATCGATTAATGCAATCTGGTTGACAGGATAACTTTCATTTGGCAGGTATTCCAGCGCTTTTTGATAAAGGTTTTTGGCATTTTCAAGTTCTTGGTTGTTGAAAGCCACATCAGCAGCTGCAATTTGTTGCTTGTAGTTATTCTCGTTAGTTTGTTGCAGTAATAATTGGTTGGCCTGGTTCAATTTTTCAGTTGCAGCCGGATCTTCAGGTTTAAATGATAGAGCTGCCTGATATCCGCCGATTGCTTCTTCGTAATTCTTCTTTCTTAATGCTTTGTCGGCAGTATCCATTGCCTCGTTGTATTGTCTTTCGGTTTCGGCCTGGGCAGCCAGTCTTTCCTGTTCATTTTCAATTAGCTGGATTTGGGTTTTTGGGTAAACTTCATCCGGTTTAATTGAAAGAGCATTGTTGTAAGAGTTTTTGGCCTGCTCGTATTGTTTTTTGTTGAAAGCCTGATCAGCAGCTGCAATTGCTGTGGTATAGCGGTTATCCAATTCCTGTTGACTAAGAATTTGGTTGATTTCATTGATCCGGTTTTGTGCCTGTTCATCATCCGGTTTCATGTTTAGCAGTTCCTGGTAGAACGATAAGGCTTGCCGGTAATCCTTACTGTTGAAAGCGCTGCTTGCCTGCTGCTGCAAATTTTCAAACTGACGGTCAAATTGAATTTGTCTGTCAATTTCGGCAACCCGGTCTTTCGGATATTTTTCATTTGGCATGAAGGCAAGTGCCGAGTTGTATGCTTGTTTTGCCTCTTCGAGTTTGCCTTCACCGAATAGTTGATCAGCACGTGAAATTGCCTGGTTGTAACTGTTCTCAGTTTCAATCAGGGCAATCATCTGGTTGGTTTCGTTGATCCGGTTTTGTGCTACCTGGTCATTGGGCATAACACCCAGCGCCTGGTTAAAAGCGGCCAATGCCTCCTGGTATTGTTTGTTCTCAAAGGCTTGGTTGCCCTGGGTTATAGCTTGGTTATACTGTCTTTCTTTTTCGGCCAGTGCATTTTGACGGGCGATTTCATCCTCAATTTTTTTGATCTGGTCTGCTGCATATTTCGAATCCTGCGGTTTTACAGCAACAGCTTGGTTATATAGTTCGCGGGCTTGTTCCAGATTGTTCCCATTATAGGCATTATCTCCTTTAGCAATCAGGTCGTTGTATTGGATTTCGATCTCTTTCTCCGTGGCTTTTTGTTTTGATTCGGCCAGTTTGTTGGCGGCATAATTATCCGTGGTTTTTATGTCCAGCGCACGCTGATAGGCTATTGCGGCTTCATCAAAACGTTCCTGCCCAAAGAGCTTGTCCCCATCTGAGATTGCTGACTGGTAATTCTTTTCAGCTTCGAGTAGTTTGGCTTGGGCCAGCTGCATCGCTGCTAGCAGGTCACCGAGTTCTGCCATTCGGTCCTTAGGGTAGGGGCGATCCGGAAAGATTGCATTGGCTGCTTTGAATTTGTCGTATGCTTCTTTGAATTCTTTCTTTTGATAGGCTGCATCGGCCGCTGCAATATTTGAATCGTATTCTTTCTCCATGGCTGCCTGTTCCTGGGCATTGGCTTTATTGATGCCTTTTTGTTCGGACGCCAAATCAGCATTTTGCGATATTGCTTCTTCAATTTGCTCTTCCAGTTGAATATCGGAGAAGAAAATCTCGGAATCAAAGTTGTCAATCTTCGCATTGTAAAAAACCCGGGCAACCGGTTTGCCTGTGAAGCTTTTGTCAATACCCGGTATTTCCTGAAACAGGTTTACCACAAACTGAAAAGGCGGAAAATTACTGTTTTGCTCAAGAACATCCTGAGGGACATACGTTGAGATGATAACAGTCTTTGGAAAACATCCTTGCTGCTGGAACAAGAGCTTATATTCGTTGTTGAAGTCTAATTCGAATCTGAATTTTCCGGTACGGGGAGGCGTAATGGTTTCAGCAGGATCATCATTTTTGGTTATTGAAATTGTTGCACCATCGAGTGTACCCTCGCCACTTGAAAAACGACCCGTTACAACAAAATAATCTCCCTCCGCTTCCTGTCCGAATAATTGAAAAACTGATCCCAGTATCAACAGCGTAAATAATAATTGTTTCAACATTATACCAAAAATGATAAGGTTTTTGCATTTCAGTGCTAAAAATATAATTATCTGATGAATAATCCTGATTTATTAAATCAAAACTGTTAATGAATTCCATATTATCTTTTGAGGCAGAAAATTGCAGATTTGGAACCTATTGTTAATATATCCTCATATTTTATTGCGTTATTTGGCGATTGAATTATCACACAAGAAGATGCAAATGAAGAGAGAGCCATATTTTGTCGAGGCGCTGTTGCCAATACTGATTTTGATGATTCTACTGTCGTTGAATGTTATTTTTTTTAATGATACCCTAGCCGGTTCCAATCAAATTGCC
>JBNKTK010000048.1:0-25119 GCA_050298035.1 Mangrovibacterium sp. | reverse complement strand
GACATGAAGCTTAATCCTGTTGTTTGCGAGCTTTGATATATTGTACCCATGTGGTGAAGTGGCAACGTTAAACTGAGGAGTGATGAAACGGACCTATATTACCGGTGATGAAGAAAATGCAATCTCGATAAACGTGAAGGTTCAAACTTCAGGTATTGCCTGCACTTCGGTGTACATTGCCCGGAGTGGTGGGCAGCAAACAAGGATCATGGATTCTGAGGATGACAGCGGGATCATCAGAGAAGCAGTCATTGGGAAAGCTTCGGAGTTGAAAAACAGCTACCTGTTGATCATCACGATGATTGACGTGGCTGTTATTGATCCGACAGAATGGGATAACCTGCTGATCCGCTACCACATAAATGGTGGCTATTCCGCAAGCCAGGTTTATAATCACGATATGGATGACACCAAACTGATGCCTAACGGTAAGATGCTTGTGATTAAATACATTGAGATGAAGTAGGACACAGGTGTACAAGATAAGCAACTAACCGGAGCTTCAAAATGAATGGTCACTGCTCAATGTCAAATGCCTTCTGTTTTTTAACGATTTTTTTAAGCAAGCCAGGTAGGTAAAATCGTTGATGGAACAGGTGAAATAAACGGTTTAAATTTACTTTAAATAAAAGTGAGTTGGCTTGATAACATGTCAATTCATCACTTTTTCAGTTATTTTTGCAGCGAAATTTTGAGAAATAAGTAAAACTTTCCTAAAAATTAAAACATATGATCATTAGTGCATTGCAACAAGCCAGGGCTCAGTACCAGCCTAAACTTCCAAAATCATTAAAAGGTACGGTGAAAATCGTTCCGGGTGCAGCAACCGAATCAGTTGCCGACCAGGCTGAAATCAAAGAATTGTTCCCTAATACATACGGAATGCCTATCATTACTTTCGAAGAAGGTGATGAAATCTCAAATGTTCCTGCATTCAATGTTGGTGTAATCCTTTCCGGAGGACAGGCGCCGGGCGGACATAACGTGATTTCAGGTATTTTCGACGGGATCAAGAAACTGAACCCAGACAGCAAACTGTACGGTTTCCTTGGAGGCCCCGGTGGTTTGGTTGATCACAAATATATGGAAATCACAGCCGACTACCTGGAAGGTTTCCGCAATACCGGTGGTTTCGATATTATCGGTTCAGGCCGTACAAAACTGGAAGAAACTGCCCAGTTCGACAAAGGCCTTGAAATCCTGAAAGAATTAGATATTAAAGCTCTGGTGATTATTGGCGGCGATGACAGTAATACCAATGCTTGTGTGTTGGCTGAATATTATGCAGCAAAAGATGCGGGTGTTCAGGTGATTGGTTGCCCTAAAACAATTGATGGTGACCTGAAAAACGAAATGATCGAAACTTCATTCGGGTTCGATACAGCTGTAAAAGTTTATTCTGAGTTGATTGGTAACATCCAGCGCGATGCCAATTCAGCTAAAAAATACTGGCACTTTATTAAATTGATGGGACGCTCTGCTTCTCACATCGGTTTGGAAGCTGCTTTGCAAACACAGCCAAACATCACTCTGATTTCGGAAGAAGTTGCTGAGAAAAAGCAAACTTTGGGCGAAATTGTTGATTACATGGCCGGAATTATTGCAAAACGTGCTGCCAATGGCGAAAACTTTGGAGTTGCCCTGATCCCGGAAGGTTTGGTTGAATTTGTTCCTGAAATGAAAGCCTTGATTGCCGAGTTGAACGACTTGCTGGCTGAAGGTTCTGACGCTGAGCAGGAATTCAAAATGATCCAGAAGTCACATCGTTTGGAATGGATTGCCGGTAAATTGAGCGCTGACGCTTCTGCCGTGTTCCAGTCACTTCCTCCGGCAATTGCTACTCAGTTGACACTTGACCGTGACCCGCACGGAAACGTTCAGGTATCATTGATTGAAACTGAAAAGCTGTTGGGTGAAATGGTAAAAAACCGTTTGGATGAAATGAAAGCTGCCGGTGAGTTTAGAGGCAAATTCGGAACTCAGTACCACTTCTTTGGTTATGAAGGCCGTTGTGCTGCTCCGTCGAACTTCGATGCCGACTATTGCTATTCATTGGGTTACACTGCGTCTGTTTTGATTGGTGCCGGAAAAACCGGTTATATGTCAAGCGTGCGCAACACAACTGCTTCGGCTGACGAATGGATTGCAGGTGGTGTGCCGGTAACCATGATGATGAACATGGAAAAACGTCACGGACACATGAAACCGGTTATCCAAAAAGCTTTGGTTGAACTGGATGGTGCACCTTTCAAATACCTGGTTGCCAACCGCGAAAAATGGGCTGTTGAAACCAGTTACCTGTACCCGGGACCAATCCAGTACTGGGGACCAAGCGAAGTATGCGACCGTACTACTGTAACTTTGCAATTGGAGCAAACGAAATAATTGCTATCAATATAAATGGGAGAGGCTGTCTTGGAAAAGATGGCCTCTTTTCGTTTTCAGGGATTGTACTGATATGAAAAGCCTGATTTAATAGTAAAAATATCAATGGGAGAAGATCAACCTTATTCACGTTTATTAACTTCAGCAATAAGGTAATAAGGTTGTGGACATAGAACAATCCTTTTTTCTACGAAGGTGGGTTCCGGAAAATAAGGTTTCTGGATGACCGGATTAAAGCTGGAATTTAATTCCCAGGGTTATACTGAATGTGTTGTTGTAATACTTGCCAAAATATTCAGACGGATTTTTGCGGATGTTATTCATCCCGCGCTGGTAGTTTATTTTGGCCACATACTCCAGCTTATCACTTAAGGGATAACTGATCGTCGTTCCGGCAGCTAATCCGTAATCGGTTTTGTAGTACAAATCTTCCGACATTGTTTCTTCCTGTTTTACTTCGTAATATCCAAACGGAATGCTTAAATCGTTTAACAGATCCCAGTCTTCCTGGCTGAGATAGGTATAACTTGTACTATTTATCTTGTTTTCGATGCAATGTCCGATATAGAACCCGACGGACGGGGCAATCCGGAGGCGATTGCCAAACGCGTAACCAATATCCAGTTGGTTTTGCAGGTAACTTTTTTTGTTAATGTCCTTGTACCCAATATAACTGTTTTTAACTGGGGTGCCATCAGGATTTATAAGAACCAGTTCGTCAATTAGTTTGTGTCCGTTTTGAAGATAGTTGAAGCTTGATTCAATGAAAATCTGTTGGGTGAATCTGTACTCAACATTAACTCCCATGGTTAAGCCGGATTTAAAACTGATATCACCAACAACTGATTCATCCTGAATGATATTTGACCTTGTCATACCAGCCTGTGCACCAATATAGAATCGCTTCGCATCCTGTGCATAACCAGATAAATAAACTAAAGTAAGAAGTGAGGTGAGTAGCAGAACCTGTTTCAACATATGGATTGATCATTTAATGATTATAAGTGATAAAACTTCAATCACTGTAGAATATTGTTCTTTTTGATAAATAAAGTGTGTGATGGGATTTTTAAATACAACAGACTGCCTGTTTTCTGCAAGACAGACAGTCTGTTGATATAGCTGATTTTAAATTGCATCGTAATTATTTGCAAAAAATCGAAATTTCAATTCTGGCTCAGTTGCTTATGCCGCTGAAATCACGATTCTTTCCGGATGGAGTAGGCTTCCATGAAATTACTATGGCGCACATATAAAATCCCGTTTTGAATAACCGGATGGGTAAAATGTTCTTTGCTCTCTTTGGCCAGCTTAAAGCTACTGACCTCTTTTAACCCGGACGCCGGATTTACAAGATGGACTTGCCCCTTTTCGTCGTAATAGTAAATGTCACCGTCAGCAAAAATGGTTATTCCTCGTCCAATTTCCAGGCTGTCGGTTTTTTCGCCGGTTGCGCAGTCAATGGCAATCAGTTGCTTTTGTGTATGGCTGCTACCGAATAGCTGATCGTTAACTTTGATAATGCCGCTCATGTAGTTGTCAAACACTTTGTTTTGCCAGATTTGTTCGATGCTGCTACCGTCATCACTTAAATGGAGTTTTACGCCGCCATTGCCATCACCTGCCGAATAGTAAATTGTACCGTCTTCGTACAGTACGGTGTTGCCATGTGTGTCCCCGTTGCCTGGTTTACGGTCTTCCGGTTTAACGTTGGTTTGCTCGTGCGACCACAATAAGTTACCGTTTTCAGTGTCGACGCCCAGCAAGTGGTAGGCCGAGAAAGTTGTCAATATCTTTTTGCCACCACGTTCAATTATCCTGGGTGAGTTGTACCCCGGGCGTTCACCAAAGCATTTTGCGGTCCAGGCCACTTCTCCGGAAAAACGGTTAAGGGCAACAACATTATTTTCTTCTCCGCCGGGCATGCAGAATACTTTGTCGCCGTCAACAGTCAGGGCTTGTGCGTATCCAAAGCGGGGAATGACCCCATTGAACTCGGTCAACATGTTTTTCTCCCAGATTTTCTCACCGGTTTCGGCATTCATGCAAATTACTTCACCCATACCTGAGCACAGGTAAACCAGGTCATCAACCAGGGTAGGGGTGCCGCGCGATCCCGGGAAGTTTTGAGTCCACTCAACCCCGTACTTGGTGCGCATGATTTCTTTTCCGTTTTTGTCAAGCTTGAACAGGTAACCCAGGCTGTCGATCTCGCCGGTTACATAAATAAATTCGTCGGTGACAATCGGGCTGCTGTAGCCATTACCAATCGCTTCGGTTTCCCAAATTACGTCGGGGCCGTTTGCCGGCCAGCTTTTTAACAGGTTGGTTTCGTTATAAATGCCGGTGCGGTCGGTTCCGCGCCATTCAGCTATTTTCGGTGATTGTTTGCACGAGAAAAGGCAAACCAAGGCCAGTAGTAAGAACAGTGATTTCATAAAGTTGATTTTTAGTTTTTATAATAGTCTGTGATGCTGTAAGTTCATTACAAAAGGATATCAAATTTTAACTGGTCAGCCCTTTTTTTCGAACTGTCTCCATGAATTCGTCAATTTCCTGCAAAATAAGCTTACGGCTTTTTTCTTTTTTTGCTGAAAGAGGGAGACCTGTTGTGCCCTCCTGTGTATAAACAAATGCCTTAAAGGTATCTCCATTGTTTGTGGTGAAGAGTTTCAACTCCCTCTTATAAAGCGGGACTTCTTCCCATAAATCGATTAGTTCGAGTTCGCGGGCAGACACTTCAAACAACCGGCCACTCACGTTTTTGCCTTCGCATGGCCGGACAAACAGATAGCCGTTTCCCGGATGTGCCAGCAATTCATAATCTGCCAGGCTGGTGTCAAGATATTCCGGCAAGCGGTTTAACAGGAGCATGATATATTCCGGATCGGCAAGTGTCCCGTATGTGAAGAGCCAGGCTTTATCCATAATTTGCAGATAAGTATGATTGGTTGATGAAAACGATATGAATAGTAGTCGGAGAATCAGAAGAGGGTGTCCGAAAAATAAAAATTAGACTGTTACAACTCTGTGTCCCTCTGTGGAGAACTTTGTGCTACTCTGTGGTTGAATGTAAATAACTAACCACAGAGTTTCGCAGAGTTAACGATAGTTATCGTGGTCACAAAGTAACACAGAGTTTTCGGACCCCCTCTTCTGTAATGATCATCGGGTTTATAACCTGTTTTCCAGTATTTGGGCGATTTCACTCGGGCCAACAGCTCCTTTTTCTCCAATATTGTAGCCACGTTGGGTAAAGCGTTCAACAATCTTGTCAATGGTTGAGGTCAGTACTTCATAGTCGGGCAGGGTGGTTTTTATGCCCATCAACTCGAAAAACTCAATCGTTTTTGCAATGGACTGATCGATACGTTCATCGATACTGCCGCTGTTGATGCCCCAAACACGCTCACCATATTGCAGGATTTTGGCTTCTTTATCTTTACGGCGGATGTGCATCATGCCCGGCAGGACAATGGCCAGCGTTTGCGCATGGTCAATGCCATGGTAGGCGGTCAGTTCATGCCCGATCATGTGGGTTGCCCAGTCCTGTGGTACACCAACGCCAATCAAGCCATTCAGCGCCATGGTAGCGCTCCACATAAAGTTTGCCGCCGCATCATAGTCGGAGCGGTTGGCCAGTACCTTCGGGCCTTCTTCAACCAGGGTTTGCAGAATGCTTTCGGCAAAGCGGTCCTGTATTGGTGAGTTGACCGGGAAAGTCAGGTATTGCTCCATCACATGCACAAAGGCATCCACAACGCCGTTTGCCACTTGCTTCTCAGGAAGAGAGAAAATGACTTCCGGATCGAGGACTGAAAATTGCGGCATGACAGCCGGTGAACCAAAAGCCAGCTTTTCCTGCGTTTCAATGCGTGAAATAACAGCATTGCCGTTCATCTCCGAACCGGTAGCCGGTAACGTGAGTACAGCCCCAATAGGTAGAGCGTTTATCACCGGGTTTTTGCTGCTTTTGGCCAGAATGTCCCAGGGATCGTCCCCCTCGAATTGCACGGCCGCGGCAATGAACTTTGTCCCGTCGAGTACCGACCCACCACCAACTGAAAGCAGGAAGTTTACCTTTTCGGTTTTGCAAATGTCAACGGCCTTCATCAGTGTTTCATACTTGGGGTTGGGCTCAATCCCGCCAAATTCAATCAGGTCGAATCCGGCGGTTGCCGCTTTTACCTGGTCGTAAACACCGTTTTTAAATATGCTTCCGCCACCATAGGTCAGCATGATTTTGCTGTTTTTAGGCAATTCATCAGCGATTTTTACTATTTGTCCTTTCCCGAACAGGATTTTCACAGGATTCTTAAATTCGAAATTGTACATCTGATTTAATGTTATGATTGTTGTTGTTTAAGTCACGTTTACAAAGTTATAAAATGGATGGAAAGGACTTGTTAATAAATTTAAAGGTTTAATTTTGCTGAAAACTGACAGATCATGGAATTCCCCGATAAAGAAAGCCTCCGGATACGATTTGAAAAATACTCGGACGAACAGTTAATGGAGGTGCTTAAGAATAAAAAAGACTACCAGGAACTGGCGGTTTCAGTTGCTATTGAACTGGCTGTTGAGCGCGGGTTGATCAAAAGTGAACAAGACTTATTTGGGGGTGAATTCAACAAACAAAAATCCGGCACACCAGCCATCTTTCCGGCGCTTGAGCAGCCCGGACAACGTGAGAAGGTTTTCAAAAGCTTGATGCGGGTGGTCTACTTTATCACCTTGTTCCCGGTTATTTATGCAGCATTGAGCTATGCCGACGGAAAAACAGGACAGGTGTTTTTCTATGGGACAACGGCTGTCATCTGGGCTGCTATGGCCGTATTGCTCGATCAAAAACGGAAGGTTGTTTACTGCTACGGGTTATTTGTTTTCTTCATCCTTATCATTGCTTACCATCTTTATTCCATATTACCGGTATTTAAACCATCGCTTATCGATTGGGTGATTTGGGGAATTTCGACCCTGCTGGTCTTTTACGTGATTGGTTATGCCCATGCTTTAATCAAACGTAGCCAGGGACACTGACTTTCCTGTTTGATGACTTCTTTTACCTGTTCAAAACTGTCATTCATCGAAAAATGAGTGCCTTTCGGGGGGTAATGGTCTAGTTTTGTTCCGGATCATTAAATTATTCACCCAATGAAAACAATAAAACTGCTAGCCGTTTCTTTCCTTATCGTTTTAGTGAATAATTCTGTTTTCGCTGCAACGTCGGATAAATGGGACGATGAAATCACCAAAACATATGACGTGGGTAACTTTACCCGTCTTTACCTGGAGGGTGGGTACAAAGTCATCCTGGAGCAATCAGATAGACCTGGGTTAAAAATCAAGGCCGACGAGGAAGCCTTTGAATACATTGATGTTGACAGCAGCGACGCCTCACTGAAACTTCGGATTACAAAAACACATTTTGATTTTGAAAGGCTGACACTCTATATCAGCTTCGTCAATCTGGATGAAATTGAGATTAATGGCGGGGCGAAACTTGAAACGCGCGGTTATCTCGACCTGGATGACATTTACATTCATGTTGAAGGGGCTGCAAAAATTGAAATGGAGATGAAAGCTAACCGGATTGACGTTGTTGGTGAAGGAGGGGTGAGCTACGAATTCCGTGGTGTTTGCAACAGTCTGGATGCCCGGATTTCCGGCGCCGGTTACCTTGATGCCGAAGAATTGATCAGTTCCGATGTTACTTTCAGGATTGAAGGAGTGGGGGCAGGTGCGGTTTATGCCACTGAAACCCTAAGTGCAACAATTGACGGAGTCGGAAAAATAAAATACAAAGGAAATCCGAAAGTCGACAAGCTTATAAATGGTATTGGTATAGTGTCCTCAGATTAGTTTTTTAGGTTTAGTTTAGTTGAACTGGAGAGGTTGCGCTGGCGATCTCTCTTTTTTTTAGGCTATTACAGAAAGTCGATGACGGACATTTTTTCTGGGTTTTTAAATCATTATTGCTATTTTTGGGAATCAAGCTAAAATTTAATCAGTAAAAGTATCAAATCGTATAACATTAATGTATTTAAAAAAGAGTTAGTTATGAGACGTTTTTTTCTATTGATTGTATTCTTTTTGGGAGCGTATGCAGGCTTCGCACAAGATGCAGCAGAGATGATTAACAATGCCAACGAGGCATTGAAAGCGAAAGATTATGCAAAAGCCTTTGAGTTGTATGAGAATGCAATGAGTAACCTGGGTGATGTACAAGTTGATGCAGCAATCAATTTCAATATTGGTTTTTCTGCATTTCAGGCAGAGAAGTACGATGCAGCAATCAAATATTTTGATAAGGCTATTGCCGCAGAAGTAAATGTGGCAGGATCGTATGAATACGAAGGCAATGCGTATGTAAAACTTAATAATTATGCCAAAGCAATTGAAACGTACAAAAAAGCCATTGAAGCTGGTGCCGAGGAAAAAGGAAGCATTTATTACAATGCCGGTATTGCAGCCTATAAAGGTAAATTGTACGAGCAGGCTGTTGAGCTTTTTGGCAGCGCTGTTGCCGAGAACTACAATGGCGAAACAGCTACCTATTACAAAGCTGTTGCCTTGAAAAAACTCGACAAAGATGAAGAGTACAAGCAAACGTTGGTTGAAGGTGCTGAAAAATTCCCGGGAGCTGACAAAATTACTTCGGCTTTGGCCAATATTTATGTGTCAGAAGGCAACGGCCTGTACAAGAAGGGGGTTGCAATAATCAATGCAGTCAACGAAAAAGTAAATGCCGGAACACTGAAAACAACTGATGCTGGGTACACGGCAGAAGTTGATAAATCGAAAGTTGAGTTTAAAGCAGCTTTAGAGATTCTGGAAAAAGCAAAAGCTTTGGATGCATCGAACGCAAATGCCGATAAATTAATTGAAGCCTGTAAAGCAGTGCTTTAATTTTTAGAATAGTTGAAAAGAAAGAGGGTTGCCGTGACTGACACGGCAACCCTCTTTTTTATGGGCATTGGAAGAACAGAATTGTCCCTTTCATGGCTAATTTTTGATCTTTTTGGGCTTACAAAGCTTATCTTCTTTTTTTGCCTTTCTGTCGCACTTCTTGCAAAAATATTTCGGGTTCTCCGGCTCCCTGTAATCGTCTTTTTTACATGCGGTTTTGCTCATCTCTATAAATCTTGCTCGTTGTTTGAGAAACAACATTCAGCAGGAAATTGTTTGAAAAATATGTGCGGCCAAATCCGAATTCTGAAAAAACTCAATACCCGTGAGACTGTCCTCTATGTTGAAAATAAATCAAACACAAAGACACGGCACAAGGTGTTAATAATTCAAATGATTTTCTTAGCGACTTTGTGTCTTTGTGTTTAACCCTTCATCCTAAAAATCCTGCTCTCGGTGGTTAAGCACAATGTTTACCGGGAAATTGTTTTTCAGGTGCTCGGCCATTTTTTCGGCTGCATACACCGAGCGGTGCTGTCCGCCGGTACACCCAAAACCGATGCTCAGGTGGGTGAAACCGCGCGACAGGTATGTTTTTACGGATTGATCGACCAGCCCAAACACATTCGCCATAAAAACGCCAATCTCCGATTTCTTTTCCAAAAAGTCGGCTACCTCCTTGTCTTTGCCCGTGAGCTGTTTGTACTCGTCGTAGCGTCCTGGATTGTGAATAGCGCGACAATCGAAAACAAAGCCGCCACCATTTCCCGACGGGTCGTCCGGTAATCCTTTTTTATAGGAAAAACTGGTGACACGAACGGTTAACTTCGCCTGCTGTTCTCCAATTTTCTTCAGAAATGCCGATTGGCTGACAGCCTCAAGCACTTTAAAAAGCTCAGGTAGTTCTTCAGGAATATTATTGTTCTGAAGTAAATATTTCAGGTTCTCGAGTGCGTACGGGATACTTTTCAGGAAATGTTCCTTCTTCTCATAAAAGCCGCGGAAACCGTAAGCCCCCATGGCCTGCATGATCCGGATAAGCACGTAGCCGGTGAAATAAGCTTTAAACTCATCGCGGTTAATCGGAAGGTATTTTTCCAGTTCGTCCAGGTAAAACTCGAGCAGCTCATTGCGTACAGCCTGCGGGATATCGGCTTTTGCATCGTACAGCAACGAGGCCAGATCGTATTGCAGGGCGCCTTTTCGTCCGCCCTGGTAGTCGATAAAAGCCACCCGGTTATCATGCAGCATGATGTTGCGCGACTGAAAATCGCGGTACAGGAAAAACTCGCTTTCTGCCGCCAGCAGGTAGTCGCTGAAATGCTGGAAATCATCTTCAAGCGCCTGCTCATCAAACGGGATTTTGGCCAGTTTCAGGAAATAGTACTTGAAATAGTTCAGGTCCCACATCATCGATTGCTTATCGAACGCATCGCGCGGGTAGCAATAGTTGTAGTTGATGTTCTTCCCGGCAGTGATCTGGATTTTGGGCAGCTCGCGGAGCACCCGCTTGTAAACATTCACGATTTTCTCCGAGAACCCTTCCAACTCGCGAACCCTGCTCAGGTAGTCAAATAAGGTCAACGAACCCAAATCTTCCTGGATGTAACATGTCTTCTCGTTGTTGGCAATGTAGATTTCCGGTACCGCAATCCCTTGTTCGAAAAAGTGTTTCGAGAATTCAATGAACGCTTCATTTTCGCGCACGTCATTGTTAAAAGCCCCAATAGCCTGGGAATTCCGGCTTTTTATCCGGCAATATTCCCGGTAGGAACCGGATGGCGGTAATACTTCAAAAGCTGTCATTTCTTCTCCGAAATGACTTTCATATAATCGGATGAGCTCTTCTTTTATTTTTAAGTCCAATGTTGTCTGTTTTTGTTATGGAAACAAATATAGCAGAAATTCCGGGCTCTGTCAGCTAAAACGGCAGACTGGTTTTTGATTGGCTTCGCTCTTTTTTGTACTTTGCCCACTCTAATTTGGCTTTTATGAAGAAGATTGGTTCCGCGGCGTTTTTGTGTTTCAGGAGACTGATCCTTTTTTCTGGTTTTGTTTTCCTGGTTTTGCTGGTTGTCAGTTTTACCACCTGGCCGTATTATGCCTATCACTGGCTGGGCACAAGCCTGTCGAAGATGAATGGCCAGCCCCGGTACATCATCTTTCTTGGGGGTAGCGGAATGCCCAGTGAGTCGAACCTGATGCGGGCCTGGTTTACTGCGAAAGCAGCCGCCAATTTCCCGGAAAGCAAGATCGTGATCTCCATTCCGGGGAATACAAATGATGAAAAGTCGACCCCGCGTTTGGTAGCCAATGAGTTAATGGTGAAAGGCGTTTCGCCGGAGCGTATCCTGTTTGAGAACGAGGGGACGAATACACGCTGGGAGGCGTTGAACTTGCGGCTATTGCACGGACATTTGCTGGTTGATCAGCCCATTTTAATTGTTAGCTCGCCCGAACACATGCGGCGTGCTGTTTTGTGCTTTCGGAAGGCCGGGTTCATCAACATCAGCGCATTGCCGGCGTTTGAAAATGCCCTCGAAGCTGATTTGAAATTCAAAGCCGATCAGCTTGGCGGGAACAAGTTGCTAATCCCGGATGTTGGGAGCAGCATTTCTGTTCGTTACCAATTCTGAACACACCTAAAATACGAGATACTGATCGCCCGCGAAATGGCAGCAATGGCCTACTACAAACTTCGCGGGTGGATTTGATCCCGTTCACATTCTTTATTGGCCGTCTAATTTGGGCTAATCGTACCAAGTTTGGTGTCGATTGTAAAATGGTCAGCCGGCGCCCCGTTCAGGAAATGATCAAAAATGACTGCAAATGATTTCAGTTTAATCAGCATGGAATCCGGTGTACTTCCCACCTTTGTTGTTAAAACCTGCTCCATAATCAGCTTGTATTGAGCCAGACGGTTTTCCCCGATGTCTTTTACCGCTAATTTGTCAGCGCTGCGCAAACGGTAAAAATCATAAACAAGATCGAAACCTGTCCAGTTCTCAAGTTCTGAAAGGGTTACATTATCGATTTTTAATGAATCATTATTTCGGGCACTTACAAATTCGAGCAGGTCTTTCCCGGTTGAGTGGAGCAGAAAATCGCGAAATCCGTTGGGCCAGTCTCCCTGCAAATAACGAAGTTTGACCAGTTCTTTCAGGTGCCACGAAGTATAGTCATGGTAGTTGGGCGCCGATAAGATTTTTTTGTCCCAAATTCCGGGCTTTTTGATGCTGTCGAGTCGGGCATATTCTTGCCGGTACAGCGGGAACAGTTCGCGAAACCGGGGGACAGAGTCCAGGGTAATGGTCTCAACTTCCATCAGGTTGTTTTTGCGGATTGTCAGCAGTTTGTAGGCAGGGATGTAGGCCGCGAGCGAAGGTGTTTGCACATTTACCAAAAAGCTCCCGTCAGCATATTTCCGGATGCCGGTATCGTTAATGTGCATGTGACCGCCGAAATGAAGTTTAATTCCGGCTTTGGCAAAGGTGCGGGCAACTTCTTCTGCCGGTACCCGGTACAAATCCATTTTCCCGTTCCCGATCAGTTTCCGGATTTCAGGCGTGGCATCATCGTTAAAATCAACCATCGGGTAGTGGCTGAATGCGATCAGTGTCTTTCCCCGTTTTTCAGCCTCCCTGCTCACTTTTTCAACCCAGTCGATCAGGTGTTTTTTATGGGACAGCACCTGGTTGTAACCAACGCTGGCCCATCCATAGCTCAAGGGGTCGGAAGGAGCTGTTACCGCTTGTTCCTTCGGAATGTAGACATTGGCGTCGATAGCCAGGAACCAGAGTCCACTGACCGGTTCAACCAAATAGCTCACATCCGGAATTGTGGTATTGTACGGTGGTATCGGGTAGTTGCGGGTATTCAGCCCGGCTTCTTCTTTTGCTTTTTGAAAGCTGTAATTGTCGTAATTGTAAGTTGAAAAAGGGTTTTCCCAATACAGGTCGGACTTTTTCGGGAAGAACCCAAAATCACTCAGTTCGCTGATAATTTCCTCGTAGCCCATTTTGCGAATATCCCGGGTAATGATGGCCGGGTTTTCATCTTCATTCCCGGGTTTAAACATCCCTTCCTTGCTCATGATCGCCTGTGGTTTGCCATTTTTGCCCAGAAAGTCAGTCTTCCCGGCTTCCATCGTGAAAGGCCGGACAGGATCATGGTTCCCGGTTGTTACCAGAAATGCCATGCCGTATTTTGAGGAATAATCTTTCATTATCTCTTTCAGTCCCTGCACATTTAGCGGCTGCCCGTCATCGCTGAAATCGCCTGGCAAGACCACGTATTTTACCCCACGGCTGGCAATATCGTCCAATGCGGCCAGGAAGGCAAAGTAGTTTTCGTTGAAGAGGCGGGTCGAGTGCAGTTGGGCTTCCATGGTTCGGGCAAGCACATATTTCCCGTTGCCGAGGTTCAACACGCCTTTGTATTCGCTGTCCTGAAGTTGTCCATACACATTTTGCAGGTGCACATCGGCCAAAAAAGCAACCTGCAGGTTATCGGTTTGCGAGACCTGATTTTGCCTGCAGGCCGTCAATACAACTAAAAAGTAAATGACAAGTACAGGTCTTACAAGTTTGATCATCAGACTCAATTTATAAATCGTATGTGGTTACTTTTTCTTGGTTTCAGTGGGGAATGCGTAACTGCCTTTCCAGCCGCCCAAGTCAATCAGTATTTGGTCGATCATGACTCCCGGATCGACCATCCAGACTTTCAATGTGTGTTTACCCGGCTCATAAATCATCTGCTTGCCGGATTTGACGGCTGCATTTCTTAGGACGTTTTGCTTCCACTCGTTGCTGCGTCCAACAGTTTGAAAGTCGATAATTACGGGTTCGGCATCGTCAATAGCCACGGCACAATGAACACCGTGCCCTTTGTAAAACGGGTGGGTTGGAATGGCTTGCACACGCACATTAGCCTCCCCGAAATTGAAGGTGTAAAAGTCGTATTCGAGTTGAGGACTGTTTTGCGTGATGGCCTGAATGGTTGTGTTCGACTCGGCAGTGTAGGGTAGGGCTGTCACCACATTTCCGGTGTAGCCAATCCCTTCAAACGTTTGCCAACTGGCATCGGCGCCATTGGTGCTACGGTTGAAGTTTTCGGCATTGATGGAAACAAAGCCATTCCCTTCAACAAAACCGCTATAGTTTTCCAGTTCCGGGAACTTCGGGTTGTAGACTGAAACGCCGATTGTTATTGTTGAATCTCCGCTGACAAAATCAATAGAGCTGTTTACCTTATAAGCAGGAGGAATGAGCTGGTAATCGTGCCCCAGTGGCGGTTCTTTGGAGTTTTCATCTTTTGGAACCTGTGTCCAATCAATGCTCACCCACAAGCGTTGTTCCTGCTGTCTCCTTTCACTATCTAATTTCCCGTTGGTTGCAGACAACTGAATCCACGGAGCATTTGGATGGGCTTCCCAACTGATTTCGCCATCACCTTTCAGAAAAACATCCACAAACGCGGAATCTTTGAGGTAGGCATTCAACACCGGCAAAACATCTGAATAGGCATTCGGAATATTTGCATTCACTTCCATTTCGTATCCTTCCACGGCTAAGCCCAATTCAGCCTTGTTGGCCTTGGGTGGCATTGTTGAGGTAGGTTCCGAAAATACCGGCAAATTGCGCGGAGACATGCTCATCATGTATTTCCACTTGCGGTTTTGCAGTTGGTTGTTGAAGTAATCGGTTTCGGCCTTAATTTGTTCAAAGGCGGTTTCGGAGCGGGCAGCAAAGTCGGTCGCGCTGCTTCGTCCCTGACGGGCGGCTAGTTCGTTTTTGTAGTGATAAAGCCACTTCTGGTTCATCAGCGAAACGCCCTTTACCGGGTAGTATACCAGTTCGTAAAAGGCATCCTGTCTGTAATCCGGTATTTCTGATCTTAATTTTTCAACTTTGGCAGAAAGGCTTTCCCATGTACTAAGACGCTTACTCAGTTCGTCGCCGTATGAAATCTGGTTTAGTTCGGTAGCGCCGGGTTTCGTGGTGGGCTCAGTTTGGCTCCAGGCCATAAATTCGGGACGGCGGATAAAGCACAAGTGATAGTAATCCTGCATGAGGTCGGCAAGATCATCTGAAATTGCTTTCCCAAATTTGGTAGCCAACCAGTTTTGCTGGTGGGTTTTTACGTTTTGGCTTGAAGGGAATTGGCTCATGTCCCAGGCCATATCCATAAACAGCTCAATGTTGTATTCCAGTGGTTTGATATCGCCGCAATTCAGAATCCACATTTCACGGGCGTTTAGTTCGTAGGCTTTCAACATCTCTTCCCAGATCAGCATTGGGTTGGTCGAGCTAAGCCACAGGTAGTCGTGCGGGCGTCCCCAGTACGAGGCGTGGTAGTAAATACCGGCGCCTCCTTTGCGCTTTTGTTCTTCGGGAGTGCTTAGTTGGCGGATGTAGCCGTAATTGTCGTCGGTCCACATCAGGGTGATGTCCTCCGGGACTTCCAGGCCTTGCTGATAATAGTCCAGCACCTCTTTATACGGAATGAAGGCCTGCGGAACCTCATCCGGTTTTTTGCCGGTTTCTTTCTGCAAAATTTCCCGTTGGTCGGTAATCACATTTTCCAGCAGTTTAATCTGATCGTCTTGTGTCAGGTCGCGGGCATTCATTGGCGAGTCGTGCTCACCACGCATGCCAATGGTGTAGATGCTTTCAAAAGTTGCGCTTTCTTTGGTCCGCTTTTCAAACAGGTTGCGAATGGTCTCTGCATTATTGTCGTAGCGCCATTCTCCCATGGTTTTGTTGTTCCATTCAGCATTGATATTGCACAGCATCGGCTCGCAATGCGAGGTGCCCACCACAATGGCGTAATCATCGGCCACCTGCTTGTTTTCGGGGAATGAATAGAACGGCTTGGTGCAACCGTGCATGGCTGGCCAGATGGTGTTGGCACGCAGGCGCAACATCAGTTCAAAAACTTTAGCGTAGGTTTTGGGGCCAATGTCGCCGGTTTCGGGCTCAAAAGTTTTGGCTGCCCAGGGTTGAAGCCCCCAGTCTTCATCATTCAAAAACAGGCCGCGATATTTTACCGACGGGGAACTGTACGTTTTATTTTGAATGTTGAGGGAGATTTCGTTTCGTTTCTCGGGTTTCACATCGGCCCACCATTCCCAGGGTGAAACGCCCATCATTCGCGACAGTTCGAGGATGCCATAGGCTGTAGCCCGGCGGTCGCTGCCAATGATGACGAGTGCTTTTTTGATTCCTTCAAATGGCTTTTCAAGTACTTGTACCGACCAGCTTTCCCATTTCCCCTCGATGGACGAAACATCGACTTTTCCATCGGCGACGAGTTGGTCGATCCACTGGTTTTTACCGATTGTCCCGGCCAGGATGATTGTCCCGGCTTTTGCAGGTTTGTTGGTTTCAACCTTGGGTTTCTGCCCGGAAATCTGGTGAACATCACCGGCAAAAAGTTCTGCTGCAATTTGCACTACTTTGGCATCATCCGGGTCAATCAGGATGGAAGTGGTTTTCCCTTTATCAACTAACTGAAAAGGATGGGACAGTGTTGCTTTTGCATGTTGTGCCCGCAATCCGGTGTGAACCAGAATGACCAGTAAAAGAATAAGTGGCAGGTAGGTTTGTTTCATGGTCGGGAGTTGTTATTGATGGTCATTTGTTGTCAATGGGTGTCATTCGATAGCCATTGGTTATATTTTAATGTAAATCCGCTTTTTATCGAGCCACCAGCCCAGCGACCAGCAAAACAACGTGAAAGCCAGTGCGGTGACCAGCGCCCCAAACGGTCCGGGGAACACAATCTGGAAAATCCGTTCGCTGATCCATTCGAAAGCATCCAGTCCGGAACCAACCGGGATCATGCGGAGCACCACATAAAAGAGTTCGGAAAACAGGTAGATGAACAGCGGGTTCTTTCCGACAATATCAAAGAATCTCACCCCAATTTTTATTTTTTGCAATTCGATGGCATAAACCAGGATGGCCATGATTGACAAGTCGAGCCCAACGGTGTACAGCACAAACGGGCTTGTCCAAAGTTTCTTCGAGATGGGGAAGATGAGGTCCCACCAGAGAGCGAGCGATGCCAGCAGAAAACCGGCCATCAGGATTTTGGCGATCCCTTCAAATGACTTTCCTTTTTTCTGAATGAATACACCTGCAAAATAACCGGCAGTCACGTTTACAATTGCCGGCAAGGTGCTTAAAATGCCCTCCGGGTCGAAGGGGATGCTGTCTTTCTTATAAATATGGCCGATTCCAAGTACCGATAAATCGAATCTGCTGATTGCATTGGTCGCCATCTCAAGCTGGGCACCCGGTTGACCAAACAGGTAAAGAATGCCCCAATACGCCAGCAGAATGATGCCGGAAATGATCAGCGCAGCTTTTTCGGACAGGTAATAGAAAATGACTGCGGCAAAGAAGTAGCACAGTGCAATACGCTGCAATACGCCCATCACGCGGGTTTCGGCAAACGGCTTTAACAGAAAACTGCCGTCATCGCCAATTTTGAAGAACGGGAACCAATACATGAGGTAGCCCAGCAAAAAGATGATGAGGGTCCGTTTGATGATTTTCTTCCAGACGTCACCGACAGGAGCTAGTCGCATTCTTTTCATCGAGAAGCTCATGGCATTTCCCATGGCAAACAGGAATGAGGGAAAAACCAGGTCGGCCAGGGTGAACCCAAACCATTGGGCATGCACCAGGTAGGGGTACAGTTTGGCGCCTGTTCCCGGTGAATTTACTACGATCATTAAAACGATGGTCAGCCCCCTGAACACGTCGAGTGACAGGAAGCGCTCCGGCTTCGGGTTCAATATCTTTTCCATATCAGTAGTTGTAATTTATTTGAGGTAAAAGTTGGGTAACCGGCTCAATCCGGTCACGGTATTTTTTGTGTAATTCGGTGGCAATATCTGTTGAGCTTCCCTGTGGGGTGAGCGGAAAATCCTTGCGTTCGGTTACCCACTGCCATTCCCACTGTTTTATTTGCTCATCGAATTTTTCCTGGTCGAACTTGCCCCAGTTGTTTTCTACATTGGCAATAAATTGTTGCCAGCGTGGTTTGTAAAAGTCGGAAAGCAGCCCGCTCCACTGGCGGCAACTGTACTCGTGCAACCGGTTGTTGTCATCGCCCCACAAGGTAATCAGGTCGCGTGCATTTTGCTCGTACAGTGCTTTTTCGCTTTCTGTTTGTCCACAACTGCGGGCATCGGCGATCCAGGGGCCGAGCAAAAAATCTTTGCGGGTAGCCAGCAGGCGATCCATGTCATCGATCAGTTCGAGGAACTCGGCGCTGTATTTTTCAAAAGCAGCCTTGTCGTTATTTTTGTAAGCTTTTGCAAATTCCTGCTGCACCGGCAAGGCATAGTTGGCCAGCACCTGCCGGGTAATATCAACCAGATCATACTGAAAACCGTCTGAAGTTCCGCATTCCGGGATGGCATCCACGAATAAATCCCAGGCCGGGAGCAAGTCTGCCGGGGCATAATTGAGCTTTGTGCGGGCCCAACGGCGGTAGCCTTCAAATGTTGGCCGAGATACGATAATTGATTCGGCGCCATCGCGGATAACTTGTCCGTTGTATACCGTTTTAACCAAAATGTCCCAGGCTTCTTCCAGTCCGGCATTGGTTTGTCCGTAGCGGTTCAGGATGTATTTTTTGAGCCAGTCGTTCAGTTCGATTGGTGTGTTGCGCCAGGTGTTGTCTGTCATCAGTTCATATAAAACCGGGGTTTGCTCAATGGCTTCCATGGTCAGGCCAATCCCTTTCATCTGTCCGGATGTTGAATCGTTGAGGGCTTCAGCGGGTTGCGTAGCCACTTTCTCGATGCGGCCAAACAAGCTGATGTTGCCGCCAAAATTGTGCAGCATGTTCCAGATCCACTGTTTTCCGTAAAAGGCTTCCGTCCGTTTCCAAACGGGCTCAATTTCAGCGGCCAGGTCGAGAATGATCATCCGGTCGTTGGGCACGGCATCCAGCAGCCCTTTTATTTGCGGGGCTTTCCAAAAGTCGCGGTGACTGTAGAACAGCCATCCCTGCATCACCCACACGGCTTCGGGATCGGCAGCCTTCATTCCTTCAAAAACTTTACTGCTCAGCTCCGACAGGTATTGCGGATCATCCGACGGCGGTTCATTTTCATTGAAGGTGTCGGCTGAGTATAGGTGATCGGTCCCGTAAACTTCCGATTGTACTTCGAGGAACTTCTTGCCAATTTCAGCAAAAAGGGGATCGTCGGCATCCAAAATGTAGGTGTCGCCAAAATCGTTTCCCCAGTTGGTTTGTTTCAGTTTGGCTTCGGGGAAAAACTTTTTGAACGAGGCCGGCACATGTCCTGTAAAGGCAGGCAACACCGGTTTCATGCCCAGTTCGCGTTCGCGTTCCAGTATTTTAAGTTGCAGGTCGCGGTGGCTTTCTTTCCAGCTCATGGGCAACGGGCCGCCCCAGCCGTCGAGGTTTCCCATCCAGAACCACGAAAAGTAGGCCGGACCACTGAAAAACGAATCAAGGTCGGCATCGGTAAAACCGTACGATTTGTAAACTTTGTCCCAGATATATTCTTCGCCCGTAATGGCCAGCGGCATGTTGATCCCGTGCAGTGCCATCCAGTCAATCTCCTTTTCCCAGCGGTTCCAGTCCCACCAGCTCATGCTGTAGTTAAAGGTGCAATAGTTCAGGTAGTAACGGTATTCGTAAGGACTGTCTTTATGAACCTTCTCCGGAATTGCAGGTAATTTTTCAGGAAGGTTGAGGTTTGTGCCGTTCCAGGTAATCTGGCAATGGCAATATTCCGTGAGGTAATAATACAAAGCCGAAGCAACCGAAACCCCGTTGTTCCCTTTCAGCACGATTTTTTCGCCTTTCGATTCGATTTCAAACCAGTCAGCTGTATCCGAAGGGATTGTTTCAACCACAAATTGTGAGGCATGATCGGGGAGGATACGTTCAATCAAAGTTCGTTCAGCACTAATTTTGATGTTATCTGTCTTTGATGGGCGGCAACTGGCAAAAACCAACAGAACGCAAGCAAATGTAACTTTCAAAATGGTGTTGACCCCTAACTCGATAGCTATCGAGTCCCCTTTAGGGGACTTTCGTTTGTCACAAATTCCGACAATGGTTTCAGGTGAAGCTTTCAGGGGATTTTGGGGGCATTTAACGGTAAACATATCGTTCTTCATTTTCTTCATTTTTCAATTAATCTTCCATGTTATTATCCGACTTTGATGGCGGCAACAAGCTTGCTCCCCATGTTGCCGACGGCTTATTGGCCATTTCGAGCACCAATGTGCCGCCATTCTCAATGTCCTGATGTTCAATCCATGCTTTTTCAAAAGGTTTTCCATTCAGGGTTGCCGACTTGATGTATTTATTCTTTTCAGACAGGTTCCTGGCTACAATGGTGAAGTCGTTCCCGTTTTCCTGGTGAATGACCGTTTGTTTGAAATACGGCGTATTGATCAGGTAGTACGGTTGACCGGCATTGGGGTACAGGCCCATCATATGAAAGGCCAGCCACGATGACATGGCGCCCGAGTCGTCGTTGCCCGGAATGCCGCTTCGGCTGCTGTTGTAGTGCCGGTCGATGATTTGGTGGATGCGCTCGCTGCTCAAGTCGGGCCGTCCGATCCAGTGGTACAGGTTTGGGCTCAGGAACGATGGTTCGTTGCCCACGTTGTAAAAGCCGCGATCGAAGAAGGTGTCCAACCTTTTCAGGAAAGCTTCCTTCCCGCCTGACTTTTCAATGAGCATGGCAACGTCGTGCGGTACCGACAGCGAGTATTCCCACGAGCTGGCTTCGTAAAAGAAGCCGCACCACCAGCAAACACAGATGGGCCAATCCTGTGCCAACGGTGTGTAGGGGATATAGGTAATCCGGCCATTGCTGGCATTGCACTGAATACTATCGACCCAATTGCCGTTTGCATCTTTGGGCATGATGAATCCGCGCGAACCATTGTCTTCCATGTCGCGCCACAGGTTTTGCCAGTTGTCCGATTGTTTAAAAAAGCGCCAGTATTCACCTTTACGTTTGATGCCTTTGGCCACCGTTGCCAGGCAATAATCATTGTAGGCATATTCGATGGTGCGGTTTCCCGAGCGCACAAAATTGGTCGACACATAGCCCAACCGGTTGTAATCGGTCAATCCGCCACGGCCTTCTTTTTCTTCGTTCCCGCCCGGGGGAATTGTGGCATCTTTCAGCATGGCTTCCAATGCCAGTTTGTAGCTAATTCCTTTGAGGCCTTTCACAAAGGCATCGGCAATAACCACCTCGGCATTCGAACCGCCCTGGGTACGCCCGTTGCAGTTACCACTGCGGGCATCGGGCAGGTAGCCATCGCGTTTGTAAATTTGCAGCATGGCGTTGACAATATCCACTTCTCGCGATGGGGAAATCAGCGTGATGAGCGGGCTTGATGAACGATAGGTGTCCCAAATGGCATAAAAATCATCGTAGTAGGGCGAGTTGTTTTCCCACAACGGATTTTCGCCGGTGCGGTCAACCGGCATCAGCATGGTGTGGTACAGGCCGGTGTAAAACATGATTTTCTCTTCGCAAGGGGCATCGGCATCAATTTCAATTCTTTTCAGCAAATTTTCCCATTGGTCACGCGTTTCGACCAGTGTTTTTTCAAAGTTCCAGTGCGGGATTTCTTCGTCAATGTTTTGCCGTGCTTTTAAACTGCTCAGGAATGAGATGCCTATTTTCAGGCGGATTGTGTCGCTTGCAGAGTTGAATAGCAAAAGTGCCCCGGTTTTATCACCTGAATCAATCTGTATTTTTTGCCCGGGGAAAAGCTGGTCGTTTTTCCAAGTTGAAAATTCGGTGAATGGTGTGTCGAAAACGGCCGAAAAGTAAACGGTGTAGGCGCTTCCGTTGTTCCAGCCGCCACGGATGCGGGTGTAACCCTTTACTTCCGTATCCGACACCACTTCAATCTCGGAACTGACAAACTGCTGTGCTTCACGTCCATCGGGGATGTGTGTTTCGCCCAGAAATTTGCCCAGGTCAATTTTAACGGCCTTTTTATTTTCAGGGCTGAACGCAAACTTGTAAAATGCCACTTTCGTCGAAGTGGTAATTTCGGTTTTGATGTTCCACTCTCGGAGCAACACGCTGTAGTAGCCAAGCTCTGCCAGCTCGTTGTCCCGGAGCGATTCCTGACTAATGGATTCAAAATTACCGGAGAAAGGCATCACCGACACATTGCCATATTTGGGGCCGCCACCGGTTCCGCTAACATGCACCTGGCTGAACCCGAAAATGGCTTTGCTCAAATCGGGCGAATAGCCGCTGTTTGCACCTACGGAGCAGTCGGGGCCGGGCTTCACCATGCCAAAGGGGCACGACGGGCCAATGAACACATTCCCGTCGCCTTCGGAGCCAATCATGGGATCGACAAACTGCGTGTTTTGTGCATTCACAAAAAGTGGATAAAGCAGGATGAAGGATATTGCCGGGAGTAATTTCTTTATCTTCTTCATGATGATTTTATTGCGGTTTAAATTTAAGTTGTACTCGTACATGATCAGTGGGTTTTAATTCGTTCGAATATGTTTCTCTCGAAATTCACTTCATAAGGCGAATTGAACAAGGCCGACGGCTGGTAATAATCGGTAGATATCACCTGCGCCCCGGACTCAACGGCTTTGCGGAACCTGGTGTAATTATTTGTCCGGGCCTCCTTTGTGCCGGAATCGGCCCGGGTGCGAACCATATAGCCCTTTTTTACCAACTCCTGAATGTAAGCGAAGTTTGCGACCGGATCGTTGACAATGCGAAAGGCAGCTTCCGGATCACTTTCCGGACTGTTCACAAACAGCACACGTCCCCTGAGCGACGGGTGACCTTCCAGGTATTCGTTTATCCGTTCTTCTTTTTCATCCAAAACAAATAAGAAACGGCCTTTTACGGCGCAAAGCTCTGGCCAGCCCCGGGTTAAAACAGCCTCTTCCAGTGTTTGGAATTTGCCACGTACAAAATCCGGGGTGATCAGGTCTTCATCAGAAAAAACACTGCGGATTTCCATATCCAGGCTGTCCAGCGCTTTCCGGGTAAAAGGAAGCGGATCGCGGGTTCCTGCTACCTGCTGGTCTTTTGTGTTCATCAACACGATAACCGGCGTGTGATCCGGTTTGCTGGCCGACCATTCCTTCATCATTTTCAAGCAATCTTTAAAAAGCAGGAAATGGCTCCTGAAATCAATATCCTGAATGTGGAACATCTTTAAGCCCGGTTCTTCCAGCTTATTTTCAAGGTCGTATTCCAGCGGTTCTTTCCCCATTTGTCTGACGATTTCCAATCCTTTTGGGTTGGAGAAATGCCCTCCTTCAGGATCATGAAATACGTCCAGTTCGATGTTGCGCAATCCCATGTTCAACTGTTCCAATATCGAAATATGCCCGTATTGCAGGGATAATGCCTGTGCCGAATCAACCTGAAAAATGTAATCCCATATAGGTTCCTCAATTGGCATTTTGTAGGAATTGTGACTGCCAATCACCTGAATTTCATTCAAGCCTGGCGAATAGATATTCTTGTGGCACCCCTGGAACAATATGAAGGACAATATGATGGCAAATAATGAGTCGTGTCGCATGGTTTATTGCTTGTTTAGGATGAGGGTACTTTCGTTAAGATCGATTGATTGCTGGCTCACGTCTTTCAGGATAATTTGCGGGTTGCCCACTTTCTTATCCAGATGAATCTGGTTCATCTGCAATCCGGCAACATCATCAAAAACAAATGCCGGGCGGAAGTCTTTGTTTTCGAGGGTTAAGCGGATATTCTTAATCTCAATGTTTTGAGCATGCCGCACATACAATGCCCAGGCAGGCAGTTCGCCAAACATGGAAAATTCGGGATATTCTTTAATTTGTTCGGGTATCCTGTCCAAATCATTTAAAGGAATGTAGGCCATGCCTTTGGTTGCCCGTCCCGGGTAGCTGATTTCAATATTTTCCAGAACCACATTTTCAATCGGATGTCCCGGAATCCCGGCAATGGAAGCAGGGAAGGGGTTGTGGATGAAATTTACCTCAGGCCCCCGCAGGTCGTAATTGATATCCGGCCGGCTCAAAGGCACCTGCACCTTTATATTTTTTAGGTGGATGTTTTTTACTGTTCCCGGTTTCTCGCCGTCGCGGTGTCCCAATCTGATGAACAGGGCATTTCCGGTATTTTCGGCCACAATGTCCGAAACCCGGATGTTTTCGATGTCGCCGCCATCAACCGATTCGATGGCAATGGCCGAGCGGAACGTGTCGTAAACCCGGATGTTTTCGATGGTCACATTTTTGAACCCGCCATAGGAGGCCGTTCCGAATTTAATGGCGCTGGCGCTGCTCCGGATGGTGCAGTTGGCAATGTAGATGTTGTCGTTGCAATGTCCCGGATAGTACGATTTCAGGCAAATCCCATCGTCAGCCGAGTTCACATCACAATTGGTGACCCGGACATTGCGGCAATCGGTAATGTCCATGCCATCGTTGTTCCAGTAAGCCCGGTTGGTCAGTTTCAGGCTGTCGAGTTTCATGTTTGAGCAAAGGTCGAACGACAGGCCCCAGCAGGCGCTGTTTTTCAAATGCAGGCCGGTTACTGTAACGCCATTGCACTCTGAAAAGCGGAACAGTTTTGGGCGGCCCAGCTCACTTGGGCGCATTCGGCGGTAATTGTATTTCGGGTCGACCCGTATCCCTGTGTGGTGCAGGCTGTCGACATTAAGCGCCAGTGCCAGACCCTGCCCGTCAATCGTGCCTTTTCCGCGAAGAGAAATATTATTGGACTGAAAGGCCAGTAACAGCGCCAATTCTGATTTGTCATCTTTC
>JBNKTK010000047.1:0-25590 GCA_050298035.1 Mangrovibacterium sp. | reverse complement strand
TTGGGTAAATTGATTTGCGTGACCGGGGTTTCCGGCAGCGGCAAATCGAGCCTGATAAACGGAACCTTGCAGCCCATACTTAGTCAGCATTTCTTCAACTCGCTGAAGGATCCGTTGTCCTACGAAAAAATTGAAGGGCTGAAACATATTGACAAGGTTGTGCAGGTCGACCAGTCTCCACTGGGGCGCACGCCACGCTCCAATCCTGTTACTTACACCGGAGTGTTTTCCGATATCCGTGCGTTGTTTGCCCAGTTGCCCGAAGCCAAAATCCGGGGCTACAAGCCGGGGCGTTTTTCTTTTAATGTGAAGGGCGGTCGGTGCGAAGATTGCCAGGGCGGCGGTTTGAAGCTGATCGAAATGAACTTCCTTCCCGATGTGTATGTACACTGCGATACCTGTAACGGGAAACGGTACAACCGCGAAACGCTGGAGGTGCGCTACAAAGGTAAGTCAATCAGCGATGTGCTGGATATGACCATCAACCAGGGGGTTGAGTTCTTCGAAAGCCTGCCATCCATCGCCCATAAGCTGAAAACGCTTCAGGATGTCGGCTTGGGCTACATCACGCTGGGGCAATCGTCAACCACCTTGTCGGGTGGCGAGTCGCAACGGGTAAAGCTGGCAACCGAGCTGGCTAAGAAAGATACCGGCAAAACGCTGTACATTCTGGATGAGCCAACCACCGGGCTTCATTTCGAAGATATCCGCGTGTTGCTTGAAGTGCTGAATAAGTTGGTTGACCGCGGAAACACCGTGATCGTGATCGAGCATAACCTGGATGTGATCAAGGTGGCCGACCATATTATCGACCTTGGTCCGGAAGGTGGACGGGGCGGGGGACAAGTCCTGAGCACCGGTTCGCCTGAAGAAATTATAAAAAACAAGAAGTCATATACGGCGAAGTATCTTAAAAAAGAGCTAGATTTATAAGGTCTTTCATAAAAAACGAAAATAAGTATCCGGCAATCATCCAATGTCATTCAATGGTCATTAGGTTGTCATTCAATAGTCAGTCATTCTTTGTAGTTCTGGAACAATTAATGACGACGGAATGACTACGAAACAAATTAGGTAAGAAAACGGACAATCGAAATAAATATGGGAACAGTCGACATTTATTGCGAAAACACGAAAACAGTAAAAACATACCCTATCGGGACCACGCTTGAGGAAATTAAAGTTGACCTTGGCATTAATCTGGATAACCCGATTTGCGGGGCCTTGGTGAACCACAAAGTAAAAGAGCTATCGTTTTCAGTTGTTAAATCGAAGAAGGTTGAGTTTATCGATTATACCCATCCCGATGGACGCCGCCTGTATGTCCGTTCGCTGTTGTACTTGCTGTATGTTGCCGTGCGAGAGGTCTTCCCGCAGGTGAAGCTGAAAGTGCTCAATGGCATTAGCCAGGGCTACTATTGTGAACTGATTGGTTTAGAACGTTCGATTGATGAGTCGGATATTGATGTGTTAAAGAATGAAATGCACGAGTGGGTGAAGAAAGATTTGCCTTTTGAAAAGAAAGGCCTGCTTACCCAGGATGCCGTGGATGAATTGGTACGGCAAGGGCTGGAAGAGAAAGCCAAATTGTTTGAGCAACAGGGCTTGCTGTTTTCTTACCTGTATTTTTTGAATGGCTACTCCAATTATTTCTACGGGCACCATGTTCCGTCAACCGGTTACCTGACGACTTTTGATATTGCCCCGTATTTCGAAGGGCTGATTTTGCAGGTGCCGAAGCCTGATAACTTTGATGAGGTGAACGAGGTTATTTTGCAGGAGAAACTTTTTGGCATCTTCAAAGAACATAAAAAGAGGGCCGAATTGCTTGATGTGCCGAACCTGGGCATGTTGAATGAATATACCCTGAAAGGACAGAGCGGCGATATCATCAAGATATCGGAAGCCTTGCACGAAAAGAAGATTGCCGAAATTGCCAATATGATTGATGCCCGGCGTAATCATGTAAAAGTGGTTTTGATCGCAGGCCCGTCGGCTTCGGGAAAAACAACTTTTAGCAAACGGCTCGCAGTTCAGCTGGCCGTTAACGGGCTGGTGCCTCATATGATTTCGCTGGATGATTACTTTGTCGACCGGGAGAAAACACCGCGCGATGAGCATGGCAACTACGACTTCGAATCGCTTGAAGCCATTGATGTAGACTTTTTCAATGAACAGTTGATCCAGTTATTTGACGGTGAGGAAGTCGAATTGCCCCGGTTCAATTTCATGTTGGGACGGAGCGAACCTTCGGGTAAAAAACTTCGCCTGGGCAACGGGCATTTGCTGATTGTTGAAGGAATTCACGGGATGAACCCCGGCCTGATGCCATACGTGAGAAACGGGCGCACCTTTAAAATCTTCCTTTCGGCCTTGACACAGGTTTCACTGGACGACCACAATCATATTTCGACTACCGATAACCGTTTGATACGCCGCATCATCCGCGATAGCAAATACCGTGGCTACTCTGCTGCCGACACCATCAGGCGTTGGCCCAGTGTGCGTAGTGGTGAAGAGAAAAACATTTTTCCGTACCAGGAAAATGCAGATGTCATGTTCAACTCGGCACTGATTTACGAGCTTGCAGTCCTGAAAAAGTATGTCGAACCTTTGCTGAAGGCCGTACCGGAGGCACTTGAAGAACACTGCGAAGCAAACCGATTGTTGAAATTCTTCAGTTACTTCCTGCATATTGATGACTCCGAGATTCCTCCAACTTCGCTGATCCGCGAGTTTTTGGGCGGCAGTAGTTTTCAGTATTAGGGGGGAGTTGTTGTCGGGGTATCCGTGTTGTCAGGTTGTCATTGAGTTCCTTGTTCTTTATCTGAAACTTTTGCGCACAACTTTTGGGTACAGGATTGTTTGAAACACGCCGCGGGCCAGCATAAACAACATCATGGAAAGCCACAGGGCATGGTTCCCCCAAAGGTCGTGCAGCAGGAAATAAGCAGGGGCAAAAACGAGCAAGGTTGCCGCCAGCATGGAATTGCGCATTTCTTTTGATGCGGTAGCGCCAATGTAAATACCATCCCAAATGAAGGACGTGAATGTGATGATTGGCGTGAAAATTACCCAGTATTTATATTGTTGCGACGTTTCAATCAAGGTGTTCTGGCTGGTCAGGATGCCCAGAATGAGTTGGTGACCGAATAAAAACAGGATACTGAAAGCCAATGCCAAACCGCCTCCCCAGATAAACAGTTTCCGGGTCAGCAAGCCGAAGCTGACTTTGCTTCTTTCACCTAAATATCTTCCGGCCATGGCTTCGCCAGCAAAAGCAAATCCATCAATAAAGAACGAAAAGAATAGCAAGAACTGGATCAGCAATGAGTTGACAGCCAAGATGTGATCGTTGATGCTGGCTGATTTGGACGTGAAAAAGGTGAAAACGATGATTATACAAAACGTCCGGATAAAAATGTCCGTGTTTACTTTGAAGAAGTTTTTTAGCGCAGGCAGGTCAATGATTGATTTCCAGTTCCAAAATGAAATCAACTTTCGGTATTTCCGGTGAAAAAGATATAGCCCGGTTGCCAGTCCAAGGTATTGTGCGATGACCGTTCCCAGGGCTACGCCGGCTGAGGTCATTTTAAAAATGAACACGAAGCCAAAGCTGAACAGGATGTTGAAAACGTTTGCCAGAATGGAGGTGATCATAGGGTAGCGGGCGTTTTGCATGCCCAGAAACCAGCCGTTAAGCGCATAAAGCCCCAGTGTGGCAGGTGCCGCCCACACCCGGATCCGAAAATATTGCCGGGCCAGCAGTTCCACTTCCCGGCTTCCGTTGATCGCTTTAAAACAAAGCCATTCGATTGGTATTTGCAGGAAGATGATCAGCAAACTAATCGCGGTTGATATCAGGATTGCCCGGGCAAGGATGTGAAAGCTTTCCTGCTCGTTTTTCTCTCCGTACGACTGAGCAGTGAAACCACTGGTGCTCATCCGTAGAAAACTGAATCCCCAGTAAATAAAATTGAAGAGCACTGTCCCCAGAGAAACAGCTCCGATATAAATGTCCGATTTCAGGTGCCCCATCAATGCCAGGTCGACAAGGCCTAAAAGCGGAATAGTAACATTGCTGACGATGTTGGGGACTGCTAAACGGAGAATCTTACGGTTCACTTTTTTTCTGCAAAATAAATGAAAATAACCCGGTTGAAATGTGATTTGAAAACATTGATCTATTGAGTTAACCTATCAGTAATAGATAATATCAATTGAAATAGTGTTTGTGTTATTTGGAATGAGTCTGAATAGATATTAGATTTGCATAAAAAGATATAATAATCTGATTTGTAAAAATAACAAGTTATGTCATTCGAATTAGCACAATTACCATACGCATACGACGCTTTAGAGCCAATGATTGATGCGCGCACCATGGAGATTCATCACGATAAGCACCATGCCGCGTATACAACAAATTTAAACAATGCGGTTCAGGGTACCGACCTTGAAGGAAAGTCAATTGAAGAGCTGTTGACAGGAGTTTCATCATTGTCAGTAGCAGTTCGCAATAATGGGGGAGGTTTTTACAACCATAATCTATACTGGGAAATAATGACCCCGGGTGGTGCCCCTCAGCCGGAAGGCGATTTATTGAAAGCAATTAATGATTCATTTGAATCGTACGATAATTTTAAAGACGCTTTTACTAAAGCCGCTCTGACCCGTTTCGGTTCGGGTTGGGCATGGCTGGTAAAGCAGGGTGATAGTTTGGTGGTTTCGTCCACGCCGAATCAGGACAATCCATTAATGGATTTAGCCGATGTCAAAGGCGCTCCAATCCTTGGCATCGATGTCTGGGAACATGCGTACTATTTGAAGTACCAGAACAGACGTCCTGAGTATGTTGATGCTTTTTGGAAAGTCATTAACTGGGACGAGGTTGCCAAACGCTTTAAAGGTTAGTTGATTTTTGGTTTTTTTCCCCGAAGCAGAGGCTTCGGGGTTTTTATTGCTCTTTATTTGATTATTATGTTTTGTATGTTTTTATCTGGATTCTTTTTAAATAGGTAAAAGCAGCTTTTTTCTTCAAACTTTTTGACCTTAATTCATGTTTAACAGACAAAAACCAGAGATGTCTAACTTTTAAATATTGAATTATGTCATTTGAATTACCTGCGTTGCCATACGCAAAAAATGCACTGGAGCCATACATCAGTGAAAAAACGATTGAGTTTCACTATGGAAAACACCACCAGGCTTACGTGAATAATCTCAACAACCTTGTTCCCGGTACTGAATTTGAAAATGCTGATCTGGAAACGATTGTCAAAAAATCAGAAGGCGGTATTTTTAATAACGGGGCACAGGTTTGGAACCACACCTTCTATTTCTTTCAGTTTTCGGCAACACCAGCCACAGAACCTACAGGTGCTTTGAGTGCGGCTATTGATGCTTCTTTTGGATCGTTTGACGCTTTTAAAGACGCTTTTACAAAAGCTGCGGCAACTTTGTTTGGCTCGGGTTGGGCCTGGTTGGTGAAAGATGCTGAAGGAAAACTGAGCATCGTGCAAACCGGAAATGCCGGCAATCCAATGCGGGATGGTTTAACTCCATTGATGACCTGCGATGTTTGGGAGCATGCGTACTATCTGGACAAACAAAACCTGCGTCCGAAGTATATTGAAGATTTCTGGAAAGTGCTTGACTGGACAGTTGTTGAAAGTCGTTTCTAGGGACTTCTTTCGACACCGAAAAACAAGAATCCACTTATCAAGAATCAAATATCAAAGTTTATGAGTACAGAAAAAGTATTGGCAGCGATGGCAGCTGCCGGGAAGCCGATGAAAGCAGGCGAAATTGCTCAGGCAACTGGCTTGGATAAGAAAGAAGTTGATAAAGCAATGAATGTGCTTAAAAAGGAAGGAAAGATTGTTTCTCCGGTGCGATGCGCCTGGGAACCGGCAAAATAACAAAAAGGGGCGTTTGCCCCTTTTTAGTTTCTGCTAATGCAGAGATATCGTTAGTTGATGATTATATCGACTAACTTCTTGTGTTACTCAATGATTCTATTTTATCCAGAGCTTTTCCATTTCCTCCAAAGTTTTCCCTTTGGTTTCAGGAACCATTTTCCAAACGAACAAGAAAGACAGTACACTCATGATGCCATAAAAGCCATAAGTTACTGTACCGCTAAATTCCATCATGGACGGATAAGTTGAGGAGATGAAGTAGTTTGCAGCCCATTGTGCGACAACGGCAACAGCCACTGCACGACCACGGATTTTGTTTGGAAAGATTTCTGAAATCAATACCCAGCAAATTGGCCCCCAAGACATCATAAATGACGCAGTGTACACGATGATGAACACCAATGTGCCGATTCCAATAATTTCAAGATAGGACAAAGCAGCTATGGCGAACATACCAATGGCCATACCAATTGAACCGACCATCAACAAAGGTTTACGGCCCCATTTGTCAACGCTAAGGATAGCGACCACTGTAAAAACCACATTAACCAGACCCATTACAACAGTTTGCATCATGGAGGTATCTTTCCCTGATCCCATGCTTTCAAAAATTCGCGGTGCATAATAAAGGGCGACATTGATGCCAACAAACTGTTGGAATACTGACAGTAAAACTCCAATGATAATCACTACTTTTCCGTAAGAAAATAATTTGCCAGAGTGGTGTTCTACCGTATTTTTAATGTCACTTAGGATTTCTTTTGCAAGACTTGGGCCATTAATCTTTTCAAGAATATCTAACGCTTCTTCATCTTTTTTCTTTAATACCAGGTAACGCGGTGTTTCCGGAACAAGGAACAACAGGATTCCGAATAAACCTGCAGGAATTGCTTCAGACAGGAACATTCTTCTCCATCCAATGGTGTTTACCCATTCAAGTGTTTGACCGTTGGCAATTCCCCAATTCACAAAATAGACGACTAACATACCGAAAATGATAGTAAACTGGTTTAATGAGACCAGACGTCCACGAATATTAGCCGGTGAAATCTCTCCAATGTACATTGGTACAATTGCTGATGCCATACCTACGCCAATACCACCAATAATCCGGTAAAAGTTGAACATGTATAAAAGTGCTATCGTCGCTTTTCCTTGCTCGAAGAACAAGAATTCAGGGTATCCGGAACCTAAAGCTGAAATAAAGAACAAGAGGGCAGCGACCATCAATGATCTCTTACGTCCAATTTTTAAGGCAAAAATCCCCGATATGCCTCCACCTATAATACATCCGATTAAGGCACTTGAGATGGTCAGACCATGAATTAGTGTACTTAGTCCCTGACTGGTAATTAAAAATGCCTGCACCGATTTTTCGGCACCTGAAATTACCGCAGTATCGTAGCCGAACAATAATCCTCCAATTGTTGCTACGATCGTGATTGCGATGACATAGAATTTGTTTTGTTTCATTCTTGATAGTTTTATTTTGTGATGCTCTGCATGTTGCCGAGGCTATTGCAGCATTCATCATTGTTAAGGTTTGTAATGCATTTGGAAAACGGATAAACCCGATCCAAAACCAAAAGGCTTTGAATCGGGTTATCAGACTCCTGTTTTATTTTTGAAACAAGCTCATTTCATGCGATTAAATATAGCAATTAATGAGTTGTTCGAATTTTTCTTGTTTGCCGCTGATTTGTTTTGGTTCACCAACTTCTTTGGCAATCGCATACAAATCTTCCAGTTTCAGTTTGCCTGCTTCAAATTCGGCACCTTTACCAGCATCGAACGAAGCGTAACGGTCTTTGCGCAGTTTCAGGTAATCTGACTCTTTCAGGATTTTGTCAGCAATAACCAGTGAGCGTGCGAAAGTATCCATACCGCTTACGTGAGCGATGAAGATATCTTCCATGTCGGTTGAGTTACGACGGGTTTTAGCGTCGAAGTTGATACCACCGTGAGTGAAACCGCCAGCGCTGATGATTTCCAGCATCGCTTCAGTTGTTTCGTAAATGTTGGTTGGGAATTCGTCAGTATCCCAGCCGTTTTGGTAGTCACCTTTGTTGGCATCGATTGAGCCCAGCATACCGGCATCGGCAGCCATGCGCAATTCGTGAGCCATTGTATGACCAGCCAAAGTAGCGTGGTTTACTTCAATATTCATTTTGAAATCGTTGCTCAAACCGTTTTTAGCCAGGAAGCCCAATACTGTTTGTGTATCGAAATCGTACTGGTGTTTGGTTGGTTCCATTGGTTTTGGTTCGATCAGGAAGGTTCCGTTGAAACCTTGTTTGCGGCCATAGTCTCTTGCCATAGTCAGGAACTGACCCAGGTGATCCAATTCGCGTTTTGTGTCGGTGTTCAGCAAGCTCATGTAGCCTTCGCGTCCTCCCCAGAACACATAACCTGTACCACCCAATGCGATAGTTGCGTCAATTGCATTTTTCACCTGTACGGCGGCATTGGCAATCACGTTGAAATCAGGGTTGGTTGAAGCACCGTTCATGTAGCGTGGGTTTGAGAATACATTGGCAGTACCCCACAACAACTTCACGCCGGTAGCTGCCTGACGTTCTTTGGCAAAGTCGATGATGTTGGCCAAGCGTTGTTCGATTTCGAAAACCGAACCGTCGCCTACCACGTCAGTATCGTGGAAACAGTAGAATGGAGCACCGATTTTTGTGATGAACTCGAAAGCAGCGTCCATTTTGTTTTTTGCAGCTTCCATTGGGTCAGCAGCGCCTACCCATGGGAAAATTTGTGTGCCAGGGCCGAATGGGTCGCCACCGTCGCCGCAGAAAGTGTGCCAGTAAGCCACTGCAAAACGCAGGTATTCTTTCATGGTTTTACCGCCAACAATACGGTTTTCGTCATACCATTTGAATGCCATTGGATTTTTTGAATCCGGTCCTTCGTATTTGATTTTATCAATACCAGGAAAATACTCTTTGTTACCTTTAAATACTGTCATTTCTTTATTTTTTTAGTTGATACTTGATTCTCAATATTTGATTTTATACTTGATCCTTGTGCTTACTCACGGCTCATCGCTTTCTCCAGTTGACTTTTCCAGGTTTCGTAAGCAGCCTGGTAAGCAGCTGCATTTTTCATGTTCGGCTCAATGGTTTCAAGTTTGGTCAGGTTGGCGAACGCTTCGGTTGCCGATTTGTAGTAGCCCGAACCGATACCGGCTCCACGGGCAGCACCAACCGATCCGTCGGTGTTATACAATTCGATGGTAGCGCCAGTGATGCCCGCCAGTGTTTCACGGAAAATCGGGCTAAGGAACATGTTTGCTTTTCCGGCCCGAATCACCTTGGCATCAATGCCGATGGTTTTCATGATGTCCATGCCGTATTTGAATGAGAACACGATACCTTCCTGTGCTGCACGGAAAAGATGGGCGTTTGAATGAATGTTGAAATTGATCCCAGCCATGGTTGACCCCGGATTTTTATTTTCAAGGACACGTTCCGCACCGTTCCCAAAAGGAAGGATGCTCAAGCCTTCTGATCCAATAGGCACACCAGCAGCCAATTCGTTCATCTGTTCGTACGAAACGGCTCCACCGCCAACCTGCTTGTTCAGCCACGAGTTCAGGATACCGGTTCCGTTGATGCACAACAGAACGCCCAAGCGGTTGGCTTCGGCGCTGTGGTTCACGTGTGCAAACGTGTTTACGCGTGATTTTGGATCGTACTTAATTGCTTCGCTTACCCCGTAAACAACACCCGATGTTCCGGCTGTAGTGGCAATTTCGCCCGGGTTCAGCACATTCAACGACAATGCATTGTTGGGTTGGTCGCCGGCACGGTAGCTGATTTTAATGCCCGGAGCCAGTCCCATTTCTTTGGCGGCAGCCTCGTTCACCATACCCTGTACCGAGAAGGTTGGCACAATTTCAGGAATAAAGCTCTCTTCAAAACCATAGTGGTCGAGCAATAATTTTGCGACTTTGTTTTCTTTGAAATTCCACAGAATCCCTTCTGAAAGTCCGCTGGCTGTTGTCTTAATTTCGCCACTCAGCTTCATGGCAATGTAGTCGCCCGGCAGCATAATTTTGTGAATGCGGGCATACAGTTCCGGTTCGTTGTCCTTCACCCATTTCAACTTCGAAGCAGTGAAATTGCCCGGAGAATTAAGTAGGTTTTCAAGACATTTCTCTTCGCCGATTTCTTTCAGTGCTTTTTCGCCGATACCGGTTGCACGGCTGTCACACCAAATAATGGACGGGCGCAAAACCTGTTGGTTTTTATCGACCAAAACCAGTCCGTGCATTTGGTACGAAATACCAATTGAATCAATCTCAGTTGGATTGACTGCTGATTTTTGCATGACTTCGGCCACAGCCATTTTTAGGTTCTCCCACCATTGTTCGGGTTCCTGCTCAGCCCATCCGGACTGAACTGCTTTAATTTTCATCTCTTGTTTGGGATAAAATGCAGAGGCCAGGCATTCGCCTGATTCTCCGTTTATGATGGAAGCTTTTACTGAGGAGCTTCCAATGTCAAATCCGAGTAGATACATGTTTTTTCAGAGTTTAATTTACTTGTCCGTTCTGTTCTGGTATGCTCTGCAAAATTAGATTGCTTGCCGGCGATTTCAAAGCCGTGTTTTATGTTGTAAAACACATTTCAGATAGATGCCCGAACTTTCAATTGTGTCGGGATTTGCAGGTGGATCGGCTCGCTACTGGTCACAAATTCTGCGGCCTTCTTGCCCATGAGCTCAAAATCTGTTGAAATGACACTGATCCCGTCTTTCACATATTTTTTCATCGGGGTTTCATTGTACGAAATTACCCCGGCATCTTTTCCGATGATCAGGTTACGCTCGGCACACTGATCCAGAAAACGGGAAAGGGTGCGGTCGCTCACCATCAGGTACAGGTCGCCGGTTTTTACATCCAGTTTCTTCGAATTTTTCAGTACCTGGTAAGGCATCGCATGATCATTACAAAACTTCTCGAAGTAGGTGATTGATTCTACAGGATGATAAGTGAATTCCGGGTACAAATAGGTGAAGCGTTGATATTTCTGAATAAGTTGTATTTGACTTTCCAGCGAATCATACAGACTTTGCCCAAAGTCCTGGTAGATGGACGAAGCTTCGGGGACTGTATGCACCTGCCAGTCGATGACCAATAATTTGCTCGGAGGTATTTGTTTGATAATTTCCGGCACTTGCCCGTGATCAAAGTTCATCACAATATATTTGGTGTATTTGCCAATACTTTCGGTGATGATCTTCTCGAAGATGTCGATGTTGTAATGATGAAAGTGCAAATCAACCGAGAAATTTTCAGGCAGGTTATCGAGAAACGAGCCATACAGAACTTCTTTATACGCTTTAAATGTATCGAGGAACAGGAACACTTTAGTAGTCGCCTTGGCCACAAAATAACCTTTATTGGGGACGGATTCAATGATGCCCCGGTTCTTCAACTCTGCATAAGCTTTAAAAACCGTGTCGCGTGAAAGTGAGCATTCTTTGATCAGCTGGTTTACCGATGGTAAAATGTCGCCAACCTGCAACAGGTTACGGCTGATGGCATCAATAACGGCATCAATTAATTGTTGGAACTTCAGCTGGTTGGAAAGCGGATCGATTTGAAATTTAAATTTGCTCATAAAAACAAGTGTTCTGTTCTGTTATGCAAACTTACAAAAGAAAATTAAATCAATCCTGTTTTTCTTTTTGCTAGTAAATAATAATCGAGAATAAAAAGCGTTCAGAAGAGAGAAAGGATAAGTGGAGTAGCTTTTATTATTCGCATACAAAGTTTGGTCAATTCGGCATGCTCTCCCTTATCCTTTTGTTTTGCTAAAATAGCTAATTTCTACGAATTCAAAAGATTAAATTTTCCACTTCCCTTCTTCTTTCTTCAACCTTTTCAATTTTTGTAATATTGAAGAAAAAACCATGATTAAAGAATTAATCCTTAAAAACCGCAGTTACCGCAGGTTTTATGAAAATGAACGAATTCCGGTAGCACAATTGGAAGCATGGATTGAGCTTGCCCGGTTTTCGGCCAGCGGGCGGAATGCCCAATCGCTTAAATACATATTGGTTACAGATAAAGAAGAGTGTGATTGGGTTTTTCCGACATTGAGCTGGGCAGGCTACCTGAAAGACTGGCCCGGCCCGGCAGAGGGAGAACGTCCGGCAGCTTACCTGGTGATGTTGAACGACCGGGAAATATCAACAAATTATTACTGCGATCATGGCATTGCTTCGCAAAGTATTTTGCTTGGAGCAGTGGAGGCCGGTTTTGGTGGTTGCATCATTGCCTCGGTGCAACGGGAAAAGCTGCGTGAGATTCTGCAACTGCCTGCCCGGTTTGATATTGTGCATGTTTTGGCATTGGGAAAACCTGCCGAAGAGGTAGTCATCGAAGAAATGAAAAATGGTGACTTCAAATACTGGCGGGACAGTAACGGGGTTCATCATGTGCCCAAACGCAGCTTACAGGAATTGATTTACCGCAAATAGAAAATGGAGGAGAGCAATTTTCACATCGCTCTCCTTTTATCCATCAAATTAACCCCTAAAAAACAGTGCTTTTATAATGTGCGATGCCATCTTCGGATTCTCTTTCAGCCGGCGGGTGGAATAGCCAAACCATTCCTTGCCGAACGGAACATAAACCCGCATCCGGTGTCCTTCCTGCACAACCGATTTTCGAAGTTCGGGTGTAACACCGTACAGCATCTGGAACTCATACATATCTTTTGGTACCTGGTATTTTTCAATCAGGATTTTGGCCTGATCAATCAGGTATTTATCGTGCGTGGCAATGCCCGCATACATTTTGTTGCGGAACATGTATTCCAGATCCTCTAAAAAATGATTGCGTACTTCCTGGTAATTTTTGAATGCGATGTGTGGCGGTTCAACATAAATGCCTTTACATAGCCTGAAATTTAGTGGATATCCATTGGCGGGGAGGCAATTCATGCTGATCAGGTCATCGAGTGTACGGCGGAGATAGGCTTGAACAACCAGACCGACATGTCCGCTAAATTCTTTTTTTAGGCGTTTGTACAGGATCATTTCCGGATCTACACATTGAGAATCCTCCATGTCGATGCGTACAAAATTATTCTTTTCGGTTGCTTTGGAAATAATCTCTCGGAGGTGCTTGAAGCAGGTCTCCTGGTCAATCAGCAATCCAAACATCGACGGTTTCAGTGAAAAATTACCGACGATGTTTTCTGCAGTGAATCGCTCAATAATTTCCAGGTATTTGTTCTTGTTTTCTTCAGCCTGTGCCAGGTTGCAGATAAATTCCCCAAGCAGGTCAATCGTTACTTCCACGCCGGTTGCATTCAGCTCTCTTGCCGCTTTTAATCCATCTTCGATGCTTTCGCCCGCAATGTAGCGTTTCGAAAAAATCCAGACTAACTTTTTCGGCATGTGCGGGAGCATATTTGCTATCAATTTATTTATCATTAGCCAACTCTTGGTGTTACAAATTCGCTATTTGGTATATTGTAAAAATACATTCTGATGGTGCCCGTGTTCAATGATGTTTATCAGCCCAATAGTATGATTTTGCGCATGTTTTCAGTGACAGGTGTTGTAAAACCTGATATGAAAAAATATTGGAGGACAGGATGTATTCCTAATGATAAATTTTTATTTTTGGCTCGGATTAAATGAAATACTTTGAATAGTTGAGTTAACCATCTTTATTGTATGATCTGACTTCGATCAGGATATTTAAAAATGGGAAACTCAATGACCATTAAAAAATAAAAGTTAAACACATGAAAAATACGTCTTTGATTTTGAACCTGGTTTTATTGGTTGCCGTTGTTGTAATTTATGTTTTGCATTTTTCATCGGGCAGTAAGAGTGCTGATGCCAATACAGGGGAGGTGTCTCCTGCCCAGCTTACAGATATGAAAATAGCCTATGTGAAAGTTGATTCGCTGATCGTGAATTATGACATGGCACAGGAGCTTCATGATACATTTACGAAGAATCAGGAAGCATACACGAAAGAGTATGCTGCACGACGTACAAAATTTGAAGAACAGGCAGCTGCTTTTCAGGAAAAAGTTCAACGTGGTGGTTTCTTGACCGAACAACGTGCTGTGCAGGAGCGTGACCGTCTGGTTGGCGAAGAACAGGAAATCCTGAAATTGGATCAGGAGCTTTCAGGTAAACTGGCCGAGATGCAAAATGCCAACAACCAACAATTGGTTGACAGCTTGATGAACTACCTGAAAATTTATAATGCAGATAAAAAATACGCGTATATTTTTAATTCAAGCGGTATTATGATTGGCGATGAAGCCCATAATATTACCAACGAAGTTTTGGATGCTTTGAATGCCCGTTACGCTGCGAAGAAATAAATTCAATCCAACCATAAACAAGAGAATCCGGGTTTTGCCCGGATTTTTTTTATCCCTATTTTTCGGCCGTGTTATTCGATCGATATATCAGCCAGAATATCCGGTATGAACCTTTTATTACAGACCGACCGGATGAAAACCTCGGCATCGTGGTGGTCATTCCGGTTTGCCGCGAACCTGAGCTGCTGGATACAATCAACTCTCTTTCATGTTGCGATGTGCCGGATTGCGGAGTTGAAGTCATTGTCGTAGTGAATGAATCAGAGACGAGTGCTGAAGATGTCCGGTTACAGAATGACCGGACCCTGACTGAGCTGGCTGATTGGAAACTGGAGCAGTCAAATCTTTTTTTTAGGCTGCATGCAATCAGGCCGGCACCTTTCCCGAAAAAGCATGCCGGTGCTGGTTTGGCCCGAAAAACAGGGATGGATGAGGCTATCCGGCGTTTTAGAGCTGTTGACAAAGAAAATGGCATATTGGTTTCGTTGGATGCCGATACCCTGGTTGATCGGAATTACCTGACGGTGATTGAAAAGGCTTTCGCATCGTCTGAAAAAGCAATTGGGCTAACCATCCGGTTTCAGCATCGTCAGGAGGAAGTTACAGATGAGCGGCACCGGCGGGGGATGGAACTGTACGAAAAATACCTTCACTATTATAAACAAGCTTTGGAGTTTACCGGTTTTCCGCATGCCATTTACACGATTGGTTCTGCGTTTGCCGTGCGTACCGCTGCCTACGTTAAACAGGGAGGGATGAGCAAGCGTCAGGCCGGAGAGGATTTCTACTTTTTGCATAAGCTCACAGCCCTGGGAAAAGTAATTGAACTGAATTCAACTTGTGTGTACCCTTCGGCGAGACTTTCAGACCGGGTGCCATTTGGAACAGGGCCTGCCCTTAAAAAATGGCATGACGGCGATAACCAGCTGCAGGAAACTTACAGTTTCAGTGCATTTGTCGATCTCAAAACTTTTTTTGATGACTTGCCTGGTCTGTATGAAATGGATTGGAAAGATGGGGAAAGTGCTGATTTGCGTGTTCCTCATCCTCTAATGGAATTTTTGGTAGCAGACGGGTTTGCCGGTTCGCTGTCTGAAATCAAAAAGAACAGTTCAACCTACCCTGCGTTTGAAAAGCGGTTTTTTCAATATTTCAATGCGTTTAAAATCCTGAAATTTCTGAACTACAGCCATCCGGATTTTTATGCGTTTCAGGATTTGGAGGAAGCCTGCGATTTGCTTCAGACAGCATCGATTTGATCCAATACAATGACAACCAAAACAACCGGACAACAACTCAAACTCATGTTAAACCAAGGTTGCAGTAACTGCTTTTAGCATTGAATCTGGAGGATTTTGCCTGTATCTACATTGAAAAACAGGGGAGCAACGATCACCTTGGGGTAGCGTTTTCGCAAGCGTTCAACTTCAACAACCAGGAAGTCGACGGCATCGCCAATTTCGAAAAATGGCGAAAGGTTCTCGAAGTGCATCAGGGCGTTGTCTTCTTTCCAGCCCGCATTTCGTACCATCCCGTTCACAAATTCGTCTTTGCGATCCTCTAAGCGGACCATACCACAGTGGTTGTGACCGATGAGCGCAATATGGCGAACACCACCCACCCCAATGGAGTACGACACCTGGAACTCGTGGTAAAATAAGTTTGCCCCACCCGACCGGATGACGAACGCAAAATTTTCGGGCACCCACAGGTTCTTGCGGTTGTCCATACACATCCCGATCAGCATCTGTGGCCGGTCGTAGTTGCAGAACGTTTTGTTCAGGTTATGATATTCAAGCAATAACCCGATGGGGGTCTTCCGGTATGCAGGGAATATATCTTCTAAAGAATTTACTTCAACAAGTTTCGCCATTTTGTTTTTATTCGTCCCTTTTTCAAACCACGATCCTTGGCGAAAAGTTCACCAGTGAATGGATTTTCTGAAATAAAAGAGATTTTTAGTGAAGAAAGCAGGATTTGCGGATGCCGGGACTTTGGAGAACATCCCCTTCAAAAATATTTCTGTTACTTTTGCAGGATAAAACAAATGGATATGTCAAAAGACTGGAAAGAGCGGCTTGGGGTGGTTTATTCCACCAATCCCGATTTTCAATTTGAAAAGGAGCAGGAGGAAACACAGGAAACACTTCTGCCCCGGCAACAAAACCTGCGGGTAAGCCTCGACAAGAAAAACCGGAAAGGAAAAGCAGTGACCCTGGTTACAGGCTTTGTGGGCTCGGACGATGATTTGAAAGAGCTTGGTAAACTGCTGAAAACCAAATGTGGGGTAGGAGGATCGGCGAAGGATGGCGAGATTCTGGTGCAAGGTGACTTCCGGGATAAAATCATGCAAATCCTTCAATCCGAAGGGTATAAGGTGAAAAGGGTAGGCGGATAAACGGTTTCATGTCGGAAGGCAAGACATGAAAGTACAATGTCGGTTATTGGCGAACCAAACAGCACGATGCCGGGGGCATCACATGTTTATAAAAGCCGGATTGAAAGGGGACATCCGACTCCGGCTGGAGAAGTGTCGAACTTTTGGGTGGAAGATTATGATGCTTTGATGAAGTTTATAAGTGTCGGAATTCGGAAAAATAAACTCAAATTGTTAATCCGGAGCAATCAGATAGCTTACGGATTCACATATTTACTGCATAAGGAAAATATTGAATCGGCTTCGAAGTTCGTCTTTATAAGCTTTTCCTACGGGTATTTCAGCATTATTGATCTTCAAGAAACTGTTTCCAAAGCTTTCTACTGCCGTAATATTCACAACATAGGAACGGTGTACTTGTAAAAAATTGGAAGGCAGGATTTTAATGAAATCTTTTAACATGCCGCGTACCAAATGCTTTTTCCCGGCTAAATAGACATCGAGGTAGTTCTTATCTGATTTGATAAAAAGGATATCCTCAATCTTAATTTTTACGAACATGTAGTCATCACGAATGAAAATGCTGTCTTTAACAACGATGCCCGGAATTTCAAAGGGCGGATCATCTGCTGGTTGTGCAGGCTGGGGTGTCTTGTTTTGTTTGGCAAAGTTTTTTAATGATACTTCTATTGCTGTAAAAATGTCAACCTTGCTAAATGGTTTTACAATATACCCGGAAGGTTCCGTGTTGATTGCCCGTTTTACGGTAGCCTGATCTCCAAAAGCAGTCAGGAATATAAACGGGATATTGTACTTTTTCTGAATTTGTTCTGCCAGCCAAATTCCATCTTTATCTCCTTTTATATTAATATCAAGAATGGCCGGGTCTGTTTCGCCTTTTTCCAAAACTTCCAAAGCCTTGCTGGCATCCATAACTTCACCTGAGATTTTGTAGTTCATTCCAATCAGGATCGTTTTCAATGTCTCAAGGGTAATGAACTCATCTTCGACCAATAAAATACGTATTCCGTCCTCTTGCATAATCAAATCAATTTGTAGTTTTAAATCGAACAACAAAGTGTGCACCTGTTTCTTCCGGGGTTTCACACGGAATAAACAGGTAAGAGCCATCCAATTGCCTGCTAAGCCCTTCCACTAATCGTAGTCCCAGAGATTTGTATAAATGCGGATCAAAATTTGCAGGTAATCCCTTGCCATTGTCCTTCACCGTCAGTTCGTATTCATCCTGTCCCAAATCTTTTATGCCAACAAATATTTTCCCTGAAGACATATCCTTAAACCCATGCTTAAATGTATTGGTCACCAATTCATTAATGATCAGTCCTAAAGAAATGGACGTATTCACATCAAAAGATAAGTTGTTCGCATTGATGGTTATTGCGATTTTTCGCCCGGGTTTATTGTAGGCAATTGCAATATCGTTGACCAACTTGTCCAGGTATTCCTGAAAATCGATCATCCCGAGATTTTCATTCTGATACAACTGTTGATGAATGAGAGCCATGGTTCGAACCCTGTTTTGTCCTTCTTCGATAATTTCCTTCACTTTGGCATCATCTGATTTAGCTGCCTGAAGTTCAAATATACCGTTGATAAGCTGTAAGTTATTTTTTACCCTGTGATGAATCTCTTTTAGCAATGTCTCTTTTTCACCCAGAGACTTTTCGATGATTTGTTTTTGCTGTTCGATCTGTTTGTTTTTTACAGCCAATTTAGCGGCTCTTTTCTTTCGCTGTATGGAGTTGGCAATAAGAATAAGAACAATTGCTAACATGAGAAAAACACCGATGACCAGGGTTTGCTGTAATCCTTTTTGCCTTTCGGATTTGACTTTTGCCTGTGACAGCATGAGTTTTTGCCGGTTAATTTCTTCGTTTTTAGAATCAACTTCATATTCTATTTCCATGAGTTTTGTTTTGGTTCTATTTTCAATTTCGGAAATAGAATCAGTACAGGCCACCCATTTTTTGAAATAGGAATAGGCATCCACGATGTCCCCATTTTGTTCGAGTACTTCAACCCTGATCCTTAGATTTTCTTCATATCTGTTTAAATCAGGATTGGTTTTTAGGATTTCAGAAGCTTCATCAAGATACTTCGTTGCCATCCTGTAATCTTTTAACCCCAGAAAGGATCTGGCCAGCTCATTTAATCCAATGACCACATTGTTCTTGTCAAAAGATCGATTGCAAACATTCACATAATTGGTCAGGTAGGGAATGGCTTTTTTAAATTGTTGCTTCCGGTTATACGCAATCGCAATATAGGCGTCGAGCAGTACCGTAAAGAGGCTGTCTGAATGAGTGATATTAGTGGCTTGTGCAAGCTTTACGTGCCAACAGTCCCTGGCTCTCCTGAAGCAAGATATAGCACTGTCAGCTTGCTGGAGTTCCAACCAGCAATGTCCGATGTTGCTCCAGGCACCTGCCTTCCGGTGGTGATCATTCGTTGAAACGGCTTGTTGAATCAGTTTCCGTTGCTGATCAATCGCTTTATGATATTCCTTCATGTTATAGTAGGCTGATGCAAGATCAGAGATCCTTTCCTTTTCAAAATCTTCAAAAAAGGGATTTTCCTTTTGATTGTTATCAAGTACCCTGTCCCTAACCTGCAAATATTCCCAGGCCTTTGTATAGTTTTTCTCGTTCTTATATAAATTGTAGAGAAAGGTATACGTGGAGACACTGTCTTCACTGCTAAGAGGTATTTGGGATTGAAGTATTTCATGAAGCAAGCTGGCCGCTTTCATTTCATTTCCAGCGGCAAAGCTGAGGTTTACGTCCCCCAGCCGTATCACGTTCAACAGGTTCTCGTCTTTGTTCACCTTCTCCCAGGCATAAGTTTCTGCAAGGTAGGTCTCGAAGTTTTTATAGTCGAAATAATTAAGATCAGCAAACCGGATAAATTCAGCGATTTTTTTTATTCTTTCTTTGCCATGAAACTTGTCAAAAGAAGACATGATACTATCTTCAGCTGATTCGTAATGATGCCCGGCCACGCACTCATGCTGGCTGACGACAATAAAAATTAAGCTTGTGAGAATATGGATGAATCTGATAAACATGCTATTTTGCATTTTTCAAAAATAGGGCAGAATATTTTTATCTCCTAACGACAAAAAAGTTCTGCCTTTGAAATGACAACAAATTTTTAATTAAACTGCTTAAAACACAATAATTCTTTTTTGAATGTCAGTATTTCCCACGCGGATACTTACCGTATATGTTCCGGGTACACAGTTGCCCATTTCTATCAGCTGTATGTTCTTTCCTGACAGCGTGGTTCTATATACGCTTTGCCCCAACATGTTGATTACATCCAAGGTAGCCGGTTCTTTTACTTCTGTTGAAAATTTCACATAGAATGAGCCATGATTAGGATTTGGATAGACGTTAACCAGGTTCATTACACTCATTTCTTCAATACCTGTGGTGGTTATCGTATAGCAAGCCGAGGTGTCGGTACATCCATCCAATGTAATCTCTACCGCGTAATCTCCGTTGGAAGTGGCTTCAAAAAGTCGATCGTTTTCTCCGGCTAACGGTGCGTAATTGTTACTACAGTCCAGCCATTGGTAAGTTGCCTCAACAATGTTGGCAGTAAGTTGGTTGCCCGATTGAGAAACAGATACATCCATCTCGGTGATATCGAGGGAAATAGTTACAATAGAGTCGCATCCCGAAACTGATTGCAATGTGTCGGTATAAATTCCGGCGGTACTTTCCCATTTCCCGAAGATCAATGCACTATCGCCCGGGCAAATTACAACGTCAGGTAGAGTTTCATTGTACATTGGTGTGACAACTAACTCTACAGTGGTAATAGAATCACATCCATTAACAGTCAATGATGAGTTTGTATATGTACCGGATTCAGTTTCATAGTTCCCAAAGATCAATGCTCGATCTCCTTCACAAATGGTTATATCAGGCAAGCTTTTATGATAGCTTGGATTGACAATTAATGTCACGCTTGTGGTTGAATCACAGCCATTAACCGTTAACGATGGGTCAGTATATGTGCCGGCTTCCGTTTCATAGTTCCCAAAGATCAATGCTTGATCTCCCTCACAGATGGTCACATCTGGTAAGGTTTCATGATAAGTCGGATTGACCACCAATGTCACGGTCGTAATCGAATCGCATCCATTAACCGTTAACGATGGGTCAGTATATGTGCCGGCTTCAGTTTCATAGTTTCCAAAGATCAAAGCCCGGTCTCCCTCACAGATGGTCACATCTGGTAAGGTTTTATGATAGGTCGGATTGACTATCAATGTCACGCTTGTAATTGAATCGCAACCATTAACCGTTAACAATGAATCTACATATGTGCCGGCTTCTGTTTCGTATTTACCAAAAATAAAAGCCTGATCTCCTTCACATATGGTCACATCCGGCAAGGTACGATGATAGCTCTGATTTACGATCAATGTCTGGGTTATAATTGAATCACATCCGGTTACCGTTTTTAGTGTGTCCACATACCTGCCGGTTCTTGTTCTCCATTTCCCGAAGATCATGGCTCCGTCGCCTTTGCAGATGGTCATGTTCGGTAGCGTTTTATGATAGCTAGGATTAACATTCAATGTCACGGTTGTAATTGAATCGCATCCATTAACGGTCAACGATGAGTCGGTATATGTGCCGGGCACTGTTTCGTACTTCCCAAAGATCAAGGCCTGGTCGCCTTCACATATGGTCACATCTGGCAAAGAGTTGTTAGTGGTTGGAAACACGGTTAAATCGGTAACAACAACAGAATCACAGCCAGCTGCGGAGGTAAATACATCGGTGTAAATCCCGGTTGTGTTGTAGGTATTTGTTCCTATGGTAACAGATTCACCTTCGCAGAGAGTGACCGTATTCGTTACGTTTATGGGCGTACCTTCGTTTGATAACCAGGCGGTTTGCGGATCCATACCCACCAGGGTCCCATTGTGTCCATTAGACGTTAAGTCGTTCAGCACGGTTCCCTGTCTTTCGTCAAAGTTCCAGTAGCCCATCAATCCCGGTTCTGCTCCTGTGAGTTTTGTCGGCATGGTGGAAACTATTTCCTGTTCCGTTCTTGCCGAATCCCAAATGCGGACTTCATCGAGCATTCCATCAAAATATCGTTCTGTGCCCAGGCGAGACCCAAATATTAGTGTCCCGTCACCATTGGTAATGTTTATTTCCGAAGCTTTGTACTTTATTCTTTCTATACCATTCATGTATACTCTCACGGTATCGCCATCAAAAGTAAGCGCATAATGATTCCATTCACTATATTTCCATCCCAGGTTGTGGATACCGCTACTATGAAATTTGCTTCCATTGCCGATGGCGCAATAAAAATCGCCTTCAGCATCTCCAATTTCTATCCTATAAGCGCTGCTAAAATCATACTGAGGAGCTCCGTTTTCAACCACGTGTTTCCACCCCGATGATGTTGCAACATTGGCCCAGAATTCAACCGTGAATTGATTATTAGAGTGCGAAAAAGTTCCCAAACCGACACGGTCATTTACCCCGTCAAAATCCAGAACGGTACCGCACAAATCATTTGGAGGTGTGTCAATCATCAATACGGTTGTTTGAATGATACTGTCGCAACCATTTACAGTTTGCAGCAGGCTGGTATGTGTTACAGAATCTGCAACAATTTTTTGTGTTGTACCATCAGGGAAAGTCGCTGTCTCTCCTTTGTGTATTGCTATGGTCTCGGTTTTGTTATATGTTTGATTTACTGTTATATCATAGTTTAACGTAGAGTCACAACCGTTCACGGTTTGCGGGTTAAAAGTGTAGAAACCAGCTTCTGTTTCGTAATAACCGTTGATCAGTGTACTGTCTCCCTGGCAAATAGTAATTGAAAGCGTATCGTTGTATACAGGATTTACATCTACAGTTGTTACGATAACACTGTCACAAGCGTTTACAGTTTGCAAAGTACTGATTTGAATGGTCTGAGTTGTAATTGTTTGCGTTGAACCATCGGGAAAAGTATAGCTATCTCCGCTACAAACTGTTGCAGTTGCTGTTTGATTGTAGCTTGAGTTTATTTCAATCAAAACAGTGTTGAGCATTTCCGAATTGCAGATAGCACAACTACCTATCGCACTGGCAGCCCATGGTGAAACACCATTGTAACCAGTAGAACCTACCGTATTCCCGTTTCCTGTTTTATCTAAAAATTCATTTTGGAATTGAAAGTAAGCAACCAAATCCATCTCGTTTCCTTCCAGGCAATTTGACATGTTCGTCTGAATTTCCGTTTGAGTAAGCGCTCTTTCCCATACACGTACTTCATCAATGAGTCCTCCAAAGAGTGCAACTGGAACTTCAGGTCCTCCAATAGAGAAATTGTTTAGTGGAGGGTTGTTATTAATCATAGCAGAACCGACAGAAACACCGTTTACATAAATTGTCCAGATATTAACAGAATCTCCTGTCATTGCCACATGCGTCCATTGCCCAGGGGTTACAATGTACCCTGTATTCAGATATTTGACCGCTCCAAATAAGCCTTGCAATTCTCCCGAAGTTAAAATTCTTAGCCCATAACCACTACTGCTACCGGTGCCATTGTAGATGAGGTACTCCGCTTGTGTGATATTGCCGTCCCAATTGAACCAACATTCAAGGGTTACGTCATTGTCGTTATAGGTTGCACATGTACCGTCAGGCTTTCGAATCCAGTCGTCCACACCATCCAGTTGCAGCGCGGTAGTTATGTTTTGTGCTGTCACGTAGTATTCTGTAGTAGTTAGGATCATTCCTGGGTCGAAAGAAATTGAACCGCCCGTACCGGCGATCGGACCATCGATCAGGTTGTTTGTGACTGTTTCATACAGGGTGTACTCTACTCCTGTCTCCGTTGCATCCACATGAATGGCTACAGTGCCGCTATCGCAGAGAGCGGTTTGGCTGGCACTGATTGTTTGTTGAACCGGTAAGGGATTCACAATAAGATTCACTTTGATCAGAGAGTCGCAACCGTTCACAGTCGTGTACCAATCTGTATACCATCCGGACGTTGTTTCATAGTTTCCAAAGATCAATGCGCTATCTCCCTGACAAATGCTGATTTCAGGAAGTGTATCATTGTATTCCGGATGAATGACTGCCGTAACAGAACCGCAGCCTGCACCGCCACAGTTCCCTTCTCCCTGGATATAATAGGTGGTTGTTTCCAATGGGTTTAACTGGATCGTATTGGCTGTCGTTGAATCTATCACCTGTCCGGTGCACGAATCTGTTCGAATCACCCATTGCGTAGCGTCATTCAGGTTTCCCGTCCAGGTAAGTGTTACATCCAGCCCGGGACATATTGGTACAGGAGTAGTAACTACTGGTTGATCAGCCGGAGCGCATGCCATAAACTCTATCCAATATACTTCGTTGGCGTTTTGAGAATTCGCTACCACATCCATGTCTCCGTCTCCGTCCATGTCAGCAACATGAACACGTCTTATAGAATTTCCGACATAGATTATATGTTGGGTAAAATTTTGACTTCCATCATTCTCAAACCAAAACAAGTTGTTAATGTCTAGTGTACCCATAACTATATCCAGATCATTATCCCCGTCAATATCCATGGCATAAACATCTCCAAACCAGGCTGGGCCTGAGTAAATGGTATGTTTGGCAAAGCCTGATCCTCCCTGATTTTCGTACCACGCGAGTTCATCAACAAGAATACAAATGACATCGTTGTCTCCATCGTTGTCCATATCACCTGCATCCAGTCCATATATATTGGCCGCAGTATTGTCTATATTCACCACTTTCAGGTTCATTTCTTCATCGTTGTCGTACAAGTAAAGTCCGTTGAGATTATCAATAAATGTTACTATATCCAGGTCTCCATCTCCGTTCACGTCTGTTTTCAATATAGCGTTGGATCCATCACCTTCAATACCAATCGCATGAAGCGTAAAATTCTCATCTCCGTCATTTTCGAACCAGCCCTGATACGAAGACATAATCGTCAACGAAAACACTATATCCAAATCTCCATCGCCTTCCATGTCAGCCACTTCTAAATCACCTATCCCCGCTAAGATTGGATACGGCGCAATTGATGCAAGTGATAAAGCATGACGCGTAAAGTTCTGAGAACCGTCATTTTCGTACCAGTAAAGCTGGTCCCCGGAATTCCCACACAGCAAGTCCATGTCACCATCGTTATCCAGATCAGCGACTTCCACCTCTTTAGCGGAGATAGTATTGTCTACAACGATTCCAGTGTAGTTTTGTGCACCATCGTTTTCGTACCAGATCAATTCGTTATCCCCTGAACTTGAGGTTAAAACATCCATATCTCCGTCATTGTCAATGTCTGCCGGGCGTGCCGTTTTGGCCAAAGTCACTGTGTCTGTAATAAGATGCTTCGTGTACGTAGTTGGTGTAAAGCCATACGGTGTTGCAGCTGCTCTGAACTCAAAGGTGTAGTATCCATAAATGGGGTTTCCGTTACTGCGCAGCAGGCTATCGCTGATGGTTACTTCTATGGCTTCTCCCGGGAAGAAATCGTTTGTCGGGTCAAAGGTGATTGTACTTGTCCCGCCACCGGATAAGGTTCCGGCAATTGTACCTGACAATTCTCCACGTACGGCAATGTTATCCGTATTGACCGAGGCCGCATCAATTGTTTCCTGAAAATTCAGTACTATGGAAGTAGAAACAGGCACGTTGTCTTCGAACTGAACTGGCGTAGTGACCAACATGGTGTCCATTTCTATCCATCCAACCTGAGAGTTGGTTGATGAACCATCACGATAGAATGCCAGGTCAAGATCTCCGTCACCGTCCATATCAGCAGGAGCGGCTCTTGTAAGCCAGTTTCCACTACTTACGCTTGTCAACACATGCGGGTGGAAATTCTGCGCAAAATCTGCCCTGTACCATATAATTTCTTC
>JBNKTK010000046.1:0-25835 GCA_050298035.1 Mangrovibacterium sp. | reverse complement strand
AGTCAGATTTTTCTAATCTGTCAAAGTAGAATTAAGTTGTCATTTAATCGTCATTCTTTGCTGTTCTGAAACAAATAATGACAACAGAATGACCAAAAATGACTGTAACTAGTGTTTGCAAGAAAACCTTATAAACTTTTACAATTGCCATTGCTTGAGCCCTTGGTCCCCTTCCCTTGTTTTCTAAATCAAAACCCACGTAGGTCGAACCAAAAGCAAGAGACATCTCAAAAACACATCATCAATGAACTAGGAACGGAATCGCTTTCCGGCTGTCAATCTGTTGCAAATAGCGCCCTGCCCCTTTCCTCTCCTCGCCAAGGAGAGGTGGATTTCGCGCAGCGAAAGACGGAGTGGTTCTTTTTGTTTCTGCGGTCCGGTCCCCTCTGTCTCCGCAAACGGAGCCATCTCCCCTTGACAGGGGAGAAAACGCTTTAGCCAGCAATATTGCGTTGTTTCTATTGGTCGGACATATGCCCCTAAAATATTTGATTTAAACAGGGATCCCTACAAGAATTTGAATTGATCCGTAATATTCGGGGAAAGAAGAAAAAACAATGAAAGGATAAGGCTGTCTCAAAAGTAACCTTAATCGTCATTGCGAAGGAGGAACGACTGAAGCAATCTCTTGAAAAACAGATTGCTTCGTTTTACTCGCAATGACGCATCTCTTTGGTTTTACGACTTTTGAGACAGCCTTATCCTTTTACTTCGTTGAGCAAACCTTCGCAGGCATCCTCCAGAATGTCAAGCACAAGCTCGAAACCGTCAGATCCGCCATAGTATGGATCGGGCACAGAATGGAAACCACCGTTCGAGCAAAAGTCGGTCATTTTGAAAATTTTGTCCAGCTCTTCGGTTGACGAAGCCATGTCCTGCAAATCATTCACATTGTCGTCATCCATCCCGATAATGTAGTCAAACTTATCGAAGTCGGCTTCAAGCCTGAATTTCCGGGAAATGGAAGTCAGCCTGTACCCGCGCCTGATCGCATGGCTCTGCATACGCTGGTCGGCAGGTTCGCCTTCATGGTATCCGGCAGTTCCGGCGGAGTCGCATTCAATCAGGTGTTCCAGACCATCCCGTTTAACCAATCCGTTAAAAACAGCTTCAGCGCTCGGAGACCTGCAAATATTACCCAGGCAAACAAACAATACTCTTTTCTTCATATCACAAAAGATTTTCGGCAAAATTAATGGTTTACAAATTGCTGAAAAGCGGACAATTAAAACTTAACCCAACATTAACTTTCAACACTATTTTTCATTTCCCATAATGAAAGGATGTTTTCAGTTGTCATTTTGATATTCAGCAAAATTTGAAGAGCTTTGAAAACTTTTTTCTGTGTTATGAAAGATTTTACGGAGGGTAAGGAAGCAAGCTTAATTTTACGGTTCTCAGTGCCATTGGTCGCCGGAAATATTTTCCAGAACCTTTACAATATTGTCGACAGTGTGATTGTAGGGAATTACCTGGGAAAAGAAGCGTTGGGAGCAGTCGGGGCATCATTCCCGATTATTTTCACGCTGATCTCGCTGGTCATCGGTGTTGGTTCAGGCGCATCGACTGTTGTTGCCCAATTTTTTGGTGCAAAAAAGATGGATCAGGTTAACCGCACCATCGACACCATCTTTATCTTCTTCCTCGTCGCCTCCATCGTGGTCATGGCGCTTGGGATCGGGCTCAGCAAGCAGATTTTCATGCTGCTGCAACTCCCCGAAGAGATGCTTCCCGAAGCCGTCACCTACCTGAATATCTATATGACGGGGATGTTTTTCTTCTTCGGGTTTGCCGGGATTACCTCCATTCTTCGCGGAATGGGCGATTCCAAAACCCCACTTTATTTTATGATTGTCTCCACCATCAACAATATCGTATTCGACCTGCTTTTTGTCCTGGTCTTTAAATGGGGCATTGCAGGTGTTGCCCTGGCAACCGTGATTTCGCAGGCAGGCGCATTTTTTACGGCCACCTGGTACCTCAACCTCAAGCACCCGGTAATCAAACTGCGAATCCGAAAATACATCTTCGACCGCGACATATTTAAAAGCAGTGTCCGCATTGGCTTACCAACCGGTTTTCAGCAATCGTTCGTTGCTTTTGGGATGATGGCCATCATGGGAATTGTAAACACTTTTGGCACCAATGCCGTAGCGGCATACACCGCAGCCATGCGTGTTGACTCGTTTGCCAAAATGCCGGCCTTAACATTCAGCTCTGCCCTATCGGCCTTTGTGGGGCAAAACCTGGGAGCATTTCGCGAAGACCGGGCAAAGAAAGGCCTAAAAATAACCTTGTTCTTTTCGCTGGCCTATTCTCTGTTCATCTCAATCATCATTATCCTGTTTGGGAGATACATCATCCAAATCTTCACCCCCGATGCCGGCGTAATTGCCATTGGCCAGGATTATCTGGTCATTGTATCATCATTCTACCTTTTAATATCGGTGATGTTTACCTTCACCGGCTTTCTTCGCGGAGCCGGGGCCACTTTCATCCCCATGCTGGCCACCCTGGCAGCGCTGTACCTGTTCCGCATACCCATGGCATTTTTTCTGTCCGGAAAGATTGGGGTCAACGGCATCTGGTGGGCCGAGCCAATTGGCTGGTTTGCCGGGATGACAATCCTGATCATTTACTTCTATTCCGGAAAATGGCAAGGAAAAGGAGTGGTAAAAAAGGATTGATCCGTTTTATTTAAAATCCGAAGCTGTTATCAAAAACCGCCTCTCGTGTATTGACATATTCAACACAGAAGCTTGCCAGAAGAACGGACTATTTTTTCTCATACCGTAGACATCGCTGTCATATTTCCATATTTCTCTTTAGAATAATTACAAATTAACAGCAAAATAGCAATTTTAAATTACAATTTGATTCCTTCCATTATCTTTGTTGACCGAAAAATTTATATTGAAGCCTGTCATACAACATTTGGACTTCAATCAGGTCGACACCATTTATCGTTATTTTAATGGCTTGCATTTAATCACTGGATCCACTAACCGCAACATGGTTGCATTAATTAATAAATTTATGAATACTATATTCTGGATAGTTCCCCTTTGCTCATTATTAGCATTGGTGTTCGCATGGGTATTTTTCAAATCCATGATGAAAAACTCAGAAGGTACCCCCCGAATGAAAGAAATTGCACAATATGTGCGCGAAGGGGCAATGGCGTACCTTTACCGCCAATACAAAGTTGTTGGTATTGTTTTTATTATTCTCATGCTCATTTTACTTCTGCTGGCTTACATGGGTGTACAAAACCCATTTGTACCCGTGGCATTCCTCACCGGAGGTTTCTTTTCCGGTCTGTGTGGTTTCCTCGGAATGAAGACAGCAACTTATGCCTCGGCACGTACGGCACATGGGGCATCCATCTCGCTAAACCAGGGATTGAAAGTTGCCTTCCGAAGCGGGGCAGTAATGGGCTTGGTCGTTGTTGGATTTGGGTTGCTCGACATCGCGTTGTGGTACCTGTTCCTCAACAAAGTGGTCTTTACACCCGACCACATGACCAACGGCCTTCATTTATTCGGGTTGAATTTTGTTCATGCCGGAACAACTGAAGCCCAAAAATTGGTTGAGATCACAACAACCATGCTGACATTCGGTATGGGTGCATCAACACAGGCCTTGTTTGCACGTGTTGGAGGCGGTATTTATACCAAAGCAGCCGACGTAGGCGCCGACCTGGTTGGAAAAGTAGAGGCCGGAATCCCCGAAGACGACCCGCGCAACCCGGCAACCATTGCCGATAATGTTGGTGATAACGTAGGCGACGTGGCCGGTATGGGCGCCGACTTGTACGAATCCTATTGCGGTTCAATCCTGGCAACTGCGGCTCTTGGAGCAGCCCTTCCTGCTGTTGCGTTAAAAACGACAGGAATGGAAACCGAAATGGCCGTTATTGCCCCGATGCTTGTTGCTGCAATCGGCATCATCTTCTCCATCATTGGTATTTTCATGGTACGCACCAAAGAAACAGCCACCCAGAAAAACCTGCTGAATGCCCTTCTTCTGGGTACCGGAGGTTCTTCCATCCTAATCCTGTTGGCCATGCTTGGAATGGCTTCGATGGGATGGATCACCTATGGTGTTTTCGGCTCGGTGGTTATCGGTTTGATTGCCGGTGTTATCATTGGTCAGGCAACTGAATATTTCACCTCAGATGAATATAAACCAACCAAAGGGATTGCCAAGCAAGCACAACAAGGACCTGCCACAACCATCATTGATGGTATTGCAGTCGGGATGTATTCAACATGGATTCCGGTTATAACAATCGTTATCGGTATTATTGGTTCGTTCTGGTCGGCTGGTGGTATGGAAAACTTTGCCATGGGTGTTTACGGTATCGGTTTTGCCGCCGTGGGTATGCTCTCAACATTGGGAATCACCCTGGCAACGGATGCTTTTGGCCCGATTGCCGATAACGCCGGAGGTAACGCAGAAATGGCTGAACTGCCTAAAGAAGTACGCGAACGCACCGACGCCCTTGACATGTTGGGCAATACGACTGCCGCAACGGGTAAAGGGTTTGCAATTGGTTCTGCTGCTTTAACAGCCATGGCATTGATTTCGGCCTATATGGAAGAAATCCGGTTGTGGTTTGGCCGTATTGCCGGAGCTGACGGCTTCGTGGCAAAAGGCGACTATGTTTTCTACAGCACCGTCAAGCCGGCTGTTGAAGAAGGCATCAAAGCGATCCAGATTTCCGCCGCATCAGTAAAAGATTTTTCCGCAGCATACGACATCACGCTGTTCAACCCCCTATTCCTTGGTGGTATTTTCGTTGGTTCGATGATGGCTTTTGTTTTCTGCGCCATGACCATGAAAGCTGTCGGGCGTGCTGCCGGCGCCATGGTTGAGGAAGTTCGCCGCCAGTTCCGCGAAATTGCCGGGATTATGGAAGGGAAAGCCACTCCGGAATATGCCAAGTGTGTTGAAATTTCAACCCGGGGTGCACAACGCGAAATGTTGTTGCCATCGCTGCTCGCAATCATCGTTCCTGTGGCAATCGGCGCCTTTATGGGTGTTGCCGGTGTGGTTGGTCTGCTGGCAGGTGGTTTGACATCAGGCTTCACGTTGGCCGTGATGCTAAATAATGCCGGTGGCGCCTGGGACAATGCCAAGAAATACATTGAAAAAGGAAACTACGGCGGCAAAGGAAGCGAAACGCACAAAGCCGGTGTGGTTGGCGATACTGTTGGCGACCCGTTCAAAGACACTTCTGGTCCTTCGCTGAACATCCTCATCAAACTGATGACCATGGTATCGGTTGTTATGGCCGGTTTAACCGTGACTTTGAGCTTGCTGTAAAAAACGAAGACCTCAAATAATAAAAAACCTGTGGACTGCGGTTCACAGGTTTTTTGCTTTTAATTCCGTATGTGAAGGTTATTGAATCAAATTGTATCTCTGCTGGGGAACAAGGGATCAAATTGTAAAATTGAGTTTATCCAGTTCTAATAACCTGGCTGTTTTTTTAACGGCTTGTCTTCCCGACCGGGTTTCATTTCTTTTCCTTGGATGAAAAGAAACCCCGCCTGACCGGACAGGCAGGAAAACAAAGAAAAATCAAGGCTGACGGGCCTTTTGAAAACACCCCGTAGGCCGAACCAAAAGCAAGAGACATCTCAAAAACACACCATCAGTGAATCAGGAACTGAATTGCTTTCCGGCTGTCAATCTGTTGCAAATAGCGCCCTACCCCTTTCCTCTCCTCGCCAAGGAGAGGTGGATTTCGCACAGCGAAAGACGGAGTGGTTCTTTTTGTTTCTGCGGTCTAGACCCCTCTGTCTCCGCAAGCGGAGCCATCTCCCCTTGGCCGGAGAGAAAACGCTTTAGCCAGCGATATTGCGTTGTTTCTATTGGTCGGACATATGACCCTAAAATATTTGATTCAAATAGGGATCCCTCAAGAATTTGAATTGATCCGTTATTTGTACAAAACGTAATAATCATTCAACAACTGCTCCAGAAACTTGCCCGGTGTCATTTTAGTTTCAATCGACAGTTTTTTCTTCATGAAATCACTGGTTTGTATAATCATACTGGCAGCTTTCCCCTGATAACCTTTTTCTTTCCCGTAAGCTAAAACCTCCCGAATAACCTCGATATCATCATCATCAAGCAAAGTTGCCTGGCTAAACATGACTGTTTCTTCTTGTCCTTCTTTCGGTTTGTACGGAAGATCATAAAACCTGGTGCTGCCCTTTGTTGAAACAACTATCGTGTTGGCAGCTATGTCTCCAATACGCTGACCTTTTTTACTCAGGATAACAACCAGTACGCCAATACAGCCAAAAAACAACCAGATATCAACTAGTCGTAACAACCATCGCAAAACATAAGATGAAAAAGGAACATTTCTTCCTTCACAATGGACAACCTTCACTTTCATAACTCTTTTCCCAAATGTTTGCCCATGGAAAACCAGTTCAAGAACCAGTGTATAAAAGTAAACCGGCAACGAATACAGAAGCCAGAAAATACCATCAAGCGACAATGCTGCCATCAGAAAAGACCCGACAATGAAATATGCGCCAATAATCAGCAAATCAAGAAATGTTGCTATCATCCGCTCGCCCAGGCTGGCTTTGTTTTGCAATAACACCGTATTTTGTGCTGTATGAATTTTAATATCTGCCATGGTTCAAATTATAAATTCTTTTTACCTGCCCAATAAAGTATTTTGTTATTTTAGCCGTGAAAATAACATATTCTTTTTTTTAAGGAATAGTTCACTGACAAAAATCAGATACAGCCAAAAGTATAAAAACCCAAGACTGTTTGTAAAACCGTCGCTTTATAAAAAGCATGAAAGAAATCGTTTTTATAAAACGGAACTCCGGCAAGTGGAAAAAAATTGAGGAACTACTGCAAGGAAACCTCAACGTAAATCCAGACGAATTGTACGACCTGTATGTCGGATTGAATGACGATTTCTCGTATGCCAATACTTTTTATCCCCGGGGTGAAACCGTTCAATACCTGAACCACCTCACAATACAGGTCCATCAGAAAATCTATCAAAACAAAAAAATCAAAAAGAAGCGTTTTGTCCAATTCTGGCAAACCGAATACCCCTTGCTCCTCTGGCAAAACCAAAAATATTTTTGGTATGCCCTGACGATTTTTCTGGTGAGCGTTGTCATCGGGGCACTCTCAACAGCAGTCGATTTTAGTTTTCCACGGATAATAATGGGCGATCACTATGTAAACATGACCATTGAAAACATTGACAAAGGGGATCCGATGGCCGTTTACAAACAAGTCAATGAGGTTAACATGTTTCTGGGGATCACAATAAACAATATCCGGGTTGCTTTCGTGGCCTTTGTTGCAGGTGTGTTTGTTTCCTTTGGTTCCGGCTTTATCCTCCTGCAAAACGGGATCATGCTCGGATGCTTTCAATATTTTTTCTACAAATACGGGATGCTGGGTGAATCATTTCTCACCATATACATCCACGGGACACTTGAACTGTTTTCAATTATCATGGCAGGGGCTGCCGGAATGGCCATAGGCAACAGCATATTATTTCCCGGAACTTACAAACGGACTGTTTCCTTTCAACGGGGAGCCGTAACCGGGTTAAAAATGGTTTCGGGCGTGGTACCGTTATTCATTGTCGCCGGCTTTTTCGAAGGTTTTGTCACACGGCATACCGAGCTCCCGAACAGCATTCGCCTGGCAATCATTATCCTGTCGCTGGCTTTTATCATTTGGTATTTCTTTTTATACCCCAAATATTTATCCCAAAAATTCACCGACTATGAACAAAACATTTGAATTTAGAAAAATCAGAGATTTTGGATCAGTGATGAACCATTCGTTTGATTTCATAAAACTGGAATACAAACGGCTGGGAAAGGCCCTTCTGATTTATGTCCTTCCTTTTTTCGTCCTGACCGGGATTCTGCTCATTTTCATCCAGACATCTCTTGTGGACACGGTCAACAATGGAGTTCAACCGGGATCAAGCATCTATCAAAACTACCCGTGGAAAAACGTGTTCTCCAGCTATATCATTCAACTCTTGAACCATACCGTTTTGACAACAGTTGTTCTTTCATTTATAAGCCTGTACATAAAAAAGAATGCCGAATTTAAAGTTGATGACTTACGGCCCTACCTGATAAGAACAGGAATCAAACTCTTGCTTGCTTATGTCGTCATATTTATAATCGTAGTGTTAGGAAGTATCTTCCTGCTTATCCCCGGAATTTACCTGGGCATTGTTTTTTCGCTGGTTGCCCCTGTTATTGTTTTCGAAGAAACCGGACTGGGCACAGCAATGAACCGCAGTTTTGACGTAATCAAGGAGAACTGGTGGAAAACATTCGGCATCCTAATCATTGGATGGTTGATTGTCTACGTCTTCAGCTTGATCTTATCGATTCCCCTGCTCATAACGACTTTTACCAAAACATTCCATGCCGTAACGAACCAAACCCAGCCCCAGATATTTTCATCCGGCTACCTAATCTTTTCAACAATTATTTCAATAATACAAACCTTTGCCTATTCTTTAATACTGATCTTTATTAGCATCCAATATTTTAGCTTGGTTGAAGTAAAAGAACGCCCAACTTTACAGGCCAAAATTGACAAGCTGACTGAGGAGAATGCCTGATTTTTTCAGAAACATATCACGCGCACTGCTCATTCTTCTCTGCCTGGTTTCTTTTAGTATGTCAGTGACTTCGGCAGAATCACCAGTCCAACCTACTGAACGACATTTTCAAGAGGAACAACTTGAAAAGTACCGGCAGGATAACGAGTTTCGCTATGATTATAATCCTTACCGCCAGAACACGATCTGGGAAAAGGTCAAGTATTATCTGTACCAGCTGTTCAAAAAAGCATTCAGCGACAGTGGGGCGGCGCCCTATATCCGGTCTCTGGTCATCCTGGCAATTATCATTTTTGCTGTTATCAAACTTTCGGAAGGACAATTTCAGTGGTTTCTGGGTAAAGACAATAAAGACAGGACAGGCAATGTTGTACTGCCCGGTGAAGAAATAAGCAGGATTGATTTGCAGGCCCTAGCCGACAAAGCCATGCAGGATGGTGACCTACGCCTTTGCATACGCTACCACTACCTTCATATTCTGAAAGAGTTGGATAAGAAAGCTTATATCAGCTGGCATAAAGACAAGACAAACCGGGACTATCTCCGGGAGATTCAGTCAGCGGATATCCGCAGCCAGTTCAAGATACAAACATTGGTTTTCGACTATGTCTGGTATGGAAAATTCCAGCTTAGCAACGATCAGTTTCAAGCCGTTCAATCCGGATTCCTGAACCTGATTTCATCAATTCAAAACGCGAAAAAGGAAGGTACAGATGAACGCTAAGCTGAAATACATCATTGGCATAACAATCCTGTTTGGTATCCTGATTTACATGGAAACGCTGGCACCGCGAGAGACCAACTGGGTTCCGACTTATTCGGGCAATGACAAAATTCCGTTTGGCACCTGGGTTTTGCGGAACTCTTTTGACGATTTATTCCCGGGGGCATTTGTAAAAGATATCAATGAAAGTTTTTACGAACATTGGAACAAGGACACTAGCTCAACCAGCAAGTTTTTCATTGTAACAAACAATTTTTCGCCCGATTCGCTTGATCTGGATGTTTTATTCCGGAAAGCAGCGCTCGGCGCCGATGTCCTGATCGCCAGCCATTCGTGGTCGGATGAATTAACCGACTCTCTTAAAGTCAAAGTCTCCATGTTGAATCGTAATATTTTGGACTCGGCAACAACATTGCAGATATGGAATGGCAAAGAATGGGGACAGAAGTACCATTTTAAAAAGCTGGTACAAACCAGTTGGTTCGAGCTACCCGACACGACCGGGGCAGTTCCCCTGGGAAAAGGCAATAACCATGTCAATTATGTGAAAGTGCCCTACGGTAAAGGGAATTTCTTCCTGCATACGCAACCGCTGGCATTCACGAATTACCACTTGCTGTACAACGACCATCATTACCAGGAGGAAGTGCTGGCGTGGCTACCTAAAAACGACCAGCAACTGGAATGGGATGAATATTACAAACCATTTCGCATGGAAAGTAATTCGCCGATAAAAATCATCTTATCAATTAAAGCACTTCGGGCAGCATACTGGACGCTGATCATCGGGTTGGGATTGTACATCCTGACCAACATCAGGCGCCGGCAACGGGCAATCCCGGTTCTGCCGCCAAAGGCAAACCTCTCGCTTGATTTTGTTCAAACGATTGGCCTCCTCTATTTCAACCAGAAAAACCACAAAGACCTGGTAAAAAAAATATTTGCCGTTTTTTCCGAACATATCAGTTCGAAATATTTCATCCGGATTGAATTCACCCCGGTTTTCTACCAGAAACTGGCGCTGAAATCCGGTGTCAAAGAGCAGATCGTCAGCCGTATTTTCACCCACTACGAAGTGCTTTCAGCAAAAGAACGGGTTTACGAAGATGAATTGATACGATTCAACGAACTGATTGAACTTTTCTACAAGAAAAGCCGGAAAGCTTCGGTACAAAAAACTGAAAAACAAAAAACGAAATAAGCATGGAAGAAAATGTATTGTTTGAAACACGCACCGACCTGTCGGAACTTAGCCAGGCTGTCAACAACGTAAAAGCCGAACTGGCCAAAGTCATCGTTGGACAGGAACAGATGATCGATTTGCTGATCATTGCGATCTTAACCAACGGGCACGCGCTGATTGAGGGTGTTCCGGGGGTTGCCAAAACACTGGCGGCAAAACTCCTGGCCAAATCAATTGATGCCGGTTTCTCACGGATCCAGTTCACCCCCGACCTGATGCCGTCGGATGTGATTGGCACATCAATATACAACATGGGGAAAGGTGAATTTCAATTTAAAAAGGGACCGGTTTTCTCGAACCTCGTCCTGATTGACGAGATCAACCGGGCGCCGGCAAAAACACAATCGGCACTTTTTGAAGTGATGGAAGAACGCCAGATATCGGTCGACGGAACCACCTATCCGCTGCAAGCGCCCTTTCTGGTATTTGCCACTCAAAACCCGGTTGAGCACGAAGGAACTTACCGGCTTCCGGAAGCCCAGCTCGACCGCTTCCTCTTTAAGATAAATGTTGGCTACCCCTCGGTTGAAGAGGAGGAACAAATCCTCAACACACACGATGAAGGAAAAGACCGGGTACAAACCGATGCCGTTTCGGCGGTCGTTCAAGCCAGCGAGCTCGTGGCTTTTCAAAAAAAGATTTTCGATGTAACAATTGATGCAAGCCTGAAAAATTATATTGCCCGCATTGTTTCGACTACCCGGAACCACCGGGATATTTACCTGGGGGCATCGCCGAGGGCTTCCATTCACATCATGAACGCAGCCAAGGCAGTTGCCGCCATCAATGGCCGCGACTTTGTTACCCCAAGCGATATCAAAGAGATTACAAACCCGGTTCTTTGTCACCGGATTATTCTTTCACCTGAAAAAGAGATGGAAGGCATCCGCCCCGAAGATATGATCAATTCACTTGTTCAAAGCATTGAAGTACCACGCTAACCTGTTTATGCAAAAAAGAAACTGGAAAATATATTTCTCAAACCGCTTTTTCATCGGTATCCTGAGTGTTGCCGTGCTGTTCATACTGGCCTATCCCTTTCAGTGGGTTTATTTTCTGGCCAAAACTGCGCTGCTCGGGCTCATTGCATTGACAATCACCGATACAGCATGGCTGTTTTTTAGCCGGGGAAGTATCAGCATCAGCCGAAAAACCACGGCCCGCCTGTCTCTCGGCGATGAAAACCCGGTATCGGTCAGTTTGCAAAACACCTTCCCGTTTAAAGTGAACATTCAACTGATTGAAGAATTGCCGTTCGAGTTTCAAAAGCGTGATTTCAGCATTTCACACCAAATTGGTTCCGGCGAAACGAAGACCGTCGATTATATCCTGACCCCACTCACCCGGGGCGAATATAAGTTCGGACAATCCAATGTTTTTGTTTCAACGCCGCTGGGATTTATCACCCGCAGGATTAAAGGAAATAATGCCCAATCCACTCCAGTCTTTCCGTCATTCATCAGCATGCGCAAGTTCGAGTTGATGGGAATATCCAACCGGCTGGAAGAGATCGGCATCAAACGCATCCGCAAGGTCGGCCAGCACTCCGAATTTGACCAGGTACGGGAATATGTGCCGGGAGACGACTCGCGAACAGTGAACTGGAAAGCCACCGCCCGAAAAGGTGCCCTAATGGTCAACCAGTACCAGGACGAACGTTCGCAACAAGTATTTTCGGTCATTGACATGGGCAGGGTAATGGAAATGCCCTTCGAAGGAATGGCCCTCCTGGATTATGCCATCAATGCCAGCCTGATCATTTCAAACATGGCCATGATCAAACACGACCGCGCCGGCCTGATCACGTTCTCCGACCAGGTGCACTCGTTGCTCCCTCCCGCCCGAAAAGGGGGGCACCTGCAGCAAATCATGGATGTTTTGTATAATCAGCAAACCAATTTCAACGAATCATCTTACGAAAAACTGTACGCCACAATTTCAGGAAAAATAAGACAACGTTCCCTCTTAATCCTTTACACTAATTTCGAAGGCCTCCCCTCGTTAAAAAGGCAACTCCCCTATCTGAAAAAGATTGCCAGCAAACATCTGTTGCTTGTCGTATTTTTCGAGAATACCGAAATACATGAACTGGCAGGTCACGATTCGCGGAATATTGAAGAGGTTTACGTTCATTCCATTGCCCGGAAATTCATTCACGACAAAAAAGTGATGGCCAATGAATTGAAACATGCCGGAATCATGTCACTTCTAACTCCTCCTGAAGGTCTTTCGGTCAACCTGATCAATAAATACCTCGAGATCAAAGCCCGGGAACTGATTTAAAAGAAATTCAGACACTCCAGCGGTTGATAAATTTTACTTTCCCCCACAATCTGACAGAAATATCTGATGGTTATTATTCTCCCGTCATTTATTCTTATCTTGAAAGAACAAACCAGTAAAAAAACACCTGGATATCTTTTTTCTGATAAGATGATGAACAAAAGTTTGTTCAGCGAAGTTTTAATTAGCAGAAATAACCCAAAAATTCACTATTATGGCAGACTTATCTACAACCTACATGGGTTTAAAACTGAAGAACCCACTTATTCTTGGGGCCAGCAACCTTGTTAGTAAACCGGAAGTTATCGAACAACTTGAAGAAGCCGGTATCGGAGCAATTGTCTACAAATCTTTGTTCGAAGAGCAAATCCAGTTGGAATCGATTCAAATGGAAGAAGAGTTGCACGAATATGAAAACCGGAACGCAGAAATGACCCGTCTTTTCCCTGATCTGAAACATGCCGGTCCGAAAGAACATCTTTTCAATGTGAAAACACTGAAAAGTAAAAGTAAAGTCCCGGTAATTGCCAGCCTGAATGCCATTTATGAAACAACGTGGGTAGAGTATGCCAAGGAGCTGGAGCAAACTGGTGTTGATGCCTTGGAAATCAACCTTTATGCAACACCCGGTTATTTCGAAGTCGAAGGTGAAAAGATAGAAGACAAACAGGTGCAGGTTGTAAAGCAAGTCAAAAAGGCAGTGAAAATCCCCGTTAGTGTAAAATTGAGCCCGTTCTACACAAACACCTTGAATTTTATCAAAAAACTGGATGAAGCTGAAGTTGACGGCTATGTTCTTTTCAACCGTTTTTTCCAACCCGAGATTGACATTGAACAGGAATTGTTCCACTACCCCTGGGACTTGAGCAACGAAAATGACCACCAGGTAACACTGCGCTATGCTGGGTTGCTTTACGGCAACATTGATGCAAGTATCTGCGCCAGCCGTGGCATTTCGAATGCCGAAGATGTCATAAAAATGTTGTTGGCCGGTGCCGATGTCGTTCAGGTGGTATCTGCCATTTACAGGAACCAGCCAAGTTTTGTGACCACAATCATCAACGACCTGACCAACTGGATGAATAAGAAAGGATACAAATCAATTGATGACTTTAAAGGGAAACTATCCCGGAAAAATATGAAAGACCCCTTCTCCTATCAGCGTGCCCAGTATGTCGACATCCTGATGAAATCAGAAGAAATTTTCAAAAAATACCCGATGGTTTAAACAAAAACCATTAACAAGAAAGAGGGCGTCCTCTGTGTTCCTCCGTGTATAACTTAGTGCAACTCTGTGGTTAAATACAAATGAATAAACCACGGAGTTGCATTGATAATAATCACAAAGTAACACCGAGTTTAGGACACCCTCTTTTTTTGTTTTATCAATAATGTAGAAAAAACGGTACTACTTGACTGTCAACCGGAGCATGAGCACATCATGTCCACCAATTTCTGTTTTCAATGGGTTGGCAGTTGTTCCAACCGGTTCATGAGCAAACAAATCACGTATTTTGAAAACGTTGTCGTTGAATGAAACTTCATAATTAAAAATTTCATCCTTAATTGTTTCCTCCTCCCAGTTAAAATCCAGTGCATAAGGTTCTTCATTTCGGTTCAGGAAACAAACAGCCCATTCGTTATTTGCAAGCGGTTTAACCCACACCTGCATTCCATCTTCTTCTTTGTACACAAACCCCTGCACGCCAAGCGGGTCCTGATCGACAGCGATCACTTCTTCATTTTCCAAAATGGACAGGGTTTCTTCCGAAGCAGAACGCAAATCATTGCCCATCATCAACGGGGCAGCCATCATGGCCCACAAGGCAAAATGAACCCGGTCTTCAGACAGGCTCATCCCGTTGCCAACTTCCATCATGTCCGGATCATTCCAATGCCCCGGCCCGGCAGCGCCACGTATTCCTTTGCGCATATCCACAATCTTCAATACACCCCACGAAGACCAGCTCCCATGGCTATACTCGCAATCAAAGCACGGATAAATATCGCCGGTAGTCCGCCACAAATGACCGATGTCCTCAGCCCATTCCCATGGTTGGTTGTCACCCCATTCGCAAAGGCTGAAAACCATAGGCCGTCCTGCAGCAAAAATGGCATCGCGCATGGTTTGATAAGCGCCTTTTGCATTCAGGTTTTCGGTGTTGCACCAATCGTACTTCAGGTAATCAACCCCCCAGGCGGCATAAAGCAAAGCATCCTGGTACTCATGTCCGCGCGAGCCCGGATAGCCACCACAGGTTTTTGATCCGGCGCAATTGTAAATACCAAACTTCAATCCTTTTGAGTGCACGTAATCGGCAACTGCTTTAATTCCATTGGGGAACTTCTCGGGATCGGGAACCAAAAAACCAAGCGAGTCACGCTTCATTGCCATCCACCCGTCATCCAGAACAATGTATTTATAACCGGCATCAGCCAAACCCCGCTCAACAAAAATGTCAGCAATATCTTTCACCAGCTGTTCATCAATATTGGTTGCAAACGTATTCCAGCTATTCCAGCCCATCGGCGGAGTCATGGCCAAATCAGGAAATTTTTGTGCCTGCAGCGGCCTGTTTCCCATCCACAAAATCACGATCAATACAAAAATCTTTTTCATCATATTAAGTTGTTTTAATTTGGTTTTTCAATTTTGAAGGTCTATTCCTCATCAACCAGAAAACCGCTCAGGGCATACACCAAAGCGCCCTGCCAGTTAATGGCAATTTCATTGGTTGCATAATCTTCTTCTTTATCGTGCCAGCCGGTTGCCGAATGGCCGCCGCCAACCAGGTAGCCAGGCCATGGATCAACTAAATTGTCGGAACCGGAACGACGGTCGTGCGGGTTCATTGCAGGCGAAATGCCCAGGCCGGTAACATACGAGCGGTTGTAATAATTGCGTCCGAAAATATGGCCGATGGCATCCAGGGCAGTTTGCCGGTATGCCGGGTTGGGCGACAAGCGATTGGCCACTTGCAGGTTGAGCACCTGCCGGGCAACCGTTCCGTTGCACCCCCAATAGTAGCGCCCACCAAGCGGACGACCATAAACATCCTCATTTCCTTTTTCAACAATCTGGCCGGCTACTGCAATAATATTTTGCCTGACCTTTTCCGCGACATCAGCCGACTTGCCTGTTTTTGACGACAAGGCATAAGTAAACATCGCCAGATTTGATACGTCGCCCCAGTCCCAGTCTTCATCAATTTCGAAGTCCATGTCCCGGGCGCGTTTTTCAAAGTCCTCCAGATACCTGGATTCCCCGGTCGTTTCCCAAAGCTCGGCAGCCGCCCAAATCCGGTCATCCTCATCCGGCGACTGGTATCCACCCGTTCGGAACTCTCCCTGTTCAAAACGCTTGTAATCCGGATGTTCCCGCAAAAACTGATAACTCAAAAGCGCTGCATCCAGGCATTTTTGAGCATAGTCCGCATCATACGGTTTGAAGTAACGGGCAGCCTGGGCCATCATGGCCACAAAATCGGCTGTGGCAGCAGAACCCCATTCCGTGAAGTAACGCTTCTCCAGGTCATTCTCTGCTTTTATGAAAGGGGAAAAACCTTTCCGGGTCAGTTTGTGCGATACCCGCCCTGAACCATCGGGATATTGCATGGTGAGCAACCAGTCGGTTTCCCATTTCAATTCTTTCAAATAATCGGGAAAACCGGGAGCCGTTTCCGGCAGATCGAGCGAAATGCGGGAAAGCTGTACCTGAAACTGTTCCCAGGCCATAAACATCATCCCCACGGTTATCCCTGCATTGACCGTATATTTCCCGTAATCGCCGGCATCGTGCCAGCCCTTGGTGCCATCCCTGCGCATTCCCGGGTTGCCGGTAAAATCTTCGTAGCCGTCATCCAGGTGACAAGCCGCATGTTCGTAGTGAACCCCGTTATAATCGCCCGAGACTGCCATTCCGCAACGCCAAAGGTAAAATGCACGCATGCTGGTGTAATAAGCAAACTGATACACCGACGGTGAAATCTCGAAATCAACAGAACGGGTTCCACCCGGTATTTCCAGGTAATATTTCCCTTCTTTTGTAAAGGATGAAAAATCAGCAATTGATACTGTCTGATCAACATCCTCCTGATAAACCGGGGCAGACAGTTCACCTGTAAAGACCACAGCATCGTTGGAAGACTGTTTTAGCTGAAAGGTTTTTGCATTGCCAACAATGGTGGCCTTTTTGTTCATTGAAGGAAGAAATCCGAGTGAATTCAGACAGATGGTGGTTTCAGTTTTTTTACAGCTCACAGAAGCGGCAACGCAGAAACAAATCAATAAAATGAGTAGTTTTCTCATGTCAGTTTAGGTTTGAGTTAGTGTTCAGTTACACATCACCAACAAAATATACGATGAAAATCTATCTACACTATTTTCATGATATTGCCGGTAATGTTTAAATACAAGTCGTATTTGGGGTATAAAAATATAAAAATTTTGACTTTGCCTGTCCGGATGCAATCACTACTCACCTAAACAAATTCCACATCCACTCGCTTAAAAAACTTTTCCTCCAGTAGTTTCACAATACGCTTCACAACGAACTTCCTGATCTCCAGCTCCACTGGTTGATCCGGGTCCTGATGCGCCCAATTAATGCGGGTACCCAAAATGATATGAATAATATCGTGATCAAGCAACAATTTTACAACTTCTTCGGGAGGTGTATTTCCAAGTCTCGTATCGCTACGGTACGTTTCAAGTATTTCTTCAACTTTGCCCATTGTCAATATCCCTTCGGTCACCATCTCAAAGCCATCCATATGCGCAATTGGCGGAATGGCTGCATCGGCATAGCGGTGATGGATATTGACTTCCAACCCCAACTCGCGGGCTATAATTTCAGCAGTTGTTCCCCCGCAAATAATTTTCTTCCCGGGAAAGTCCTGCACCCGGCGAACAAAATCATAATCCTTTATTTTATAGAATGGAGGCCCGGTAATGAGCATGAATTCGCGCGGTTGCCTGAAATAAACCACACCGCAGCTGGTATCATCTTTCAATTCAAAATTATCATGCATCGCAGCCTGGTTCAGAATCTTCCGTGCCAGGCGGGTCGATGAAATTTCAGGCTCGCGTGACAATTGCTTTTGCACAAAAGCCGAAACCTCCGACTGCCCCCACCCCATTGGGTAACGTTTTCCGCCAAGGCCGCTTTGGGTCACGCCATCCGTCAAAAAAATAATCCGGTCGCCTTTCAACGGCTTAAATTCACGGATTCGAAGAATCTTGCCCACATTCTCTTCACCCCGGATATTCATCTCAATTTCGCGGGGAGCAAACGGCAAGCCATTTCTCAGGATTATGGTTGGCGGGTTGTCGTAGTTGATGATCCGCACCAGTTCGTCATTATCAATTTCAATAATTGTGAAGGTGGCATAACTCTCTTTTCCTTCGCTGCTGCGAGGCAGAACACGCATAAAAATATTGGCGGCAATCTCGGGTTTTGTATGAAACGACGTGTAGTTTAGCGCCATGGAAGCAGTCAGCGTGGCCAATACATTTGCCTTGACCCCATGGCCAATCCCATCGGACAGAACAAGGATCGTGCGCCCTTCTTCGCTGATGCGCCGGGTATGGAACACATCGCCGCAAACCACTTCTCCCCTGGCCTGCTTTTGCCGAAAATCAACATCAACATGAAAGTCAGACATTATTCTTCGTCCTCCCCGTATTTATAGGATTCGATAATTGAATTCAGCATCTCTTCGGTCATCGAGGCATTTTCGCCCAAAAGAAAGGCGATTTTCTGTACCGTTTCCAGGTTATGCTTGTTAACCCGCTGCGCCCGGCTGATAATTTCTTCACGCACCAACGAAGGCGCCGACAAATCCCTGATCACTGCGCCAACCACCCTGTTTTTATAGATGGTGATGACAGAAACATGCAACAGTTTATTTTGGTATTTCAAGTCGCGTTCCAGCATATTCTCACCGGAAACCATGATCGAAGAAAACATCTTGTAAACCACTTCCGGAACCAGCTCTTTCAGGTCGGCGCCAATCAAACCGGGAATGGTTTCATAAAGTTCTTCCAGATCGCCCCCCAACAGACGGGCAAAACTTTGGTTGGAATCAATAACTTTAAAATCACTGTCAACCAGGATGATTCCGGCCCGGATTTTATGCAGCATGGCAGATGCAATTACCGCTGCTTCCTGTGCCTTTTCCAGCTTTCGCTCTGCTTTTTTGCGGTCGGTAATGTCAAAAACCGACCCGACTATCCCGACAATTTTTCCTTTATCATCGCGGATTACCGCTTTATTGAAAACGACATCGTGCAGTGTCCCGTCGGGCAAGCGGAACTTGGTTTCGTAAACCTGGTTCCCCGGACTATCGAACAGTTCCTGGTCGCGGCGGGCATAAATCTCAGCTATTTCCATGGGCTGAACATCAAAAACGGTTTTGCCGATAATTTGCTCCTTTGACAAACCGCAAAAATCTTCATGTGCTTTATTGATGGAACGGTACACCCCATGAATGTCCCTGTAAAAAATCGGGATTGGAAGTGCATCGATGATTTTCTGGTGCAGCTCGGGGTTATCGAGCATATCCGGGTGAAATGATTTGTCGTCGTAGATCATGGTTTCAATTAGATAATTAGTCATTAATCTGGAAGCTGTCAACCGGGAACAGAGACCAAACTCTGCATCTTCTTCCAACCTCCGGCTCCCATCTCTCCCCTCCTTCTGCTAAATTAAAAATTAAAACCAGAAAAAGCTTATTTCAACTCAATCTAAATTTTGTCCAAATGCGTAATATCCAGCGAAAATTTTCTTCTGTTTCACGGTTTTCAATCATCTTTGCACAAACAATCAAAAACACATGAAAGTCACTGATATCTGCGAATTATTGCAGGCCAATTTAATTTGCGGAAATGTTAGCGATTCCAACATCATTGAAAAAGGATACAGCTCTGATTTGATGAGCGACGTATTGACACTTGACACGGATAACCTGTTACTGATTACAGGGATGTGTAACCTGCAAACGATCAGGACTGCGGAGGTGGCAGATATCCGTTTTATTGCATTTGTGAGAAATAAGAAAGCTACAGACGAAATGCTGGCTTTGGCAAAAGAACATGGCATCTGCATTATGGAGTCGCCATTTACCATGTTTAAGGCCAGTGGCTTGCTGTTTAAGGCCGGATTAAAACCTGTTTACTAAATGACACTGAACTTTTCAATTGAAGGAGGAGATTTCACCCGGGCAGGACATGCCTCCAGTGAAGTGAAGAAAGTATTGAAACAGTTGGGTATTGATGCAAAATGTATCAAAAGCATTGTAATTGCCTTATACGAAGCCGAGGTGAATGTTGTCGCCCATGCCCGGAAAGGTCAAATCGTTGTTGAAATTGACAAGGATAAAATCCAGACGAGAATCATCGACAAAGGGCCTGGTATCCCCGACATTGAAATGGCAATGAAAGAAGGTTTCTCAACCGCCAGCAAAAAAGTACGCGAAATGGGCTTTGGTGCCGGAATGGGACTTCCAAACATGAAAAAGAACACCGATAACCTGCATATTGAATCGGTTGTTGATGAAGGAACAACAGTAACCATGGTGAATTATTTCTGATGTCATCTGCACCTACATATCACGCGTTGAAGGTTGATGCACAAAAGTGCATTGGCTGCACACACTGCATGAAGGTGTGCCCCACGGAGGCCATCCGGGTGCGTAACGGCCTGGCTACCATACAGGAGCAGCGATGTGTCGACTGCGGGCACTGCATGCGTGTTTGTCCGGCCCATGCTATTTTCGTGGAACAGGATGACCTGGATAAAATCAAATCATTCAAATACCGGGTGGTTCTTTTCCCGGCCATCATGATCGGCCAGTTTCCCGAGAAATATACTGAAGACCAAATTTATGCAGCAATGCTAAAGATTGGGTTCACCCACGTTTTTGAAGTGGAACAGCCCATCGGCATTTTAAAAGAATCGATTCGCGAGTACCGCAAAAAAGCAAAAAACAATAAACCACATATCTCAACATTTTGTCCGTCGGTGGTCCGGCTGATAAAAATGCGCTATCCGTCGTTGGTCGACCACCTGATTTTGAGAAAATCGCCACACGACCTGGGTGCACATTTCGCTATCGACCAGCTTAAAAAGCAAGGTGCCACCGAAGACGAGATCGGGCTGTTTTACGTCAGCCCCTGCATTGCCAAAATGACGTCGGTGAAAAGCCCGATCGGCGAAAAAGAGTCGATTGTTGACGGAATCATCAATATGAATGAACTGTACAACCGGGTGATGAAAAACATGAGCACAACGGATGTCCCGGATACCAGCGACCAACGTCAAAACCTGACACGCGACGGTATTTTATGGAGCCTCACCCGCGGCGAAGCCAGGCATTTTGGCGACCGCAGCATGGCAATCGACGGGATCCACAACGTCATCAAATTCCTGGAACGCCTGGAAAATGAAGAAGTGCCTGAGCTGGATTTCCTGGAACTGCGGGCTTGCGACCAAAGCTGTGCCGGTGGCAACCTGATGTCGGGCAATCGTTTCCTGACCGTGGAGCGGCTGGAAAGACGGGCCAAACGTTATCAGCCATCATTCAAGTTTAAAAGCTCGCAAGTGATGCTGGACGCCAAACAGATCAAAGCAAAGCTGGTGGCCGATAAAATCCTGCCCCGCCCAACGTTCAGCTTCGACACGAACAGGGAAAAGGCACTTGAAAAGATGAAAAAGGCACAACGCATCATCTGCTTCCTTCCGGGAATAGACTGCGGGGCATGTGGCGCACCAAACTGCCAGGCGCTGGCCGAAGATATGGCTTGCGGACAGGCAAAAATGTCAGACTGTATTTTCCTGCAACAACTTTGGCAGGACGAAAATAAAATCAGCACCTCCAAAGCGCTTCAAAATGTAGAGCGCAAATGGGGAAAAGATCGTTTTAAAGCAGATTGTAATAAAAGAGGTAAAAGAAATGAAGGTTTCTGATCTTGTAGAAAAATTAGGACTGAAGGTCATCTCCGGAAGTAAAGGACTTGACCGCGAAGTTGAAGGAGGATATGTTTCCGATTTACTGAGTGACGTAATGGGCAACGCCTGCGAAGGCCAGGTATGGATCACATTGCAGGTACACCAAAACGTGATGGCCATTGCATCGCTGAAAGACCTGGCAGCCGTCATCCTTGTAAAAGGACTGAATGCCAATGCCAACACGATTGAACATAGCAACGAGGAACAAATCCCGATCCTGTCAACCGATCTCTCAACATTTGATATTGCCGGTAAACTCTATCAACTTCTGAACCCGGGGAAATGAAAAAATTCAGGGCCGATCTCCATCTGCACACGGTTTTGTCTCCATGCGCCGACTTGGAAATGAGCCCTGACCAGATTATTTCCCGCGCCAAACAAAAAGGACTGGACATCATTGCCATCACCGACCATAACAGCACCCGCCAATGTGCAATTGTTCGCCAAATGGCTGCCGACTCCGGCATACTTGTGCTCAATGGTTGCGAAGTGAACAGCCGCGAAGAAGTACATGCCCTTTGTTTTTTTGAAGATGATTACAGCCGGAACGAGTTTCAGAAATTTCTGGACCACTATCTTCCCGATATTCCAAACAAACCGGATTATTTCGGGTACCAGGTTTTGGTTGATGAGAACAATATCATAACAGAAGAAATCCACCACTACCTGGGCAACGGGTTGAATGTAGAACTGGAGATGATCGAACAGTACACCCATCAACTGAACGGCCTGTTTGTGCCGGCACATATTGACCGGCCGATCAACAGCCTGTTTAGCCAGCTTGGTTTTTTACCCAAAGAGCTCAAGGTTGACGGACTGCAAATCAGCAGACATACTGATGAGGCCAAAGTGCGCAAACTGTACGACATCCCAAACGAGATCAGCATCATCAAAGCATCGGATGCCCACTATCCGGAAGATATCGGTTCAGCAGTTACCATCTTCAACCTAAACAAGCTCTCATTTGAGGAAGTCAAATGGGCGCTGCATCAAAAAAACGGGAGATCAGTAAAAATAGAATCATGACCGAATTGTCCCTGCATATTCTCGACATTGTCCAAAACTCCATCCGCGCCAAAGCATCGCTGGTGGAAATCGAGATCGTTGAAAACCCGGAGATGGATGAATACTGCATCACCATCTCGGATAACGGGAGCGGCATGGAAGCTGAAACCTTAACAAAAGTGGAAGACCCATTTTTCACGTCCCGCACAACACGTAAGGTCGGGCTTGGCATCCCGCTGATCAAGCAAAACGCAGAACAGACCGGAGGTTCATTCAACATCAACTCCCAACCGGGGGAAGGTACCCGGATAACGGCCTCTTTTGGATTGAACCACCTCGACCGGCCAATACTGGGCGATATTGCCGGCAGCCTGCTGATCCTGATGACCAATGAGCAACAAACCGAAATTTGCTACCGCCATCAAACCCCCAACGGCAAGTTTGAGTTCGACTCCCGGGAGGTAAAAACCATCCTGGAAGATGCCCCGATAAACACACCGGAAATTAGGAAATTCCTGCTTGAAATGATCCGCGGGAATCTGGAACAAATCCAAATTAGCGAATAATGACAATTATTAGATAAATTTTTAAACAAAACATCGGATATTTGCACCCGCAACACACAATTAACCAACATATTAAAAACACATAGACACCTGTAAAAATGACAAAAATCAAATCATTGGCTGACCTTAAAAAACTGAAGGAAGAAGTTCAGTCAAAAATCAAGGTACGGGAAAAAGGCGACCATCCCGAAAACCTGATCCAGATTAAAGTTTCAATGGCTACCTGTGGAATTGCCTCAGGCGCAAAGGACACTATGAATTTTCTGATTGAAGAACTTGACCACCAGGGGATCGATGCTGTTGTCACCCAAACCGGATGTATGGGTTACTGCTATGCCGAGCCCACGATCGAGCTGCTGATCCCGGGCAAAGAGCCGGTGATTTATGGCTATGTTGACAAAGACAAAGCCCGCGAGATCATTGACAAGCACATCAAGTTGAACGAACTGGTTGATGGCATCATCCCGGTAACATATAAAACCATTGAAGAATAATTAATCTCATCAGTAATGTCTGAATTTAATACGCATATTTTGGTTTGCGGCGGCACCGGTTGTAAGGCCTCGCAAAGCGAACTTATCAAATCAAATTTTAAAAACCAGCTGAGTGAGCTTGGACTCGAAGATGATGTCCAGGTCATCCACACCGGTTGTTTCGGTTTTTGTGAAAAAGGGCCGATTGTAAAAATACAACCCGATAATACGTTCTATGTCTCGGTTACACCGGAAGACACCCGGGAAATCATTGAAGAGCACTTGATCAAAGGTCGGAAAGTAGAGCGGTTGCTCTATAAAAACCCGCAGACAAAGGAAAAAGTCAGCGAGAGCAAAAAAATGGACTTCTACAAAAAGCAAGTCCGCATTGCCCTGCGCAACTGTGGTTTTATCAACCCTGAAAATATTGAAGAATACATCGGGAACGACGGATATGCTGCCCTTGGCAAATGCCTGGAAGAATACAGCCCGGAAGAAACGATCCAAATCATCAAGGATTCAGGATTGCGCGGCCGAGGCGGCGGTGGCTTCCCAACTGGTTTGAAATGGGAAATTACCAGCAAAGTGCAGGACGACCAAAAATACGTGGTTTGTAATGCAGACGAAGGCGACCCCGGTGCCTTCATGGACCGCTCAATCCTGGAAGGCGACCCGCACTCGGTAATCGAGGCCATGGCTATTTGCGGTTACTGTATTGGCGCCACCAAAGGGTTGGTCTACATCCGCGCAGAATATCCGCTGGCCATCCAACGCTTGAAAACAGCTTTGGCACAGGCCCGCGAATACGGCTTGCTTGGTGAAAACATCCTGGGAACTGATTTCAACTTTGAAATTGAAATCCGGTATGGTGCCGGTGCTTTTGTTTGCGGCGAAGAAACAGCCCTCATCCACTCGATGGAAGGAAAACGCGGCGAGCCAACCTTCAAACCGCCATTCCCTTCGGAATCAGGCTACATGAACAAGCCAACCAACGTAAACAACGTGGAAACTTTTGCCAATATTCCACCAATCATCAACAAGGGAGCTGCGTGGTTCAGCAGTATCGGCACCGAAAAGTCAAAAGGCACCAAAGTGTTCGCACTTGCCGGAAAAATCAACAATGTTGGGTTGATCGAGGTTCCGATGGGGACAACGTTGCGCGAGGTAATTTACGACATTGGTGGCGGAATCAAAGACGGCAAACAATTTAAAGCCGTGCAAACCGGAGGCCCGTCCGGAGGTTGCTTAACCACAGCCTTCCTGGACACACCAATCGACTACGACAACCTGATTGCTGCCGGTTCCATGATGGGTTCAGGCGGGATGATCGTGATGGACGAAGACGATTGTATGGTTTCAATCGCTAAATTCTACCTCGAATTTACACTGGATGAGTCCTGCGGAAAATGTACCCCATGTCGCATCGGAAACAAACGGCTCCATGAGATACTGGTAAAAATTACCGAAGGAAAAGGCACCAGCGAAGATATTGACAAACTGCGCATGCTGAGCCACGTCATTAAAGATTCCTCGTTGTGCGGACTTGGCCAGACTTCGCCAAACCCGGTTTTGTCAACACTCGACAATTTCCTCAACGAATATGAAGCGCATGTGAACGATAAAAAATGCCCGTCGGGCCAGTGTAAAGCGCTGATGCAATATATAGTTGATGCTGAAAAATGTACCGGTTGTACGCTTTGTTTCCGCAACTGTCCGGTCGGGGCAATTTCGGGTGAAAAACGTAGCCCGCACTACATCGATCAATCGCTGTGTATCAAGTGTGGCGTATGTTATGACAAATGTAAGTTTGATGCGATTAAAATCGCTTAATAGGAAGGACAAATTATGGAAATGATCAATTTAACCATCGATAATAAACCACTGGTT
>JBNKTK010000045.1:25613-25905 GCA_050298035.1 Mangrovibacterium sp. | reverse complement strand
CTCCACCGGAGGAAATGCTATCGTTTTCCTGGCATGCCCACAGCAACATTACAGAGAGCGCTGCTGCAATTATTCTTGAAATATATTTTTTCATAATTGTTCCTTTTCTAATCAATAAATTCATAATCAACAGGGTCGGCTGTAATTGACGGTGTTTTGGTTAGCGTTTCGGCCGGAATTGGCAATACCAAATTGCTCTCAGATACGGTAATCGATGCAGCATCCGGGTTAAGGTAGAAAATGGTTCCTTTTTTATTCGGATCATCTTCAGGTGAAACCGGAGTAAATCCAC
>JBNKTK010000045.1:0-25603 GCA_050298035.1 Mangrovibacterium sp. | reverse complement strand
CCTGCCAGGTGAAAGTGCTGTTGGACACGTACTGCCGTTGACGCTGCATTCCGTTAAGATAAGTCAATGCAGTTGACATGTCACGATAGCTCATTCGCTTAATGTCGAAGAAGTTAATGCTTTCGAGTGCAAATTCAACCCGACGTTCTTTGATCAACTGAGTGTAAGTTATTGATGAATTGGGCCAGCCTAAACCTGCGCGGTTGCGTACCTGGGTGAACACATTCAATGCAGTTGCATCGCTTGTTGAAGTTCCCGATCCGATGCAGGCTTCCACATAGCACAAATACACATCGGCCAAGCGGAGCAGGTAAATATTATTTCCGGCATCCTGGTTCGATGCACCGGCAACGCCACCACAGTCAGAGTTAGCGCCAATGACATATTTGCGTACATGACACAGCATTTCATTGGATGTTTCTGTCGATTCATCTTCCGAGAAGTTTGCATAGCTGTAACCGCCGCCACCCAGGTTGTTGTATGTGTCACCATTTCGCATATAAGTATAATAGCGGCGCTGGTCACCATTTTCAAAACAGTCCTGCAAACTCAATGTCGGTCCTTTGCCTGCTCCCCATGAGGAACCCAGCGTGATCAACGCATTACGCGAGAGCGATACGTTGCGTCCGTTACCATAACCGTAGCCATCGTTGGTACATTGGATTGCAAACAACGATTCGGAATTGTTATTTCCTGCCGGATAAAACATGGTTGACAGATCATTGTACAAGCTCAGTCCGCTTTCATTTATCACCTGCAAGGCATATTGTTTGGCCTTATCGAAATTGGCGGATGATCCCGTATCATTCAAATGTGAGGCCATGGTCAGATGCAGTTTTGCCAGCATACCAATTGCGGTATATTTTGAACAGCGTCCGCTTTGGAACGGCGAAGACGGAAGATTCTCGGAAGCAAAAACCAAATCGCGGCGAATAAATTCGTAAACGCTCGACTGTGTATTCCGGATCACCTGGTCTCCTGTTATATTATTATCGGTAATAATTGGGACATCTTTCCAGTATTCTGTCAACAGATAATACGCAATACCGCGGATACAACGCGCTTCAGCCAGCGCACGGTTAATGACATCTTCTGAGATACCGTTGTTGCTTGCGGCTGACGGCATACCATTGATGATATTGTTACAGTAAGAGACTACACGGAACAGCCCGTTCCATCCTTGTTTCAGGAAAGAATTCCCGTTGTTGAAGGTCATGTAATAAAACTGCCCTTCCTGGTCGTAAGTATAGTACAAGTCACCTGCGAGTTCATCGCCGGCCATCCACATAAAGTTCATATCAAAATCCTGCCACACGTAAGCGGCATACAACGAAGCCGTGTTCGCATTTACAGCATCTTCTGATGTATAATAGGTTTCCAATACCTGTTGGTCCTCTGGTACAACGGTTAGAAAATTATCGCAGGAAAACATGCCCAACAGTGGAAGCAACAGATAAAATGTTCGAAATATATTTTTCATGTTTTGTAAACTTTAAAATTAGAAAGTGATGTTTGCTCCAAGGGTGAAGATTCGTGGCGACGGATACCGTCCCATATCCACATTCGACAAACCTGCATTCTGATTATACGACCCGATTTCCGGATCGAGGCCCGAGTAGTTTGTGAACGTATACACATTTTGCGCATTAAGGTATAGTTTGCATTTCGACGCTCCGGTAGGTTTTAACCATTTATCCGGGCATGTGTAGGAAAGTGAAATGTTCTGAATACGCAGATAAGAGCCATCTTCAATCCAACGGTCGCTCATCCGGTTGTTCCCGTTAATATCATTTCCACTCCAGCGGGGAAGTGTCGCATCCGGGTTCGTCAAATATGCATTGTCAATGTTGGTCACATCAGCATTATTTCCATCAGTATAAGCAAGATGTGCACGGTTCAAAACACTCGCATCCTGATTATCCCATTGCGATGCCAATCCTTCCGTTTTTACACGAACATAATTCAGGATATCTCCGCCAACCGATCCGGTAAGCCCAATGCCCAATTCCCAGTTTTTGTAGGTGAACGAGTTGGAAAAACCAAAGGTGAAATCGGGGTTTGGATCTCCGATCACTGTCTGGTCATATTCGTTAATTACACCATCGGGAACCCCATTAGGGCCGCTAAGATCTTTAAACTTCACATCGCCTACCCAAACTCCGGTTGTCCGGTGAATGTCAATCCCTTCGGGAAGGGCAGATGTCCGGATATCTTCAGCGTTTACAAACAAACCATCTGTTTTGTAGCCATAGAATACACCAATCGGCTGTCCAACAGTAATCATCGACACGGTTTGGAAAGCAGCATACCAGTCGAGGCTTCCGTAGATTGTTGTGCCCTGGTCATCGAGCGCTTTCACAGTATTCCGGTTGAGCGAGAAAGTCACATTTGAGTCCCACTTAAAATCATTTTTGTCGATGTTTACTGTATTCAAAGCAATATCGACCCCTTTGTTATCAACTTGTCCCATGTTCATGTAAGGTGTCTGGATATCGATATACCCAGAACCGCCAAGCACTGGCGATACTGAAGGCTGGAGCAACATGTCTCTCGTCGTTTTATAGTAGGGCTCAACAGTTAGGTTGATTCGTCCATCAAACAAACCCAACTCAATTCCTCCATTGTACTCAACTGATGCTTCCCATTTCAAATCCGGATTCGCATTATTGGCCATGCGGTAAGCTGTACCAAAGGCTGTAGGAAATGCCTGCATGGTGGAACCGTAGAGATAGGTTCCAATATTGTCGTTTCCAACCTGACCATAGCTCAAGCGTAGTTTCAGGTTAGATAACCAATTTTTTGTGCCTTCCATAAAGCTTTCGTTCACGACACGCCAGGCCGCTGAAAACGAGGGGAAGTATCCCCAACGGTAGTTCGCGCCAAACTTTGAGGAAGCATCAGAACGCAGGATTACACTAAATAAATAGCGATTATCGAAACTATAATTCATCCGGCTGAAGAACGACTCTTTCGTAGCGGAATCCTTCCATCCATTGCTTGACACTAATTCTCCATCAGCAGTTATAACCCGAATGTCGTTTGATGTCAACTGATCTTTAATAATCTGAGTACCTTCCCACGCTGATTTGGAGATTTCAGCCCCCAGCATCCAGGTAATCGCGTGTTTGTCAAACGTTTTATTATATGTTGCAAAATTCTTCCAAACCCAGTACAAACTATGGTCTTCCCGCTGCATGATCTGGATATTGGCATTTTTCAATTGTCCATATTCATAGCTTGGTTTAAAACCTTTGTTGACATTATTTGAACGGTCAATGCTAAATTCAGATCGAACAGTAAGGTCTTTCCATGGTTTTATCTCGGTATACACACTACCCATTATCCGTTCTCGCAATAAGGTATTGTCCTGGTCTTTGGTCAGTGCTACCGGGTTATAAATTGAAGAGCCGTTCACGGTTTCCGGTCCGGCATAGTTGCCATCGAAATCGTAAATCGGAACAATAGGCGACATCAGTGCTGCCTGCATTACCACACCGTTGATCCCATCATTGTTAATGATCGATTCATCAGTGCGCCCATAAGAAAGTGACATTCCTGCTTTCACCGATTCATTCACTTTACTATCCACATTAATACGGCTGGTGTAACGTTTGAACCCTGAACTCAGCAACATCCCATCCTGGTTCGTATAGCCGGTTGAAGCAGCAAATGTTGTATTCTCGGAGCCTCCGTTAATTCCAATATTATGATTGTGCATCCAGGCATTTTCGATTACCGCATCCTGCCAGTCGGTTCCCGCTCCCAACAATGAAGGATCCTGGTAAGTCTCGTCAATTGTTCCCATCAGACCTTCGTCGTATAGTTGCGTTTGGTAGGTTGCAAACTCGGAAAGGTTCATCATGTTCAGCTTTTTAGCTCTATTCTGAAGGGCGACATAGCCATCATAGGAGACTCGGGTTTTACCCGCCTTTCCACGCTTGGTCGTTACAATAACGACACCGTTGGCACCCGCGGTTCCGTATATAGCGGTAGATGAAGCATCCTTCAATACATCTATCGAAACAATATCGCTGGGAGAGATTGATGCCAGGGGGTTTACAATGTTTTGTCCGTTAGAACCTCCTGACCATGAGAACCCCGCAGTTTCGGTACCTGCTCCACTTACCTGGATTCCATCAATGATATAAAGTGGTTCATTACTATTGTTAATAGAAGTTGCCCCGCGGATACGAATGGAGTTGGCAGCGCCCGGAGCACCGGAGTTGGCCTGTACCTGGACACCAGCCACTTTCCCCTGCATCATTTGGTCGGGGTTGATTACAATGGATTCTTTCAATTTTTCACCTGAAAGATTGACCACGGCGCCGGTAAGGTCACTTTTTCTCATTGTTCCGTATCCCACCGCAACAACTTCTTCCAGGCCAATCGATTCTTCCGACATTATCACGTCGATAATCGCTCTTTCGTTTATCGGGATTTCCTGTGTTTTCATTCCTATGAACGAAAACAGCAGCGTGCCGTCAGCAGGCACATCACCCAAATTGTATTTTCCATCAAAATCGGTAATCGTACCACGTGTCGTTCCTTTTATAATGACCGTCACGCCAGGGATCGGTTCCTTCTTTTCATTCCGGATTATTCCGGAAACAGCCAGTTTCTGACTTGTTTTTACCTGCACTTCCCCGGGAGAAAGCACAATCTGGCGACCGAGGATGGTGTACTTGACTGAACCATCCTCAAACAGCTCATGCAGCAAATCTGCAATATTCAAATCTGTTTCACTAATGGAATATTTCCTGTTTAAATCCAGTTCATCCCGGTTGTATGCAAACCGGTATTTTGTCTGACTTTCAATCCGTAGCAGGATTTCTTCCAACTTAGCTCCTTGTTCGGAGATTGATATTTTTGCTGACTGCGTGTACGAATCGAGTGCAAACGATTCAAAAACGCAAATCAACATGAAAACTAGAGCAATGCGTATCATACGAAACAATTTTTTTAAGGCATGATGATACCACACCTCATACCTGTTCATTTTTTTCATAAATTTGATTGTTTGTAAAGTTTATAACCTCATAGATTTTACATTTGAGCAGGAAGCATGGCGGTGCTTTCCTGCTTTTTCCCTTTTTGATTTAGTTCATTTTTTATTTTAATTTCAGAATGATTTTCTTTTTTGAAAAACTGTTATCGGTTGTTTGTTTTCGCTCTGTCACTTCATATTTTACCGGGAATAGATGTGCGAGCAGTTCGAGTGCTTCATCCAGGCTTTCGTCCTCTAGCATCAAGCGCACTTTCCGATTTTTCAGGTCGTCCGATCCCAAAACGATATCAGCATTGTAAAAACGGCTCAATTTCTGGCAGCTCTCCGCCAGCGACAGGTCGTTCATGATTAGTTTTCCGTCTTTCCACTCGATGTAATCCCCAACATTTACTACCGATTTCGACAGGTTGTTCTCTGCTACATTGTATACAACACGCTCGTTGGGTACTAATTTACCAACTTGCTTGTCCTGCATGCTCAGGCGTACACTGCCTTGTTCCAGTACAACTTCACAGGTGTTTTCATTGGAATAGGAAGCCACATTGAACCGCGTTCCCAAAACTTCGATATCCAGATTGGAAGGGGTTTTAACTTTGAAGGGACGGTTTTTATCAAGGTGGACTACATCAAAATAAGCCATACCATCTAACTCGACGATGCGGGCAGAGTTGCTGTCCAAATAATACTTCAACTCCGAGTTGTGGCTCAGCCATCCACTTGTTCCATCAGGCAACGTGAATTTGTTTCGATAACCAGTGTGCGAATAAAACTCAACGAATTGTTTTTGTATGGCAGCAGGTTTTTCTCCTTTAAAATAAATTGCCCCGGCAATGAACAGTCCGGCAAGTAAAACGGCAGCTACCTGGCTGACCCTGTACAGAAGCCTGGATTTTTCATCTTTGAGATGACGAATGGCGTTAAATAATTTGTAGAAATTGTGATCAGGGTTGAAATATGGCTCGGGCTCCGGTTCAAAAATTTGCCATTGATCCCGGATGACCTCTCTTAACTCTTTATTGGATTTTTCATCGGATAAATAGTCGTCCAGTTTTTTATGATCGGCCAAGCTACCTTTTTGAGCAAAGATGTGCTCAATACGATTCTTTTCAATAGTCATCTTGCAGATTAGTTTACAGGTTATATCCTTTAACCGGCAAAACGTACCTCTCGAAAACTATTTTTTTTTGAATTGGTTTAGTGTAGAAATAAAAAGAAGAGTAACAGCTCTGAGATTTCGCGGTCATTAGTCAATCCTGAAATGATAAACTTGCGGGCAATTGACAGTTGGTTCTTGACAAATTGCTCGGTCAGGTTTAAACGATCCGCAATTTCACCGTTTTTTAATTCGTGTTGGTACCTCAGTAGGAAAATTTCTTTTCGGCGTACAGGAAGCTGTTCTGCCAGTTTATTCATTTTTTGTATAAACAGATGATAGTCCAGCTGTTCTTCATTACCGGTAGTTTCCTGCAAATATTCTTTGGCAAATATCCGGATGTGGTTTTCTTCCCTGCTTTTCTTTAGCCGGCGCTTACGGATGTTATTATAGGCAATTGTAAAGAGGTACGACTGAAATGAGGTTCCTGATTTTAGTGCGTTTCGGGTTTCCCAGATTTTCAGAAAAACTTCATTCAGCACATCTGCTGCATCTTCTTTATCATACAAATACTTTCTGGAGAACTGGTATACTTTCAGCCCATATTTGTCATACAATGTCCTGAACGCTTGCAAGTCACCCTTCCGAATTTGAACGATAAGTGCATGGTCACTATTTTCAATCTCTGTGTGCAATTTAAATTCTAATTCAGTTGTTGGAATAGGCGAAATTAGAAGAAATTCTTAGAAAATGTTCAACAATTCGGCATAACCGGCATATTTCAGATATAATTTCAATACGAACAATACAAGGCACTCTTCATATGTCAATAGCTTCCATGGTAACTGCATGGAGGTCTTTATGACTTTGACTGGCGGTTGTTCTACGCTTCGGTGTCCTGTGGATGGTTATCCCTACACCGAGTGTCAAGTCAATTGCGCAATGGCGGTTTAGCTCCTCGGAGTGACGTCACTGCGAAGACGAGGAACGAGGATGAAGCAGTCTCAGTCAGGAATCGAAGCTTTGACATGGCACGGGTGTGCTGTTTTTACCAATTTGCCGGAATTGAGAGGTGTTTGGCGGTTATCATTCTACTTATTGTAAACTGGTTTTTATGCTCTTGATCCCTTGTTAGCGATGAAATTAAAAATGATGTTTGCGCACACATTTTTCGGTAAACTGATGTTCTTATTGACTTATATTGCCTATATTTACAATTGTTTTTAAAAGTAATACAAGTTAAAACAACTGAAAATGAAGAAGGTAGTTCTGGTATTGGCATTGTTCGTGCTGATTTTGCCAACAGTCTCTTCCCAGGAGTTGGGAATACATCCGCAATCAACAAAATATGAGTGGACAACCGATAAAAAAGTATTGGAAAAGCTGGATCAGTGGCAAGACCTCAAATTTGGAATGATCATTCACTGGGGGCTTTATGCTGTGCCGGGAATTATCGAATCGTGGGAGCTTTGTTCCGAAGACTGGATCAACCGGCCGGACAGCATGACCTATTGCCAGTACAAGGCTTGGTATTGGGGGCTGAAAGACCAGTTCAACCCGGAGGGGTTCGATCCGGACCAGTGGGCGCAGGCCGCTGCCAGTGCGGGGATGAAATATGTGGTTTTTACCACCAAGCACCACGATGGGTTCAACATGTTCGATACACATCAAACCGATTACAAAATTACCGATGGCCCGTTTGCTGACAATCCAAAGTCCAACGTGGCAAAATATGTTTTCAGCGCTTTCAGGGATAAAGGCTTTATGATTGGGGCATACTTTTCGAAGCCCGACTGGCATTCGCAGGACTTTTGGTGGGACAAATATGCCACCCCAAACCGCAATGTGAATTACGATATCCGCAAGTTTCCGTAACGCTGGGACCGTTACAAAAAATTCACCTATAACCAGATCGGTGAGTTGATGCACGATTACGGGAAAATCGATATCCTGTGGCTGGATGGGGGCTGGGTGCGTCCGCGCGAAACGGTGACCGAGGAGGTGATTTCCTGGGGAGCGCCCATTCCGGATTGGGATCAGCAGGTTGATATGCCTAAAATTGCGGAAATGGCCCGTGAGGCTCAGCCTGGCTTGTTGATTGTTGACCGGACTGTTCACGGGCCGTATGAAAACTACCAAACACCCGAACACCGTATTCCCGAGGAACAGTTGCCTTACCCGTGGGAAAGCTGCCTCACCCTGGGGAATAACTGGGGATATGTGCCGAATGAGCAGTTGAAAACACCGGCCAAAATCATTCACAACCTGATTGAGATTGTGGCCAAAGGCGGAAGTTTGTTGCTTGGGGTTGGCCCTAATCCTAATGGGATTATCGATGATGAGGTTGTTGCCCGTTTGGAAGAAATTGGCAACTGGATGCAGCAAAACGGGCAGGCAATTTATAATACCCGGACAACAGAAAAATATAGCGATGGAGAGGTTTTCTTTACCGAAGGGAAAGACCACACCATCTATGCACTGGCAAGGCTGACCGAAGGGGAACCTGTTCCTGCAACGTTGGAATGGGGAGGAAATATTCCTTCAAAAGGTTCCAAAGTCATCATGCTGGCAACCGGAAAAAGTGTGAAGTGGAAAATTGTTGACGGGAAAGTGAGCGTTGTTGTACCCAAATCATTCCGGGTAAAACATGGAGCATATCCGGCACTGGCATTTTCATTCAAAACCAACTAATTCATTCTACCAAAACCAACGAAAGTGAAACGTTTATTTTTAATATCAGCCTTGGCTCTGGTTGTGCTTACCTCATGCCAGACCAGGGAACAGCAGGAGGGTGGTTTTACAATTGCGAACGGTGAGTTTCGTCAGGACGGAAAGGCCATCAAGATCCATTCCGGTGAAATGCACTACGAGCGTATTCCAAAAGCCTATTGGCGTCACCGGCTTCAAATGCTTAAGGCCATGGGCTTGAACACGGTGGCAACATATGTTTTTTGGAACTACCACGAAACTGCCCCCGGGGTGTGGGATTTTGAAACCGGCAATAAAGATTTGGCTGAATACATTCGCACGGCGGGCGAGGAAGGCTTGTATGTGATCCTGCGACCAGGCCCGTATGTTTGTGCCGAATGGGAATTTGGCGGTTATCCGTGGTGGCTGCAAAACAACCCCGATTTGGTGATTCGCAGCAATAATGAAGCTTTTCTGGATTCGTGTGAAAACTACCTGCTACACCTTCATGCCGAAATCGATGGCTTGTTTGCCAATCAGGGAGGGCCGATCATTATGGTGCAGGCCGAAAATGAGTTTGGTTCGTACGTGGCTCAACGGGAAGACATATCGAAAGAAGAACATCAGGCTTACAAAATGACCATTTACAATTTATTGAAAGAAACCGGTTTTCAGGAGCCCTTTTTTACTTCGGATGGCAGCTGGTTGTTCGAAGGAGGTGCTATTGAGGGCGTTTTGCCAACGGCAAATGGCGAAAACAATGTTGATAACCTGAAGAAAGCCGTCGACAAATATCATGGCAACACCGGCCCATACATGGTGGCCGAGTTCTATCCCGGGTGGCTCGATCATTGGGCCGAAAGTTTTGTGCGGATTGGTGCTGAAGAAATTGCCAGTCAGACAAAGAAATACCTCGAAGAGGGTGTCAGTTTTAATTTTTATATGGTGCACGGCGGTACGAACTTTGGTTTTACCTCGGGCGCCAATTATAACGAGGAACACGACATTCAGCCCGATATTACCAGTTATGATTATGATGCGCCGATTAGCGAGGCTGGTTGGGTAACACCTAAATACATGGCTATTCGCGAAGTGATGCAACAATTCTCGGAAACCAGTCTGCCTGAAATTCCTGAGCAAATACCGGTGACAGCTTATGCCAGCCAACCGGTTGCGGGTAGCATGGATGTGCTCAGCTGGTTGAAAACACAGAAGCCTGTGCTGAATGATCATCCGATGACATTCGAAGAGTTGGGGCAGGGGTATGGCTACGTGCTTTACCGGAAGCGCTTTACCCAGCCGGTGTCCGGCACCCTGAAGGTCGATGGTTTGCGTGATTACGCGGTTGTTTATGTCAACGGAAAGAAGATTGGCGAACTGAACCGGGTGTTCAACAGCTATGAATTGCCGGTAAAAATCCCTTTTAACGGCATGCTTGAAATTTTAGTCGAAAACATGGGGCGGATCAACTACGGGGCAGAGATTGTACACAACCGGAAAGGGATCATTTCCCCAATCTCCCTGAATGGTTTTGAGATCAGCGGTGGTTGGGAAATGTACAAAATGCCAATGGATGAGGCTCCTGTAATAAAAAATGAAACGGTAAATCCCGGACGGCCGCTTTTCTGCGAGTCTGTTTTCACGGTCGATAAACCGGCAGATACATTCCTGGACATGTCGGGTTGGGGAAAGGGAATTGTCTTTGTCAATGGACATAACCTGGGACGCTACTGGAAAGTTGGGCCGCAACAAACGCTTTATGTGCCGGGCTGTTGGTTGAATGACGGCGAGAACCGGATCGTTGTTTTTGAACAACTGAATGAGAACCCGGATAAGCAGATCGATTTTACCGATCAACCGGTATTGGAAGAACTGAATTTGACCGAGAATTAACCGGCTCGTATGAATAGAAAAACAATCATCGGTATTGCTTGCTTCGTGTTGTTTTTGGGGAATGTTGCCCGATCTCAAACGATATGGGAGGGCTACGGGCATCTATTTGTCCCGTCGGAGCAATATGTGGTTTACCGGACTGATGCGCCGGTGTTGCTTGATGGGAAAGCCGATGAACCTGACTGGCAAAGAGCAGAGTGGACAGCCGATTTCGTGGATATTGAGGGTGAAAACAAGCCCCGGCCGTTGTATCGTACACGGATGAAAATGCTCTGGGATACCGGGAATCTTTATTTGTATGCCGAGTTGGAGGAACCGGATATCTGGGCTTATTACAAGGAGCATGACCAGATCATCTTTCAGGAAAATGATATCGAGGTTTTTATCGATCCGGATGGTGATACGCATAATTATTTCGAGTTTGAAGTCAATGCGCAAAACACCTTGTTCGATTTATTTCTGCCTAAACCATACCGGAATGGAAGCAGGCCCCTGGTTACCTGGAATGCCTCCGGTTTTGAAAGTGCCGTTTCGATTGACGGGACACTGAATAACCCGACCGATACAGATACGAAGTGGGGCGTGGAAATGAAAATCCCGTTTTCGGACTTGCGGACAGACGAACAGGTGGAAGTTCCCGTTGATGGTCAGATCTGGAGAATTAATTTTTCACGGGTGGAATGGCGAACAGAGCTTGTTGACGGGAAATACCGGAAAGCAAAAAATCCGGCGACCGACCGGAATTACCCTGAATACAACTGGGTTTGGAGCCCTCCGGGTTTGATCAATATGCATTATCCGGAACGTTGGGGCATGCTGCAATTTTCTGACAGACAGGTTGGGGCAGAAGTGGTGGCGTTTCAGTTGCCGACGGACACAGAGCTCAAAAACTATTTATGGCTGGTGTATTACCGGCAGCAAGACTTTAAAATGAAAAAAGGACGTTTTGCCGCCAATATGCAGGAACTTGGCTTGCCACTTGAAATTCCTGCGGAAAACAATGCGGGCTACAAAATCTCAATGCAATCTACCGATCTCCAGTTTACCATTATGGCAAAAACTACTGACGGAGCTGTATATCGGCTGAATGATACTGGCTTATTCCAAAAAATTGACAAATAGGGATAAATGAAGAAACGGGACTTTATCAAATCATCTTTGTTGGCCGGGATTGGATTCGCGGGAATGAAAAATTCATTTGGAACGGCAACGGTCAAAGACCAGAAACCGGTCGGTTTAAAGCACTGGGTGTGGGAGAACCCAGACACGAAAGATGACGAAAAGTCCCTGAACGATAGATTTGAACGATATTTTGAGGCAGGCATCCGGGGCATATTCTTCGAAAATGACAGTGAAAAGCATTTTCGTTTGGCAAAAAAGGCCGGCTTGGAAACGCATCGCTGGATGTGGACAATGAACCGCGTCGAGAAGGATTTGCTCGACAATCACCCCGATTGGTACGCTGTGAACCGAAGCGGAGATTCCTGCGCCGTGAAACCGCCGTATGTCAGCTATTACCGCTGGCTTTGTCCTTCGAAACCCGAAGTGCAGGCGTATTTGAAAGAACAGGTGGAACGAATTGTCGAAAAAGATTATGTGGATGGCATTCACCTGGATTATGTGCGTTATTGCGATGTCATTTTGCCTGTAAACTTGTGGCAGAATTACGGAATTGTCCAACAAAAGGAGTTGCCGGAATATGATTTCTGTTATTGCGAAACCTGCCGGACAAAGTACCGGGAAATGCACGGAGTTGATCCGTTGGATCTGGAATATCCGGATCAGATCTTGTCCTGGCGACAATACCGTTACGACCGCATTACCAATGTGGTAAACCAGTTGGCAGAGGTGGCACATGCGAAAGGGAAACCGGTAACAGCAGCTGTCTTCCCAACACCTGAAGTGGCACGGCGTCTGGTGCGCCAGGATTGGACAAACTGGAATCTGGACGGAGTTTGCCCGATGATTTATCATGGTTTTTATGGTGAACAACCAGCCTGGATTGGAGCGGCTGTTGCCGAAGGAATTCACTTTCTCTGTGATCGCTTCCCCTTGTATGCAGGCATTTTTTTGCCTGATTTTAAATCAGGGAAGGAACTGGAAACCGGGATTAGGGCTGCAATTGAAAATGGGGCCTCGGGGATTTCCTTTTTCGGGAAGATGAATGAGGAGGTTTTGAGCGTTTTGTCAAAAGTTAGTGACGGAAGGTAAAGACTCTCAAATTGAAGATTGAAGTGGCAGGTAGTCAATTAAATGTCAGGATGTGAAGTGTTCTGTTTCCTGTTTGACTGATGAGTGCTTTATTCTTTTTTTCCGCGGTGATTTCTGGTCAAACAATAGGATGGAGCCTGGGATATTAATTCGCTGTTATTATTGATTATTTAACTTTAAATTGTTCGTGTGTGCGTACACATTTGTATTATAAAATGTATCTTTGCATATCGATTAAACCAACTGCTAATTTTTACGATTTGTTATGAAGCTGTTGAAATATATAACCTTTTTCTGTGGAATTGCTGCTGTAAGTTATTTGTTTGTAGCTTGTTCTGCTGAAAAATCAAAAACAGGTGAAGTTTTACCTGACTTGGTTCAATATGTTGACCCGTATATTGGAACCGGTTTTCATGGACACGTTTTTGTTGGCGCCAACGTCCCGTTCGGGGCTGTTCAGCTTGGGCCAACCAACATTACCGAAGGCTGGGACTGGTGTTCCGGCTACCATTATTCCGATTCAACTTTGATTGGATTTGCACATACCCACCTGAGCGGAACCGGGATTGGTGACCTGGGTGATATCCTTTTTATGCCGGTTACAGGCAATTACCCGATTGCAACCGGAACTGTTGAAAAACAAGATGAAAGTTATCTGGCAAAATATTCACACGCTGATGAAGTGGTAAAACCGGGTTATTATTCGGTTGAAATACCCCGCTACAAGGTGAAGGCAGAGTTGACGGCTACCGAGCGAACCGGTTTTCATAAATATTTTTTTTCAGGCACCGATGATGCACACATTCTTATAAACCTGGTTCGCGGGATTGGCTGGGATGCTCCGGTTGAAGCTTCGGTGAAACTTGAAAATGACACCTTGCTGACCGGCTATCGGTACTCGAAAGGCTGGGCTGAAGATCAACGGATTTATTTTGCGGCTGTTTTCTCAAAGCCCGTAAAATCGGTTGCCCTGTATGCAGATGACGAAGTTCAGGAAGGAAATGAATTAACCGCCCAAAAGCTGAAGGCAGACCTCGATTTTGGAGTTGTTGAAAATGGGTTGGTGCTTGCCAAAGTAGCCATTTCTCCGGTGAGTACAGAAAATGCCCTTGAAAATATGCAGACCGAAATTCCCGGATGGGACTTTGATCAGGTTGTTGCTGATGCGAACCTGAAATGGAACCGTGAGCTAGCCCATGTAACTGCAAAAAGCAGTGACCGCAGTACTTTGACCAAGTTCTATACAGCGATGTACCATACCATGATTGCCCCTTCGGTTTTTCAGGATGTAAATGGCGATTACCGCGGGAGCGACCGAAAAATATACCGCGACACGACTTTTGTGAACTATACTACTTTCTCCTTGTGGGATACTTATCGTGCAGCCCATCCGCTATACACGCTGGTTGAACCTGACCGTGTGAATGATTTTGTGAATACGATGTTGAATATTTTTGACCAGCAAGGCAAGTTACCTGTTTGGCACCTGATGGGCAACGAAACCAACTGTATGGTTGGTTACAGCGCAGTTCCGGTAATTGTTGATGCCTATTGCAAAGGATTTAAGGGCTTTGATGCTGAACGGGCCTATCATGCCGTAATGGCAACTGCAATGGGTGACGAACGCGGGATCAGCTATGTGAAAGAAAAAGGTTTTATGCCAGCAGACTCGGATGTTGAGACTGTAGCCAAAGGATTGGAATATGCTGTAAGCGATGGTTGCATTGCCCTGTTTGCAAAAGATTTGGGCAAGGCGGACGATTTTAGCTATTTTGAAAAACGGGGCAAATACTACCAGAATTACTTTGATACTTCTGTTGGGTACATGCGCGGTCGCTTGTCCGAAACGGAATGGCGCACACCGTTTGATCCGTTTAAAGCCAAACATCGCAGCGATGATTTTTGTGAGGGAAACTCATGGCAATACACCTGGCTGGTGCCGCAGGATGTGGATGGCTTGGTTGAGTTAATGGGCGGACGAGAGAAATTTCTGGCTAAACTGGATGAATTTTTTGCTGCCGAAGGTGATATGGGCGAGCACGCCTCCAATGACATTACCGGCCTAATAGGCCAATATGCCCATGGGAACGAGCCAAGCCACCATATTGCTTATTTGTATGCATTGGAAGGTGAACCTGCGAAAACGGCCGATCTTGTCCGTAAGATCATGACAGAATTTTATACTACCAAACCCGATGGACTGATTGGCAACGAAGATGTAGGGCAAATGTCTGCCTGGTATGTGCTTTCGGCAATGGGCTTTTACCAGGTGCATCCTGCAAGCGGCGAGTTTGTATTTGGCAGCCCGGTGCTCGATGAAGCAACAATCCATCTTCCCGAAGGAAAAACCTTCATCATAAAAACAATAGGAAATAGTGTTAATGATAAGTATATCAAATCAAAAACACTGAATGGCCAACCATATACCAAGAACATGATCTCATACCAGGATATCGTGGCTGGTGGGGAGTTGGTATTGGAAATGACCTCGGAGAAATAGAGAAAGTTAAACAGAGAAAAGGTAATATTAATTAGAAAGGCTGATGTTAGAAGAGAAGAAAATTATTGGAATTGATATTGGTGGAACGAAAATTAGTATCGCTATCCTTCAGGAGGGTACGATTGAACACAGTATCAAATTGAAAACACCGGCAGAGGGTACCCAGGAAGAGGTAGTACAATTCATCATAGATGGGATTGAAAGCCTGCCGGGTTATCAGGATGCCATTGGTATCGGGATTGGTGCACCCGGATTGATTGATGAAGAAAACGGTATTATTTTTTCGGTAAACAATATTCCTTCGTGGACTGAAGTTCACTTGAAAACCCGCCTGAGTGACCATTTTAAGAAACCGGTTTATATTACGAACGATGCTAATTGTCTTGCCATTGGTGTAAAAGTTTATGGCGAGGGAAAATCGTTTTCGAGCCTGGTTGGCTTAAGCCTCGGAACTGGAGTGGGAGCGGGGATCATTATTAACGGATCGCTGTATTCAGGAGTTTATGCCGGTGCTGGTGAAGTGGGTGGATTACCTTATCTTGATGCTGATTTTGAAACATACTGCAGTGGTAAGTTTTTCAAAACAAAGTATCAGATATCAGGTGACGAAGCCTATAAACAGGCAATGGACAACGATGCTCAAAGTATTAAAATGTTTGAAGAACTTGGACATCACATTGGGAACCTGGTGAAAACCATTCTTTATGTCATGGCCCCTGAAGCTATATTTATTGGTGGATCAGTCGGAAAATCATTCCATTTGTGGGAAAAGGCCATGTGGGATACCGTGAATACTTTCCCCTATAAAAAGGCAATGGAAGGTCTTGTTATCCGTAAGAATGAATTGTCGAAAACTGCACTTGTAGGAGCGGCAGCGTTATTTGAAAGTAAGTACACAAAAAAATAAGTAGGGGAAGAAAACCAGCTTATAGCGTAACCAATCGCTGTTTTACAAAGAAAAGGCCATTCAATTTATTTGATGGCCTTTTCGCTTTTATTTTGGTTCTTTATTGAGCCGTCTTTATTTCAACATCGTCAATCAAGAAAACAGTAAGTGGTTGAGGTTCATCTGCACCGGCAAGTGGTGGATATTTTTCCTGGTTTGGTGTTTTCCTGTTGGGCCAGTCCCGGTATGGGCCAGTCCTGAAGGAAATCCGCTCCAGTGATTTGACAGCCATGATAAAAGGTGCATGCTCAATCAATGGTTGTCCGTCAACAAATAACGAGTAGTTGCCAAGGTCACTGGCATCAATTTCAATTTTGAATGAATACCACTTGTTGGTTTCGTATTGCAGAAGTTTGTTTGTCCGGCTACCACCTGATGTTTTCAGATAACCGTCTTTGTCAAAACTAATCCGTACGGGACTGTTGCCAAACTGATCGCTAATATCGATATCGAATTGGGTTGTGTCCGTACTGACGGCCATTACTTTCCACGAGGCGGTGATTTTGGTTCCTTCCCGAAAGACACGAACTGCCCGGGCATAGTCGCAGGCATCGCGATCTTCCAACCGGAGACAGACATTATTGTCGGGTAGTTTTTTTAAGCTTACCGGCGCCCACTTGGGGGAATAAATATTCCAATCGATGATGTTTCCGTTTTCGACCATGTCATCAAAATGATCTTCCACATCGGTTTCAATTTTATACCTGATTGGAGTTGGGATGCGGCAAACCCAAATATCTTCCTTGTTCATACTGTAAGTCATCCACATGTCGGTGCCCGGTGGATTGCCATTCCCTTCGGTTATTCCGCGCATGTAGCAGGGGCCAAAGTCTTTCCACCGTCCAAAGAACCGTCGAGGAGGCAGCTCGCCCTGTACCAGTAGCAGGTTGTCGAAAACAATGCCGTCATCAGATGTGATTATACCCATGGGGTAGCGATATTCAGTTTGGTCAATCGGGTTATACGAAATGGCGTATTTGCCGTCTTCGGTTTGTTGTCCCCACATTTTTCCTCCCGACATAACCAGCGTGTTGGCTTTTACAGGATCAGAAAATGTGGTTCCTCTGTCATCAGATAAAGCGCAGTAGGAGTGTTTCCACAGTGCCACTATTTTACCATCTTTCCGGTGGTACCATGACAATGCCTGTTGCGATTTTTTGAATGAGTAGAACCCGTCAAGGCCATTGTCTTCTTCCCACCATTGTAATGTTTTCAACTTATCTGCCAGTAATGAGTCGCATGCGCTGATGAAGCCTTCATCAGGAGATGATTTGTAAAAGGGGTAACTGGTATTTGTTTCATTCCAGTTGGTATGGCTGTCGTAACGAATAAAATAGATTGGACCCCAACTGCCGTCTTTGTATATTTCGCGGACAACACGACCAATGCCTCCCTCTTTAAACGGGTGCTCGCTGTGTGCGTAGAATGCGATGGTCAGTAGGCGCCCGTTTGGTGCAACATAAAAGCCCATCCGTTGGTGCATCATGTATCCCGTGTAGCCATCAGGTATTTGAACGCCTTCGGGTGCCTGATAGGGCGGAAATATAACTTGTGGCTTTTCCCAGTTTCGTCCGTCTTTTGATATGATCAGTAATGTTTGTCCGGGAGGGACATGTTCATCCACCGGGTTGCTCAGGTATTGCTGGTAGAATGTCCCGTTCCAGTAAGCCAGATTGGAGGCGTGATTGTATGTCCATCCGCAATCATCGCTGTATTCGGGGTGAGTCCGGTTGGCGCGCATCGTTTGAATATTTTCAACACCAATGGCATAGCGCAGCCCGCCTTCATGTTTTGAAGGATCAATAGAAACGCCACCAATGTAACGGACAGGTTCGGCCGTGCTTCCGGTTTGAGCAACAATTGTTTGATTTCCGGTTATGTAGAGTACTAGAAAGAGGAATAGCTGTTGTATTTTCATGAATAGTTTACCTGGTTGGAACATGAAATCTAAAGATAAAACAGGAGGCCGTCTCAAAACAAGTTTTTGGGACGGTTTTTTATTTGCTCCCTGACTTGTTTTTTTCTGATCGTATTTTTGGTTTTCCATTTATTTGGGACTCGATCGGTTTTTTCAGAAAGGGCAAGTTACTTGTCATGCCTGAAGATGCCAAATTGCTGTAAGTCGTTAAAAACGAAGATTGGAAACTTTCAATTTTTTTCACTCTTCGCAGAAAATGAAAGAGGCCATCTCTTTTGAGATAGCCTCTTATATTGCATAATTAAATGATACTGCTATTATTGAGCATCCCACCAAACTCTTGCACTGCCTTTGTCTTCACCTCCAGGGAGTGTGCTTACAACTGCGTCAACGGCATCTTTATTTGTGCTATATTCATTCGGCACATAAGTTAGCCTCTTCATTAATCCAGTACCTACTTCAGGATCCTCAGTTGTAAGTAATGGGTACAAAATATCTGCATCGCTTCTTCTAAGATCAGACCATGTTTCCCAAGACTCCGGGAAAAGAGCAAGGTATTTCTGAACCGCGATTTGTTTTCGTTGAGCAGATTCAGTATTTCCCCAGGAAACAGGTACATCAACCGGAGGAGTTGCACTATGACCTGCTGCTGTATACTCAGCTACTAAAGTCGGTGCTGTTGCAGTCGTTGTACCGGCAATATAAGTATTAATTGTCGTGGCATTTGTGATTCCCCATTGCTGCAAAGACATACGGACACCTTCTTCATATAATGACTGGGCGTTATTTCCCATATTCCATCCATTCAATGCACCTTCGGCCCTGTTAAAGAATGATTCAGCAGCCATCATGACTTCGATGTCTTTTGTGTTTGGGTCTCCAAATGTAGTTTCCTGATTGGTCAAACTTATTGTATCAGTACTCCAGTTTCTGGTAGTAGCGCCACCATTAGGTTGGCCAACAAAGTTCCCGTTTGAATTAGGACTAAACCAGGTAGCCAAACGTGGGTCATTATACCCTTTTAAGATACTTTCTAAGTCAGCAGACATATAAAAACCCCAGTAGCGGGCGACATCAACAAAGTTATTATAGGTATCTGAAGTTACATGATAATAAGCACTTCCATTATTTGATTCAATCACCCCGGCTGAAACAGCTGCTTCTGCTTCAGTTTTTGCTTTAGCAGCATCAACATCCGAAATTCGCAATGCTAACCTCAATCTCAACGAATTACCAAACCTTCTCCACATCTCAACGTCGCCACCGTACACGGCATCGTAATCTTTAAAAATACCAACAGTACCAGAAGCAGAACTTAATGTACTATTAGCTGCAGTCAGAAGATTAAAGAAATCATCATACATTGATTCCTGAGAATCGTAAGGTACACTGGAACCACCGATACCAGCTTGAGAGTAAGGAACAGGTCCCCATGAGTCAGTAAACCGATGGAACATGTACACTTTCCATATATCAAGGATCGCCAATGCTTCAGCATCTCCTTCTGCTGCTGTATATGCATTTCTAAGTGAAGGCACGGCTAGTGTATAAAAGCGTAACCATCCCCGGCTTCTCCAGCCATCATTAATGCCATTTCGTTCTGTTTGCCATCCTGGGCTACCTGCAGAGAAATAGTGCACAAAAAGCATGGAATGAAGCATGGTGGCCAACCCATATGTACCATAATCATCTCCAGGGATACTCCAGGAAGCGTTACCTGTTCCCTTGTACAAAGCATTGGCAAATGAAGGACCTGCCATTGAGGCATCCAACTGGTCTGTAGTAAGTGTATTAGGATTTGTATTTACTTCATCAAAATCTGAAGTACATCCCGATACATATATGAGTAATACTACCGCGAATAATTTAACTACAATATTTTTCATATCATCAATTTTTTAAAAATCAAATTTCACATTAAATCCGAAGTCCCGTGTAGTAGGGATATTGAATGATTCGATCCCCTGAAGGTTTCCAACACCTACACTTTGTTCAGGATCAAAGTATTTAGCTTTGTTTGTAAAGAAAAAGAGGTTTCTTCCAACAAATGAAATGTTTATGCCAGCGAAAGGACCATTACCTAGAACACTTTTCGGCAAAGAATAACCTAATACCAATTCTCTAAGTCTAATATTGGTGGCATCAAAAACAAAATCTTCTGCGGATCTTGGATCCCTGCTTGCAACTTGTGTCCAGTAATCTTCAGCGAGAACAGACGTTGAGTTTGGTGTAGTTGAAGTAATGTTTCCGTTATCATCACGTGTTACATTTACACCTTCTACTACGAACCCATTAGTTCTGCCGTTAAGTGTGATATCGCTTGCTCCAACTCCTGCCATTCTTGCCTGGCTGTATGAAATTACCTCGCCACCAATTCTGAAATCAACCAGGAAGCTTAATGATAAGCCTTTATAGGTAAGTTTGTTTTGGATACCACCTGTCCAGTCCGGATTAAAATTTCCTGCAAGAATGTCGAACCCGGAAGTAAACTCAGGTAAGCCTGTTTCTTCATTCACAATGATTTGACCATCATCGGTACGGTTAAATCCTCTGATATAAAGATCCCCATACTCACCACCTTCTTTTACAATAGTTTGAGCAAGTCGTTCATATCCGGTTGTGATTGACAATTCATCCCTTCCTTCCATGATGCTGAGCACTTTGGTGTTGTAGCTGGAATAGTTGGCTGTAATATCCCATGCAAAATCTCCACGCTCTAAAACTGTTGCATTCAAAACTAACTCAATACCTTTGTTTTCAATTTCTCCGCCGTTCACCACTTGCTTGGCAAATCCTGATGACTCAGGGACATTAATTGTAAAAATCTGGTTTTCGGTATTGGTCTTGAACCATGTAAAATCCAGTCCAATTTTGTTGTGGAAGAACCTAGCATCCAAACCAAACTCAGTGGAAGTAGAAATTTCTGGCTTAAGCTCTGAATTGTTAAGCATTGTAGAAGACTGAACTACGCCTCCATTAAAACCATAATATAGAAGCTGGTTACTTAAACGATAAGGATCGGTATCATTACCTACTTTTGCATATGATCCTCTTGCTTTCAAAAATGTCAACACATCAGATTTAATATCCACCATATCGCTGATAACACTCGTAAGACCCACTGAAGGATAAAAGTAAGATCTGTTATCGGCAGGTAACGTTGAAGACCAGTCATTGCGAGCTGTTACATCTAAAAATAAGTACTCTTTGAAGGCCAACTGAGCAAACCCGTAAAGCGAATGTATTTTCTTCTTATAAAAATCTGAGTTGGAGTTAACAGTCGAAAGATTGCTTATTGCAAAAAAGTTTCTTCTACTTAATCGACCTCCACTATCTAGAGCAGTACGTTTTTGATACAATGCATTACCTCCAATGTTTGCACCTACTCTAAAGTCACCAAGATCTTTTTTATAGGCTAAAAGGAAGTCTGAGTTTAACTCCATTGTCTCGCCGATTATTTCTGAATAGCTGCCAAAATCATTACCTATTACAGATAGTGAAGCATAACGTGATACTTTTGACTTATTAGTTGCCTGGTCTAACCCAGTTCTTACCTGCAAGCTTAAATCATTTGTAAAGTCATATTTTAAGGAAGCAAAACCAATGAATCTGTTTCTTTCGTCGATTCTGGGACTTCTAAGTGCATACCAGTAAGGGTTCCCTCCGGCACCACCTACAATATTTGGATCAGGATAGTTGTATCTCAACTGACCGGCTGCATCAGTGTATTCAAACTCTTTATACTGCTCAAAAGGCATACTTCTGATCATTGTGTAAACAGCCTCTCCGACAGACGATTCACCTGTGTTTAGCGGATTGTCAATTTTTTGGGAAATGAAGTTTGTTTTGGCATCTAAACTTAACTTTTTTGTTAGATTGCTGGTCAGTCGTAAATTGAGGTTGTGTCGGTCAAGTTCATTTCCTTTTACAATACCTTTAGCTTCTGTGTTAGTATATGAGAAATACCCTTGGGTTTTGTCATTACCCATAGAAGCTGAAACTGTTTTTGCCCAGTTATAGCCTGTTTCGAAAAAACTCTTTGAGTTATCAGGTTGAGGGGAGAAAGAATACGTCGCTGGACCTGAATAATCAGGATTGTGTACCAGCTGCCAAGCTGAAACTGATTGACCTGTCATTTCTGGTCCCCAACTCAATCTGCTTTTCGGATCGTAAACTCCTGTACTACCCTGACCATATTGGTTCTGTTGGTTAAGTAAATCATATGCCTCAGAAAACGTTAGATTCGAAGAAACCGAAATTTTTGCTTCCTGTCCTGATGCCCCTTTTTTTGTTGTAATAATGATTACCCCATTGCTAGCGCGAGTTCCATATAGTGCCGCTGCTGAAGGCCCTTTCAGAACAGACATCGATTCGATATCCTCTGGGTTAATATTTGAAATACCGTCAAAACTTGTCGTTCCGCCAATATCGGCTGATGGTGTCGATGCTACATTATTATCCATCGGGACACCATCTATTACAAATAGTGGCTGGTTGTTTCCGGTAAGGGACCTATTTCCGCGAAGTGTAACTCTTGAAGAGCTACCAACTCCACTTCCGGTCGTAGAGAAACTCAATCCGGCAACTTTCCCAGAGAGGGAGTTGATCACGTTTAGTGATCGAGCCTCTCCGAGCTCATCAGTAGAGACATTTTGTGCTGAATAAGTTAATGCCTTTTTCTCTCGCTTCAGCCCCAAAGCGGTAACAACGACTTCGTCTACGGCAATATCCGAGCTCTTTAGTGCGACATCTAACGAAGTTCTTCCAGCTACTGGAATCTCTTGTTTTTCATAGCCAATAAATGAAAAAACCAGGATAGCTTCCTGCGGGTCATTAAGTTTCAATGAAAACTGACCATCAATATCAGTTGCAGTACCGTTGTTGGTACCTTTTTCAACAACAGCAACACCGGGGAGGGGTTGGTTGTCTCCATCAGAGATCACGCGTCCAGTTAACGTCTGTGCCATTGCATGCACATTGGTTAAAAGGACAAGTACTAAAATAAAAATTGGTAACTTTTTCATAGATTACTGTTTTAATAGATGGTGATTACTTTTCTATTCATGAAATTATATTTGTTTTCTCCATAATCTAGTGTTTCCGCACACATTATTTCTTTGTTGAGTTGTTTTTCTTTTTATAAATAACATAAACGAATCTTTTTATCTGGTTTTACCTTGTAAATTTCTTCTAACAAGTGTAATAAGCCTGTTTTTTTAATGCTTTTTTATTTAATGTTAAGAAGTGTTTTCGCATTTTTAATGGCTTATGGAATTGTAAAAGTAGGTTAATAAATTGAAAAAACAAATAAATGATATATATTTGTGTGCGCAAACACTATGAGGATAATGTGATTTCCTCTTTTGAAATGTCAAAATATTAATTTTCAGTTGTTTGTTGTGATATTGTGTTTTTTAGCATGTGTTCACGTACGGATTTTTGAAAAATGCCTTTGTCGGAACAAGTTAGAGAGCTGCTTTTTGTGTTGTGGGTATGTTTCAACGGTGCATGTTTGATTGATGTGCATGTTCTTTTTGAAATACCAAACTTTTTGCCATTGTTTAACTATTTTTGATGAAAATTTTTTATGTCAGAGTACAAAAATGTTAGGATAAAAGACATTGCTGAAATGGCAGGTGTGTCGGTGGCGACTGTTGACCGGGTTTTGCATAAAAGAGGTAAAATCTCAGAAAAGGCGCTCAAGAAAGTCATGGAAGCCCTTGAGCAGACTGGTTATAAACCAAACCTGATTGCCAGTACACTTGGGGCAAATAGAATTTATAAAATTGCGGCCCTCATTCCTGATCCGGCACTGGATGATTATTGGAGACAATCGGGTGCCGGAATTTTTAAGGCTAAAGAGGATTGGGCGCAGTATAATGTCCGTATTGAATCTTTCTATTTTAACTTGTATCAAAAGTCTTCTTTCAAGGTTGTGTCTGAGAAAGTACTGGAATATCAGCCTGACAGTATTCTGATTGCGCCTATTTTTCACAAAGAGGCATTGGAATTCTTTGATATACTGAAAACAAAAGGAATTCCATATGTCTTGTTCAATACCAACATCCCCGAAGCAGAGCCAATAAGCTTTATTGGACAGGATTTGTATCAGAGTGGAAGGGTAGGGGCAGAGATGCTTTCTACAAAAATGAAGTCACCCGGTAACGTTGCTGTCCTCCACATTTATGAAGATATCCAGAATGCCGTTCACCTTAAGGAGAAAGAGCGTGGTTTTCGGGATTATTTCACAGATAGCCGGTTGGATGATTTTAACATTATCAGTTATGACTTTGGGACTTACAATGAGTCTGATTTTGATCGAGAATTGTTAAACGTTGTCAATCGGGATAACATTTCAGGGATTTTTGTTTCGACTTCAAAAGGTTCTTATTTGACTGCTGCTGTTTTGGATAAATACGGACATAAAGACCTTGTCCTTGTGGGGTATGATTTGCTGAAAGATAACATTCATTACATGTATGATGGGGTCATAAATTTTCTGATTAACCAAAATCCACGCAGACAGGCATTTATGGGAGTTAGCCATCTTGTTAATTTTCTATTGTTTAAAAAACAACCACCCGTTACTGAGTTGTTTCCGCTGGAGGTGATTACCCGCGAGAATATTAAGTCGTACCTGTATTCGGGGGTTCATTAATCTTTTTGTTATGACGAAATTACGAGTAGCCGGCATTGTGTTGGCATTCCTATTTATAGCTTCTTTTAAACCGAACTTGTCGGCGCAGGAAGCAAAATGGAGAGACAGTGCTTTGCCTGTTGATCAGCGCGTTTCTTTATTATTGGATGACTTGAGTATTGATGAAAAAATTTCCTTGTTGGGATACAACAACGGAGGGGTGCCAAGGCTGGATATTCCTAAATATAATTGGTGGAATGAAGCCTTGCATGGAGTAGCCCGTGCCGGTGAAGCTACCATTTTCCCGCAGGCAATTGCGCTTGCTGCAACCTTCGATGACAAACTTGTCAATCAGATCGGAGATGTCATCTCTACTGAAGCAAGGGCAAAATACAACCTGGCAGTTGCTAAAGACAGGCGGGTGCAGTACCTGGGGCTCACATTCTGGTCTCCAAATGTCAACATTTTCAGGGATCCTCGTTGGGGTCGCGGGCAAGAAACATACGGAGAAGACCCGTATCTTACTTCACGAATGGGAGTTGCTTTTATTAAAGGTATCCAGGGAACTGACTCTCGTTATTTGAAAGCTTCGGCCTGCGCCAAGCATTTTGCCGGGTACGGCGCTTCGGAAGGCGGGCGCGATTATGATCCGGTCTACTTATCCGAAGCACAATTGCGCAACGTGCATTTCCCACCTTTCCAGGCCGCCCTG
>JBNKTK010000044.1:0-26078 GCA_050298035.1 Mangrovibacterium sp. | reverse complement strand
GACACGCCCAGGATATCAAACCCCTTGTCTTTATATTCGTTATAAGCGGCTACAACATTGGGGTTCTCCTGACGGCACGGGCCACACCAGGAAGCCCAGAAGTCAATTAACACATATTTTCCGCGCAGAGAAGACAGGGTGATCGGGTTTCCTTCCGGATCGTTCATCGTGAAATCGGGAGCCTCAACTCCAACCGCAGTTTTTCCCTGAACTTCAATAATTTCGTTCAATTGTTTCATATAAACCGACTCACTAAGATCTGCCGAAAGTGTATCGACAAGAGATTTCAGTTCTTCGTATTTCAATTGCCCGGCTAATTGTGACAAGACAATAAAAGGAGCAACAGCCGACTTATTGTTTTCACGCACAAAATTCTTTGCATAAACCAGCATGTTATCCGATGCAGCTTCCACATCAACTTTGATCCGCTCAACTTCCTGCTCATTGCCCGATGCAATTGCCTGGCTATATTGCGCCTGGTATTCTTTCATTTTTTCACCAAGCTTGTTCACCTCTTCCACATAACTGTTAAAAATATCGGTTGTTGGTGAACCTGTTACTTTTGTTGCTCGCAAACTGTCCTTGTAACTTTCTACATTGATTTTCGAATTTTCGAGGAAGAACTGAGCGAAATAATCCCGTTCGTTTAAACGCAGATAGTGCATTTCGGGGACACCGGCTTCGCCTTCAAAGGAGAAGGCTCCTTTTTCAAGTTTTGCAGTATCTAACACTATTGCCTGACCACCTTCGGCTTTAACAAGATAAACGTTCCCGGAATCTGCACCGGCAATAGTCCCGGAAATCCGGTATTTCGTGGAGTTAGTTTGGCATGCTGCCAGTATAATCATCACAGCAAACAGCAAGGGTAAGTTTTTCATTCTTTTTCTTTTCGAGTTTTATAATATGCTTCCAATAATTTTTTCGCCGCAGCAAATGAGCTCATCTCTTCACTCAATACTTTGCTTTCATGATCCGTCAACATTTCGCGGATTTTGTTATTTTGATAAAAGCTTGCTTTCAATTGATCGTTTATCGATTCGTACATCCAGAACTTGGATTGTTCATTCCTTTTCGACTGAAAGTAACCACTTTCGTTCACCGTGGCAAGGTAATCATTTATCGTTTTCCAAAGATTATCGATGCCAATCTTTTTAATGGCAGAGCAGGTCAATACTTTGGGTTCCCACCCGGAATCGGTTGGCGGGAACAAGTGCAAGGCGTTCATGTATTGAACCCGCGCCAGGTCGGCTCGGTCAACATTATCGCCATCGGCTTTATTGATCGCGATGGCATCGGCCATTTCCATGATGCCCCGTTTGATTCCCTGTAACTCATCGCCGGCACCAGCCAACATCAGCAATAAAAAGAAATCGACCATTGAATGCACAACCGTTTCACTTTGTCCAACCCCAACCGTTTCAATAAAAATAACGTCGAAACCGGCAGCTTCGCACAAGATAATTGTTTCGCGGGTTTTGCGGGCAACACCGCCAAGCGATCCGGCTGAGGGGGAAGGCCTGATGTACGCATTCGGATCGGAAGACAATTCTTCCATGCGGGTTTTATCGCCCAGGATGCTCCCTTTTGAACGTTCGCTGCTGGGATCGATTGCCAACACCGCCAGTTTGTGCCCTTGCGTGGTAATGTACTTCCCCATCGACTCGATAAAAGTACTCTTCCCAACCCCGGGAACCCCCGTGATCCCAATCCTGACAGACTTTCCGCTATGGGGCAAACACTTCAGGATGATTTCCTGGGCAATATCCTGATGTTCCTTTTTCGAACTTTCGATTAGGGTTACGGCCTGGCTTAGCAGGGTGATATTTCCGTTCAATATTCCGGCAACATATTCATCGGCTGTCAGCAGCGCTTTCCGTTTATTTTTCAGAAAACGTTGAATTGAATTTTCATTAAACGATTCGGGCTGATCAATACCGCTGTTGACTGACAACCCTTTGTATTGTCCGTCATTTTCTACATGCTGATGTTCCCTGTCTGCAATCATCATAAAAATTTTCACGAAGGTAAAACTTCGGTCATGATAAAAAAAATAAGCCGATCCAAAAAAATGAACCGGCTTGTGTATATCTTTCCCCGAACAAATTTATCCGGCGGTTCCAACATTTGAAGAAACCCGGAGGATGGTTGTCGGATTTTTCGGATCGTTAGTGATCACAGTAATCGCCTTATTTTGGCGTCCGCGTTTTCCGTGTGAATTAAATGTTACTTTCAGAGGAACGCTTTCATTTGCCGATACCACTTTCTTTTCAGGGGTCACGGCAGTACAGCCGCACGATGTTTTCACATTCCTAATAATCAGATCGCGTTTCCCAACATTTTTTAACATGAACGTACATTCAACTTTGTCGCCTTCTTTAATATCACCAAAATCATGTGATTCTTCATTAAACGATACGATTGGTGCATTTGCAAGCTCTTCCGGGGTCAATGCTGAAAAGTCTTCTTCAATGGTTGCCGATACCCCGATTGAGTTCCGGTAATCTGCTTTTCCGTCTACATTCAAATAAATCCGGTGCATAGCGAAACCGTATGAGTCGAGTTTCCCGGCATCATAAGTCACAATAATCTCACCTTTTTCATGTGGCTTCAAAACTGAAGGAACAACTTTCACACTTAAATGACTTGGTGGTGTCTTAAAATCAAGGCTAACCGGTTTATCCGAATCATTGATGATCTCAAGGCTATCGGTCAATACTTCGTTTTCCTTGATTTTCACAAAAGCAATGTGGTTTGATTTTGCACGAACAGGCCCTATTTCCCGTGGATACAGTTCTGCATTCGTCTTCTGGCGTGGTTCAACTACACCTTTGATTCGCAGGATTGTTCTGGGAGTCTCACCGTTTGCTGAAACTGTGATTGTTTTATTGAAAGGTCCCGGCCGGTTTTGAGGGTTATAACTCACTTTTATAAAACCTTTCTCTCCCGGAGCAATTGGTTTTTGACTCCATTCGGGGGTAGTACAACCACAAGACGCCTGTACATTACTCAGGATCAAAGGAGTTCCACCTTTATTTACAAAACCAAAATTGTACGACTGAGAACCGGCATTTTCTTTGAAGGTCCCAAAATCATGTTCAATATTGTCAAACACGATTTTTGCCTCTGAAGATTGCGCCACCGCAGAACCTGCGATAAAAAAAGTTAGAAGAACGAATAATAAAAATTTCACTTTCATAACAGTACTATTTTTTGCATTGATTTTCCAAAACATCCAATCCTAAAATCACTCGGATCGCAATACAAAGCTATAAAAGCTTGTCTTTTTGTGCTGTTAACGGCCACAAACTTTTGTTAATAATTTGTTAATGAATACTTTTCTATTAAAAATTAACTAGTTTCGTGGCTATCAAGCAAGAACAGTTAGGAAAATGGGAAGAAACACGATCCGGTTCGTTATAATTTTGGCAACTTTTTCAGTCCTTGGAATCATACTGATTCAATTCTTTTTTCTAAAAAACACAGTTGATTTTAATGAGAAGAAGTTTCACGAATCGGCAACACAAGCATTAAAAAACGTTGCAGGAAACCTGATTGAATACAACGCCAAAACGCAGGGATACAAAAATAATCATGACATCTCGAGTTCAGTTGACCAGATTTCGAACAATTACTATGTGGTCAATGTAAACGATGTGATTAACCCGGCATTGTTGGAACATTTTCTGATCAAAGAGTTTAAAAAATTCAACCTGGAGCTTGACTTTGAATATGCGGTTTATGATTGTGAAAACAACCAGATGGTCTATGGCATTTCCCTCAAAGAGGAAAACGACACGCTAGATCGCCAGAATCTGCATACAGAGCGCAACAACGGCTGCACTTCAGACGATGAGGTTTTCGAAAACCATTATCAACAAAAAACAAAAAAGAAAGATAATTGCACGTTGCCTACCTGCGAAAAGTACACATACTATTTCGGTGTCTTTTTTCCGAACAGGTCGAAATATTACAGCAGCCAGGTTCACGCGTGGTATGTCATAAACGGCTTTTTACTGATCGTGATCCTGTTTTTCGGGTACACGTTATATGTCATATTCAAACAGAGGAGGTTGAGCGAAGTACAAAAAAACTTCATCAACAACCTCACGCACGAGTTTAAAACACCAATTGCCTCAATCGATTTATCGGCAAAGGTGCTGTCCGACCCAAAGATTATAAACCATCCCAAACGGCTGGAAGAATACTCAAGGATAATTGGCGAACAAACCCAACGGCTTTCGTCGCAAGTAGAAAAAGTGCTGCAAATGGCCAGCATAGAAAAAAAGAAAATCCATCTGGACAAACAGGAAATCGAATTGGGGACCTTTGTTGAAAAATGTATACAGGACTTCAAAACCAGCCAAAACGGACACAACTATCAAATTGACTTCCAAAAACCATCGACAACAAAATATGTATTGGCTGACAGCCTGCATTTTTCAAATGTCATTTTTAACATTCTCGATAACGCCTTCAAATATTGCGATGACGTGCCCTTTGTCAAAGTATCACTTACTTATTCAAAAAGACAAAGCCGTGTTAGCATTGCGGATAACGGAATCGGTATCCCGAAAGAATACCGTAAAAAAATATTTGGTCGCTTCTTCCGCATCCCAACCGGCAATGTACACAATGTGAAAGGGTTTGGACTGGGGCTCGACTATGTGAAAAAGATCATTGATCGGCACAAATGGAAAATTGAAGTTGATGAGAATTCGCCCAAAGGCAGTATTTTTACAATAACCATACCTGAATAACAATGGACTTTACCGGTAAAAAAATCTTATTGGTTGAAGATGACAAAACATTGAATTTTATCATTCGTGACAACCTGGAAGAAGCAGGATACAAAGTTACAGCAGTTGAAGATGGCGAAATGGCGCTTCACTCATTCAAAAAAAATGAGTTTGATCTGTGCCTGTTTGATGTCATGCTCCCAAAACTTGATGGGTTCTCACTTGCAAAAAAAGTGCGTGAAAATAACCAAATCATTCCCATCCTGTTTTTAACGGCAAAATCGTTGACAGAGGATAAGATTAACGGGTTCTCACTCGGTGGCGACGATTACATCACCAAACCGTTCAGCATGGAAGAACTGCTGATGCGGATCAAGGTTTTTTTGAAAAGAAGCCAAACGGATAACGCTGAACCTGAAGAAATAAAAAGCTGCAAGGTGGGGCATTTCGATTTCTATTTTGATAATCTTACCCTTCAGGCAAAAGACGAAAAAAGAATATTGACTTACAAAGAGGCTGAACTCCTCAAATACTTTTGCGAAAATTCCAATGCAGTCCTTAGCCGTTCCGATATCCTGAAAAATGTCTGGGGATCGGATGATTATTACCTTGGACGCAGCCTGGATGTTTTTATTTCGCGGCTGCGAAAATATTTAAAAAGCGACCCGAACATTAAAATCATTAACCTGCACGGAATCGGGTTCCGGTTTAATGCCCCTGTTGAAAAACGTTAACCACTAATAAGCAGCACCATGACACTGACACAATTTCTTATCCTGATTATAATTGGCCTGGCTGCTGGCTTCTTTGGCGGAACGCTTGGGCTGGGAGGGGGAATTATCGTTATCCCGGCGCTGGTATTGATCCTTGGGTTCTCGCAACATATGGCGCAAGGTACTGCCTTGGCTTTTATGCTTCCGCCGGTCACTTTGCTTGCTACGCTCAATTATTGGAAAAACGGGTACGTGAATTGGAAAATGGCCCTTGTTTTATCGGTCACGTTTTTCATCGGTGCTTATCTGGGCTCCGCCTTCGCCATACAATTGCCCGATAAAATCCTGAAAAAAATATTCAGTGTCTTACTGTTAATTGTTGCCATCAAAATATTCTTTTCGAAATAACCAGAAATGAAAAAGCCCCTGATCGGGGCTTCAAAATGATCTATTTGGCAATCTTTTTACATTTTAGCATGATCAATTTTAATGGAGGTTCATTCTCCATATGCTTAATCGGCTCATCAATCTCAGAACATTCAATTAGTCCGTATTGATCGAATTCCTTTTTTACAGAATCAAAATCATAAAAGAACACGTTTAATCATTTCATAATTTCAAATCTGTCTTTGGACAGTTGCTTGCCAGTTCCATACATGGAAATTTTTTTTGACGCAACTGTAAAAATCATATAGCCATTTGGCTTCAATTGATTAAAACAATCTCTAATAAACTTTTTCCTTTCACGTGAATTTAACAGATGAATCAAAGCGTAACAGAATATTCCATCATACAAGGTTTCATCAAATGGCATCTCAGTTACTGACCCGTTGTGGATTTTTAGATCAAGGCCATTCTCTTTTTTTGCCAGATCGATTGCGGTTTTTGAAATCTCAATTCCCGTCACATTGAATCCATTATCACAAAAAATCTTTGCATTCCGTCCATAGCCAATTCCTGGGATCAGGATTTCCTTTACATTCTCATGTAGGAAAAAATCCTTTGCCAGAATTGCAGAATCAGATGGTTCAAATCCCCAGCTGGTCTGCATTTCTTTAAAACTTGATTCCCAAAATTCTGCCATATTGATATATCATTACAACAGGTGCACTTGCCCCGGCAAACCTATCTACAAATATTCATCGCCAAAGGACACGCCCATTTTCCGGGCTTTCTGGATGAGCGGATGGTCTTTGTCAACCAGCCTCAGTTTATCACTGATTTCTTTCAACGGCACAGTTGTCAGTTCGTTGTTTTTCACTGCCACCATGGTTCCAAAGTTACCTTCGGCAATACATTGGGCAGCAAAAGCGCCATAACGTGTTGCAAGTATCCGGTCCATCGGGCTAGGGCTGCCGCCACGCTGGATGTACCCAAGAACGGTTTCCCTGGTTTCAATGCCGGTGTAAGTTTGTATTGCATCGGCCAAATAACTGGCTGCAGAAGTATTTTTTGGATGTTCGACCCCCTCGGCCACCACGACAATCGAATATGGTTTATTACTTTCGTAACGGTCTTCAATTTTTTTGCAAACCGAGCGGATATTGTATTCCAACTCTGGCAGCAGGATAATATCGCCTCCACCAGCCATCCCGGCATATAAAGCAATCCAGCCGGCATGATGCCCCATCACTTCAATAATCATGACCCGTTGATGCGAGTTCGCCGTTGTGTGCAGCCTGTCGATCGCCTCGGTTGCAATTTGCAGGGCCGAGTCAAAACCAAAAGTTACATCAGTCCCATACACATCATTATCTATTGTTTTGGGGACCCCTATAACGTTCAGTCCTTCCTCGCGAAGCCTGTCGGCTGTTTTCATCGTTCCGTTACCACCAATACAAACAAGAGCATCAAGTCCCAGTTCGTGATAATTTTGTTTGATCAATGCCGGCTTTTCACTGTCGCCTTCTTTTACAAATTTGTATGGCTTTTCACGCGATGTTCCAAGAATGGTACCACCCAGCGTTAGTATACCCGACAAATTTGACTCTTTCAGCTCAACATACTCTTTTTCAATTAAACCCGAATAACCGGCAGTGAACCCGATTACTTCCATGCCATATTCAACAATAGCTGTTTTACCAACCCCTCTGATCGCGGCATTTAACCCGGGGCAGTCGCCTCCTGCAGTCAATATTCCTATTCGCTTTGGTTTTGCAGCACTCATAGCCTATTATTTTTGAAAATTCAACTCAATATTATTAATGATGCCGAAGGTAATAAAACAAATCTTCATTTTATAGTTTTAATATGGCAAACCTGCCGGTGGATGGAATTGCCAAACGAACACCACTCACATATTTTAATGAGTTGCAGCTTGCAGCCCTTTTTTGTTTTTCATACATTCAGACAAAAATTTGCTATGAGGACAATTGGTCTTATTGGAGGAACCGGATGGGTTTCAACGGCCGAATATTACCGGCTTATCAACCAGTTTACAAATGAAAGACTGGGTGGTTTAAATGCGGCACGAATGCTGATCTATTCCGTCAATTACGCCGATATTGACGCCATGAACAAACGAAATGACAAACTATCGGTCATGGCAACGCTGAAACACCTGGCGCAAAAGCTTGAACAGGCAGGCGCCGATCTTATCCTGCTTGGAGCGAACACTTTGCACGAACATGCGGAACAGGTTGAACAATCGCTGCGAATCCCACTGAACCATATTGCAGATGCCACTGCCGAAGTAGTAAAAGCAGAGAACATGAAAAAGGTTGGTTTGCTGGGAACAAAATTCACCATGGAAATGGATTTTTACCGCGACAAACTTCGCAATCATGGAATAGACACCCTCATCCCGGAAGAAGAAGACCGGCTATTTATCCATCAGTGTATTAATGAGGAGCTTCTTCTAAACCAATTTCACCAAGAGAGCAAAGATCGTTTTGTTCGCATAATTGAACAACTCGGGGAACAGGGAGCTGAAGGGATCGTTCTGGGCTGCACGGAAATACCGCTCCTGATTAAGCAAGCTGACCTACCGGTCAAACTATTCAACACAACCGAAATACATGCACGGGCAGCCGTAAATTTTGCCTGCAAATAAAAACCGGGAGAAGTATGTCACGAATAGCATCTCCCTCCCGAAATATCCCAACGCTTCAATAAAATTGATATCGTCCCAGGTCAGTTATACTGCTGAATAATTGTACCGGTCAAACGCAGCAAAGAGGTGTGTGTGTCGATAAAATTATAAACGGCCTCCAATTCACGGAGGGCAGCATTCAGATAGACATTTTGCACATCGCGGAAATTAAATGAATTGATTGCGCCGCTTTCATATTTTTCCTTGCTGATTTGCAGATTCAATTCAGCAGTCGCCAGATTCTCGTTTGCCACCGAAAGCAACTCTTTCCGAACCAGGTAAAACTCGTAGATATTTGAAAGCTGATTTCCCAATTCGTGCTTCATCTGCCCTAATTCAACATCCCCAATTTGCTGATCAATCTCAGCAATCTTCAAAGCCCGTTTCCGGTTTCCGCCACTGAATAAATTAAAACTCAGCGTAAAATTGCCGTAATAATTTACAGCCGTATTCCAGCTGATGCCGCGAACATCGTAGTCAACCCCGGTCCTGCTCCCGGAAACACCACCTGCAAATGACAAGCTGGGATAATAATCGCTTTTTGCCAAGGCAACGGCATTTTTCAACAGGTTCTGATTGACGTACTGATTTTTAAGCCCCTTGTTATTTGCCATCATTTGGGTGCTCAACGAATCAAGGCTATACTCAACCGGAATGGCAGAAAAATCATCCGTCAGGTTAAACTGAGAATCATTGGGTACGGCCATCAGGTATTTAAGGTCGCGAAGTGCATTTTTGTAAGCAACGCCCTGCAACATCCAGGCAGACTTATCGGCCAGAAAGGCATTTTTTGCCTGCAGCACGTCATAAGTAACTTTCGAGCCCAAATCCTTTTGCAGTTCTGTTTTTGTATACCGGTCCTCCGAAAGCGACATCACCTCATTATAAACCTGTAGTTTCTCTTTCTGAAGCAAGGCAGAATAATAAGCAAGGATAACCGACTGAATGGTACCTTCAATCATGATCCCGGTATTCTGTTTCGATAAACTTTCCAATTCCTCCAGCTTCTGTTTGTTGATCCAGACCGCAAAGCCATCAAATAATGTCCAGCTAACACTGGCCGTACCGACATACTGATTTTGTAGAAAATCTTCCGTTGAATTATCGTTAAAATTATTCCGCGCTTCTGCCGATAAATTGATATACGGGTAGCGTCCTGCCGTTCCCCAGTTATTTTTCAACTCGGCAATTTGCTGATCCTGCCGTACCATCTTCATATCGTAATTATTCTCCAAAGCCATCTTTATAGCTTCGGTCAAACTCAGGTCTTGCTGGGCAAAACCCGAAACGGTCATTAAAATTAAAAGTACCAGCAAACTATTTCGTATCATAATATCTTTCGTTTTTATCAGCTTTAATTTCTGCCTGTGTTTTTCCCGCGTACCTGCGCTTTGCATTGATAAAGGCAATTTCAACTTCTTCCGGCTCAAAAGGACGGCCATGCCACCATTGCCTTGTTACCCGGCGAATATCATTCAACACCATGATCAGCGACGGGAAAAACAGCAAGATAAACAATGTTCCGAATGCAACACCATAAACCAGCGAAATGGCCATCGGGATGAGGAACTGGGCCTGAAAACTACGTTCAAGCACAATCGGGAAAAGACCGGCCGAAGTGGTCAATGTTGTCAGGATAATCGGGCGCAGGCGCGATTTCCCGGCGTGCAAAATGGCGTCTTTAATTTTAAACCCTTCTTCAATCAGCAAGTTAAACTTTGAAAGGAACACAACCGCATCGTTCACCACAACACCCGACAATGCAACAATCCCCCAAAGGCTCAGCATCGAAACCGGTTTACCGTGAATGCCATGCCCCCAGATCGCCCCAAGAATCGAGATCGGGATCATCACCAAAATAATGAGCGGCTGCTCGAACGATCGGAAATTGATCATCAAAATAAAAACAATAGCCAGGAAAGCAAGCGGAAACAGAATACCCATATCGCTCATATTTCGTTGACTTTCGCGTTGTTGCCCCTGGTACTCAACATGAACACCGGGGTAATTCAACGTCAGGTCGGGAATAATTTCAGCTTTTATCTGATCGAGTATTTCGGTAACTGAAGCGTCCGGATCAACCAAATCGGCGTTAACACGGATTTCCCGCCGCCCGTTGAACCGTTGAATATTGACCGGGCCTCGTTTCATTTCATAATCGACCAACTCGGTCAGCGGGTACTCACCTGCCCCCGCTTTTATTTTCATGTTTTCCAGTTGTCCAAGCCGTTCACGGTCTTCAGCCGGATAGCGCACCCAAATCCGAAGCTCGTCGCGGCCAACCTGTAGACGTTGCGCCTGTCCGCCATAAAATCCCTGGCGAACCTGTTCCGAGATTGTCCCTTCGTTGAATCCCAGCATGTAAGCTTTTGGCTTCAGCTTCAACAAAATTTCCTGCTTCCCAAGCGCATTTGTATTGACAACATCTTTCAGCTGCGGCATTTCCTGTAGCCGTTTGATCAGAAAATCCTGTGACAGTTCAAGCTCCTCAATATTCCGGGATTGCAAACCGATTGACACGGGATCGCCAAACCGGCCTCTTGCACCGATTGAAAATTTCACGGCCTCAGGCACCTTGCCAATCTTCTTCCGGACACGATCAATAATATCATATGAACTGATTCCTGTTTCCTCTGAATTGCGTGGAGAAACAAACAGGTTTCCGGTATGCGAACCGCTTTCCTGGTGATCAAATCCCGAACCAAGATTAAGCGTGCAATACTCAATAATATCAACCGTATCGTTATAATCTTTTTTCAATTCATCATTTACCTCCCAAACGACTGTTTCAAACCGCTGCAAATAATCCATCGTTTGTTTTTCACCCGCTCCGGGAGTAAAAGCAATGTTTATATTGAATGAATCAAACTCCATTCTTGGGAAAAACGTGGTTTTAATAATTTGCCCTCCTAAAAGTCCCATTGTAATCAGGAACATGGCCAGCGGCACAGCAATGACAATATAACGCCATTCAATGATCAGCTTCAACACCCGGTCGTAAGCATAATCGCGCAACCAGGTAAAAAAACGTTCAATGTATTTCCGCAAACCGCGCTGTTTTCCATGCAAAGCTCTTTCGCTTAGCACATGGGCATTACCGAGGTGCGCCGGCAAAACGAAAAAAGACTCGAACAAGGAAAACAACAAGCTCATACAAACAATAAAAGCCATCTCGTACATCATTTCCATTTGACCGGAAATGAAGAACAAGGGAGAAAAAGCAACGACTGTTGTTGTTACCGAGGTTATTACCGCCGGAATTACTTCTACCGTTCCGTCAACAGCGGCCTGAATGGGACTTTTCCCCAGCTCGAAATGCTGGAAGATGTTTTCGCCGATCACAATCCCATCATCCACCAAAATCCCGATCACCAGGATCATCCCAAAAAGAGAAATCATATTAATAGTGATGCCTGAAAGGCTGGCAACAATAAACATGGCAAGGAATGAAGACGGGATCCCCCAGGCTACCCAGAATGAAAGTCGAAGGTTTAGCATTAGCGCCAACGCGATAACAACGAGTATCAGCCCCTGCCCGCCGTTCACCAGCAATAAATCCAGGCGGCTCTTCAACAATTCGAGGTACGAGCGGGTAACGATCAGTTTCACCCCTTTGTTTTTATCGTTGAATGTCGTCACATAATCGCGTATGTACCTGTCGATATCCCCCAGGTCTTCCGAAATCAGTTTCGAAACAGAAATACGGATTACCGGCTTGCCCCGTTCCAATGCCTTGTTCGGGGTTGTATCCGAAAATTTCCTTTTGACGTCAGCAATGTCGCGAATTCGGATCACACTTCCATCCGGATTGGCTTTTACAATGATGTTCCCGATTTTATTGGGATCGGCACTGCGCGAACGGAGCCGGATAAGCATTTCTTCCTCCTGCGAGCGCAATTGTCCCCCCGAAACATCGCGGTTATTTTGCAAGATAGCGTTTTGCAACTGGCTAAAAGTAATCCCGTACCGCAACAGGTCTTCCTCTTTGGCTTCGACCGAAATTTCGAGGGCCGGATAACCGGAAAGATCCACCTGGCTAATCAGTCCCGACGAAAGAAATTCTTCCTCGATTTGCTGTGCATACTCTTTCAGGGTCAGCAAATCCACATCACCCGTGACCATTAGCCGCATGGCTGGCGAGGTTGTACGCTGCTTAAAAACAATCGGTCGCTCGGCCGCTGTTGGGAATGACGAAATCCCGTCGACCGCGTTTTTTACTTCGATCAATGTTTCATCGATATCAATTTCGCCTGTAATTTCAATCTGGACACTGGCTGAATTTTCTGATGAAGTAGATGTTATTTCATATATTCCTGGAATGCCACGCACCGCCTCTTCGATACGGGAAGTAACCCCTTCTTCCATTTCAACTGGAGACGCCCCCGGGTAAGCAACCCGTACATAAATCATTTTCGAAGGCCGTTCCGGAAAAAAGGAAAGCTTCATCGACCACAAACTGATCCCTCCAACAACAAGCAAAAAAAGGACAATCAGGTTGGCATAAAACGGGAAGCGGACAAATAAATCGACAATTTTCTTCATGCTAATTTCTCCTTGCTTGTTTTGCCCCTCCTGCCTCGTTTGCCAGAACTTCAACCGGAAGATTTTCTTTCACATTGATCAACGCCTCTGTGACAACGAATATCCCTTCATCAAGGCCATTAAAAAGAAGCGTTTCTTCATTGAGCTTTAAAATATTGATTTCGGCCTTCTTCAATTTACCGTCAACAACTGTAAAAACTTCATTAGAATTAAAAACAGCGCTGCGGGGAATTTCCATGGCCCCGTCAATTCGCTGGCCAGGGAACTCAACAACCTTGTACTGCCCCGCAAGCAAATCGTCGTTTGAAAAATCACGGACTTTCACAAAAATGCTCCGCGATTGACTGGACACATCAACAAAATTGGCTTTTCGTACTACTGTTCCGGCCAGCACGTCGCTTCCATAGCCAGACAGGACATTCACTCTATCCCCGATCCTGATCCATTTGCTGTTTCCGTTTTCAACAGGCACCTCAATTTCCAGCAAGTCGGTCCGTATCATCCGGGCAATCTGCCCGCCGGTATTCACATAGGCGCCAACTTCAAAATTCACCTGCGAAAAAGTCCCGTCGAATGGCGCATACAGCGATCGGCGTTCCAAATTTTTCTGATCCTGCAATATCCCGTAATATTCACTCAGGATGGAACGGCTCGACAAAAAGATTTTCAGTTTTTCGTTTTGAATCTGCGGAAGTTGCGGCAAATCTTTCCCCAATTCAACTTTGTTGAAATAATCGAGGTAAGTTTTGTATTCATCCGGAAAATCGATTCTTAAATCGGGTAAAATATTTGTGAATGAATTCAGGAACTGGCTCTTGCGGGCTTTTAGCGCCAACTCGGCTTCATCTTTATAAATCACGGCAAGCAACTGTCCTTTTTTGAATGAGGTACCTTTTTTCAAAGCAACTTCACCCGGCTCAATCTTTCCGGGAGCCTCGGAAACCAGCAAGACATCATTCCCGGAAACCACACGTCCTTCCCGTTTTAAGGGGGACACAATTTCGGAATAAGTAACAGGCAGCGCCTTTACAAAACGTTTTGCTTCGGTGGCAGGTTTTCTCGGCGGCTCAGGCTTCATCGAAACAAACAGCCACGAAAGGGCCGCTGATCCTCCCAGCAACACAATCAGTGCAACAATTATAAATGTGATTTTTCTCCAACTCATCTTCAAGGTATTAATACGTTAATTAGTTAATTCATACTCTCCGAACCCGGTGTAGGTAATCCTTCAAATCAATCCCCCAACGCAGATACTTTGTGCGTTAACAAAAACAATTGGGGATTTTTAGATTGAATAAAAGACCGGAGGTTTAATTTGTTTTTGGTTGTCGCGCATAAAAATATCAATTTTTAAAATTGAAATCTCCCTAAAAATCTGGCAGCAGCAAAGTTGCCCCTTCCCGACAAGCTCAAAAAAACAAAAACAAATAATTGCCCTCGATTAATTATCCGCTCCGAAACATCAAAAATAACAATACACAGCCGGAAGCATTTATGCAATTTGTCACTTTTGCCCGGTAAACGATACAGAAAAATTGTAAATAATTCCTAATGCCGTAAAAACACGACTCCGCGCAGGCACTTGCTGATTTAATAAATTGAAAACATACTACTGATAATCACACCCCGTACCGATTGATTTTGTAACTTTGCCCTCCAATTTATTATGACAGTCTGAGCGTTCATGCAAAAAAAGACATTTGACACCATCATAGTTGGCAGTGGGTTAGCCGGTCTTACAGCAGCCTTTCACGCGTCAAAACATGGCAAGGTAGCCATCATCACCAAGTCTCAATTGGACACAAGCAACTCGTATTATGCGCAGGGCGGCATTGCCGGGGCCATCTCCGACGATGACTCCCCGGAATCGCACTACGAAGACACCCTGGTTGCAGGCAGGGGACTCTGTGAGAAAGATGCCGTAAAAATTCTTGTCAATGAAGGCAAAGAACGTATCCTCGAACTGATTGACATGGGCATGCAGTTCGACCAGCGCGATGGCAATTTTGTTTTGGGGCTTGAAGGTGGCCATAACAAAAGGCGCATCCTGCATGCAGGGGGCGATGCCACCGGAAAAGAACTGACCTGCTTCATGCTGAAAAAAGTCCGTGAACAAAAAAACATCCAAACCTTTGAATATACGGCAGTCACCAAACTGATCCTTGAAAACGGCAGTTGCGTTGGGGTACAAGCCATTGACTTCGTTAGCGGGTCGAACATTATCTTTCAGGCCCCGGCATGTATTCTGGCAACCGGCGGGCTTTCACGGATTTTTAGCCGGACCACCAATCCCCATACGGCAACGGGCGATGGTATTGCCCTGGCTTACGAAGCCGGCGCCCAATTAGAGGATATGGAATTCATCCAGTTTCACCCCTCGGCTTTATGTGTCGAAAATCAGGATGCTTTCCTGATCAGCGAAGCCGTTCGCGGCGAAGGTGCCTGGTTGCTGAACGAGCAAGGCGAGCGTTTCATGAAAGCGGTCCATCCGCAGGCAGAACTTGCCCCACGAGATGTTGTTGCTTTCTCAATCTACCAGCAGATGAAAAAGGGAAAAAGCAAATCAGTATTCCTTTCCCTGAAGCATCTGAACCCTGAAAAAATAAAGTCACGCTTTTCCAACATCTACAAAAAGCTGGAAGAGTATGGTTACGACATGACCTCTGATCTCCTACCGATTGCCCCGGCCGCGCATTATATGGTTGGCGGCATAAAAACCGGGCTGAACGGAGAAACCAACGTACCGGGACTGTTTGCCTGCGGCGAGGTTGCCTCAACCGGAGTGATGGGTGCAAACCGGCTGGCCAGCAACTCCTTGCTGGAGTGCCTGGTTTTTGGGAAACGTGCCAGCGAGAAAGCGGCCTTATGCCCCAGCTCGAAAACGGAGATACAGGAACAGGCAGAGATGACAAACCTCCCGGAAAATGAACAGACTTATCTCGACATAAAAAATGAAATCGCTGACCTGATGTCTGAAAATGTCGGCATCGTGCGAAACGAAGAAGACCTGACAAACACCTTGCAGCGACTGAGAGAAATCGAATTGAAAATCGGGGAAAGAATTACCGACTACAATTTTTTGAAGGCCGCGCAAATCACTAAAACATGCGAACTGATCACCCAGTCTGCCCTATTGCGCAAAGAGAGCCGCGGCGGACACATCAGGGAAGACTACAACCAGGAAAACCCTGATTTCAGATTGCATATTATTCAACAAAAAAACGAACAACCTGTATTTATCCCGTTAAGAAAATGATGAACTTAAAAGAACTGGAATCAGCCGAGCACTTAATCAACCTGGCGCTCGAAGAAGATGTTGCGACAGGCGACATCACCACCGATAACCTGATCCCGGCGGAAAGCCGCAAAAAAGCCTACATGATTGCAAAAGCAGATGGCGTAATTGCTGGCTTACAGGTAGCAGAAATGGTTTTTCGCAAACTTGACGCTGACCTGAAATGGCATCCGGAAGTTGAAGATGGCGCCCATGTAAAGAATGGTGACATCATTGTTCGTTTTGAGGCAACTTACCGTGCCTTGCTGACTGCCGAGCGCACGGCACTGAATTTCTTTCAGCGCATGTCGGGAATTGCAACCATGTCGGCAAAATATGCAGAGGCCGTTAAAGATACGAAAACAGTCATCCTTGATACCCGCAAAACCTTACCCGGATTTAGGCTATTGGACAAATACGCCGTAAAAGCAGGCGGCTCCACAAATCACCGTATCGGGCTGTACGACATGGTCATGATCAAAGACAACCACATTGATGTAGCCGGCGGTATCACCCCTGCTGTAAATCAAATAAAAGCCCGGATTGCACCGGGTATCAAAATTGAAGTTGAAACCACAACCCTTGAGCAGGTACAGGAAGCCCTGGATGCCGGAGCCGACATCATCATGCTGGACAATATGACAAACGAAACGATGACTCAAGCTGTTAAGTTGATAAATGACCGGGCAAAAGTCGAAGCTTCGGGCAACATGACCCTTGAACGGTTACGGGAGGTAGCAGCCACCGGCGTTGACTACATTTCGATTGGCGCCCTCACCCACTCGGTACAGGCCATGGACATCAGCCAACGAATTGAATTATGAACATGGTTATTGATATCGGGAATACCCGCATCAAACTGGCGCTGTTCAACGACAGGGACCTCATGTTCAATGTTCCGCTTGATGAGCTCAAGGTAGAACACCTTCAAATCCTTACCGACGAACATCCCCAGCTAAAAAAAGCAATCCTGTCGACTGTCCGCGAATACCCGGCAGAGGTGAAGCATTTCCTGTCGACCCGGTTTGAGCAATTCATTGAGTTGAACCACGAAACACCTGTTCCAATCACCAATTGCTATAAAACGCCTGAGACACTGGGACTGGACCGGTTGGCTGCTGCTATTGGCGCCGCCGATATGTTTCCAAACCAGAATCTGCTGATCATTGATGCCGGCACAGCGATCACATTCGACCTCGTTTCAGAAAAAAATGAATACCTGGGCGGTAATATTTCTCCTGGCCTTGAGACACGCTTCAAAGCATTAAATCAATTCACAGGAAAACTACCACTGATAGGTGTTAAAGATGATTTCCAGGCGATTGGGACTGATACCGAATCGGCCATCCGGGCAGGCGTTCAACTGGGGGTGATCTTCGAAACAGAACAATACATTACATACTTTAACACTCTTTATAAAAATTTAAAAGTCATTATTACCGGGGGTGATGCTAAATTCTTTGATAAGAAACTAAAAAATTCCATCTTTGTACACTTTAATTTAACCTTGTTAGGTTTAAACAGAATTCTGGAATACAATGACAAATAGACTAATCCGAATTTTCATTGCGGGACTGTTGATCTTTAGCTCTACCGCAACCTTTGCACAAAACAACAATACAACATCGCCATTCTCCCGTTTCGGGTTGGGCGATTTGCATACTTACTCGTATGGACGTTTTTCTGCAATGGGAGGAGCTTCTCTGGGAAGCAGGCACCAAACCCAGATTAATTCTGCCAACCCGGCATCGTATACTTCAATCGACAGTTTATCATTCCTTTTTGAATTTGGAGCAGACGGCCGCTTATCTGAATACAAATCAAGCGATGCCAAATTCAAAACAAATGATGCCAATTTTAAGTATTTCAGCATGAGCTGGCCTGTAACCCGATGGTTTGCAGCCGCAATGGGTGTCCAGCCTTTTGCCGATAAAGGTTACGAAATTTATTTTGAGGAAAACAAAGACGGAATAGGCCGTGTCGGTCACAGCTATTATGGCAACGGAACCATTTCGAAAGCCTATTTTGGCGCCGGTATTAACCTCACCAAATCACTTTCTGTCGGGACTAATATTTACTACCTGTTCGGAACAATCAGCCAAAACAGATCGATCGTCTTTCCCGATGATCCTTACTCATATAACTTTAGGGAAGTTGAAAAGACACGCCTCCGCGATTTCGCTTATATGCTTGGTGTACAATACGATATTAAACTAAAAAATGATGATTTCTTAACAATTGGCGCAACTCTTGACAACAAGCCAAAGTTTACCGCATTTCACGATCTGTTCCAGGGGAATTACCTTTCATCGTTACAGCCCGACACAATCAGCAATATTGTTGACGACAAAAGCATCATTCAATTACCAACAAGCTACGGGATTGGTGTTTCTTACACTAAATTGAACAAGCTGGAGGTTAACGCAGATTATTATACTTCAAAATGGAGTAAAGCCACATTCTTTGGGAAACATATCCCTGAGCTAACAGACCAAAGCAGGGTCTCTATCGGGGCTGAATATATTCCAAATGCAAGCTCGATCAAGAGTTACTATAGCCGCATAAAATTTCGCGCCGGTCTTCATATCGAAAACACTTACCTGAAGATCGACAACCATCAAATAAGAGAGTCTGGCATGAGTTTTGGAGTTGGACTTCCCGTCAGCCGTTCTTTGTCAACAGTAAACTTTGCAGTAGAGTTTGGAAGACGGGGTACCACCGCTCATAACCTGATACGTGAAAACTATACTAAAATTAGTTTATATTTGACCCTCTACGATCGTTGGTTTGTCCAACGAAAATTCGATTAAAATTGTAAACGTGTAATATTATAATATTTTCAAACGATGAAATCTTTGCTATCTAAAACCAAATTACTAACACTCACGCTCGCTGTGATGATGAGCATCTCTGTATTTGCTCAGCGGGAAATTACCGGTACTGTATATCGTGAAGGGAAAGTGGCCGCAGGTGTAACTGTAGAGGCTCATAAATCATCAGAAACTTTCATGACAAGTTTCGACGGTAAATATAAGATCACTGTTGATCCAAAATGCAAATACCTGAAATTTACTTTTATTGATGATTCCAGGAAACTGGATATCGAGGGCAACAATAACAATGTCATCGATTTTAGTTTTGACGGTGAACTACCTGCATCAGGTGAAGGACAAGAAGAAGCCGGAGCGGACTTAAGAAGTGCCCAGGATCTTGTAAAAGCCAAAGTAACTGACTTCATGAGTAACTTCACCATGTACGATCAGTTCTACAAGCAAAAAGATTACAAATCAGCCATGGCCCCATGGAGGATTATTTACAACAAGTACCCAAAATCATCAATGAACATTTACATTCATGGTGCAAACATGTACGATGAAAAAATCAATGCGACTGATGACCTGGCCAAAAAAGATATGTACATTGACAGTTTGATGGCTGTATACGACCGTCGTATCAAATATTTCGACCAGAAAGGTTTTGTTCTTGGCCGTAAAGGAACTGACTTCCTGAAATACAAACTGGCAGATGAAAACCTCTCTGATGACCAATTGAAGTCAATCCTGAAAAAAGGATATGGCGAACTGGAAGAAGCCATCAAACTAGAAAAAAACGAAACAGAAGTTGCAGTATTGGTCGTTTTCATGCAGGCAACAAAGCGGTTGTTCATCATGGGTGAGCTTCCAAAAGAAACCGTTGCCAAGAATTATGAAATTGCTTCAGGTATTGTTGATGCAAACCTGGCAAAAGAACCAAACAGCGAAAAATACAATGCAGCAAAAGGTTTGGTTGACCAATTGTTCCAAACCAGTGGTGCTGCCGACTGCGAGGCGTTGGTTGCTTTGTATGAACCTAAATTTGACGAGATTGCCAAAGACGTTGATGCGTTGAAAAAAATGCTTCGCGTACTAGACAAACAAGATTGTACCGAAGGTGAATTGTTTGCAAAGGCATCTGAAAAACTTTATGACCTTGAACCATCTGCTGAAGCTGCTTTCAACATGGCTCGTTTGTTTGTAAAGCGTGATGATTTCGGTAAAGCAAAAGAATACTATCAAAATGCAATTGCTTCGGAAACGGATAAAGAACTGCTTGCCAAGTATTACTATGAATTGGGTATCTTTACTTTCCTGAAAGAAAATGCTTACCAAAAGGCTCGCGAATATGCACGCAAGTCACTTGAGAACAACCCGAAAAACGGTCGTGCATTGATCCTGATTGGTGACATTTATGCACAATACAGTAAAAACTATGGCGAAAGTGATTTTGAACATCTTACCATGTATTGGTTGGCTGTCGATTATTTCGAAAAGGCCAAACGAGTTGATCCGGAAGTATTTGCCACTGCAAATGAAAAGATCAAGTTGTACCGCCAATATTTCCCTGACAAAGAAAGCTTATTCTTCCAGGGATACCAGGATGGTCAAACTTACTCATTCGGAAGTTGGATCAACGAATCAACAAAAGCCCGTGCAAAGTAACCGATTTAAAAATCAACGATATTCACAAGTAAGCATTGCAATTCTCATAACGGGAATTGCGATGCTTTTCTTTTCATGCGCCAACAAGATTGAGAAAATCAAGGAACTTTCGGCAAGTGAGAAACTTCCGGGGATGGAAGCAGAAGGGTATGAAATGATCTATTCTGATTCGACGATTGTCCGCTTCAAAATGAAAACCCCGAAACTGATCTATTACCAACAGGAAAAGGATCCCTTTACGGAATTTCCCGATGGCATTGAGATTGAAAAGTTTGACAGCAACATGAAGATTGTTTCACGGATTACGTCAGACTATGCTCTCTATTATGAAAATGAAAAAAAGTGGATTGCCAAAAACAATGTCGTTGCAGTCAATGTAGAAGGGGACTCCCTGAAAACAGAAGAACTGATTTGGGAAGACAGTAAGGCAAAAATCTATTCCGAACAATTTGTAAAGATCATCCGTAAAGATCAAATTATCACCGGGATTGGATTTGAATCAAACCAGGACATGACAGACTGGGAAATCAAAAAAGTAAAAGGCACACTCTATCTCGATGTTGCCGAATAGAATTATGGAAGGCTACATTTTCACCATCTTGCTGACAATTATTTTCTCCGCCTTTTTCTCGGGAATGGAGATCGCATTTGTTTCGGCCAACAAACTCCGGCTGGAACTCGACAAGAAGCAAGACTCCATCAATTCAAAGATCCTGACTGTTTTTACAAAAAACCCGGGACAGTATATCGCGACTATGCTGGTAGGCAATAATGTTGCCCTCGTCATTTACGGGGTGGCTTTTGCCAAATTACTCGAACCAGTCTTCAACAGCTTTCTGACTTCCGGTGGCGCGGTGGTTTTCTTGCAAACAGTCTCATCAACACTCATTATCTTATTCACGGCCGAATTTCTACCAAAAACACTCTTCAGAATAAACCCGAATATCTTCCTGAAGATTTTTGCCATACCACTGATTATTTTCTATTACCTCTTCTACCCGGTCACCCGGATTACCATGTCAATCTCCAGATTATTGCTCAATGGTATTTTTCGGGCTGCCATTGACAAAGAGGAAGAAAAAATTGTTTTCAGCCGGATTGACCTGGACCACTTTGTCAACCAGCAAGACAATACATTACTGCAAGAAGAGCACTCTCTTGAAAGTGAAATAAAGTTATTCCGCAATGCACTGGATTTTTCAAAAATTAAGCTCCGCGAGATTATGGTTCCCCGCACGGAGATGGTTGCTCTCGACATAAACTCAAGCATGGATGAGCTGCGGCAGAGGTTCATCGAAACCGGCTATTCCCGCATCCTGTTCTATCAGGATAATATTGACAATATCATTGGCTACATCCATCATTCGACCATTTTTACCAACCCGGAATCAATCCGCCCCAACCTGAAAAAAGTATTGATTGTACCGGAAACGATGCCGGCCAGCAAACTGCTGAGTAAATTCATCCAGCAGCATCGCAGCATTGCCATTGTCGTTGATGAGTTTGGCGGAACTTCGGGCATGGTTACCAGCGAAGATATCCTGGAAGAAATTTTTGGGGAAATTGAAGATGAACACGATACCGTTGACCTGGTTGACAGGAAAATCAGCGACAACGAATTTATTTTCTCCGCCAGGATGGAGCTTGACTTCCTGAATGAAAAGTATAACCTTGGCTTTCCGGTAGAAGAAAACTTCGAAACACTTGCCGGTTTCATCCTGTTCCACCACGAAAGTATTCCCAAAATAAATACCGTGATCAATATCGGGCATTACCACTTCAAAATCCTTAAAGCCTCCAATACCCGTATCGAGTTGGTTAACCTCAAGATATTGGACAACACCTAAAATAAAAATTGAATTTTAAGGATTAATACCTAAAATTATTATCTTCGTAGCTCGAAAAAATTAAGTAAAAACATAATTCATAATTATCAGTAAATGGCTACCCTACAGAGAATCCGAAATCGTGCTGGTTTATTAGTAGCGATCATTATTGGTCTGGCATTAGTTGCGTTTATCCTGGGCGATATGTTGCGTACAGGAAGCTCACTATTAAGACCTTCACAAATGGAAGTTGCTGACATTAATGGGACATCAGTTCAGTATCCTGACTTCCAAAAGAAAATTGAAGAAACAGCTGAAATTTATAAAATGAATAGTGGCCGTGCACAAATCGACGAAAATGCATGGGTACAAATCCGCGAACAAGTTTGGCAAGATGTAGTTCGTGAAGCAGTTATGGGCGATGTTTATGAAGAACTGGGCCTGACTGTTACGGCTGATGAATTGTTCGACCTGGTACAAGGTTCCAACATCCACCCGATCATTCAGCAACTATTTGCGAATCCCCAAACCGGACAGGTTAATAAATCTGCGATCCTTCAGTTCCTGAAATCGCTTGAGACCAATGCTACTGCCCAACAAAAAGCTTATTGGTTGTACATTGAAGATCAAATCAAGAAAGAACGTGTCCTTACAAAATACAACAACCTGGTACGTCAGGGGCTTTATGTTACCAACGCCGAAGCCCAGGCCAGTATTGATTCAAAGAACAAATCAGCAAACATCCAGTATGTGAGCCTTCCTTACAGCTCAATGCCTGACAGTGCTGTTACGGTTACCGACAAAGAGCTGAAAGCCTATTACGATGCTCATCAGGACGATTACAAACAAGCTGCGACCAGAACGATCAACTATGTGGTCTTTCCGGTAACTGCATCAAATGAAGATGATCAAAACACCCGCAAATGGGTTGACGAAGCCAAAGAGGAATTCTCAACAATACAGGACAACGAACAATACGTCAATGTAAACTCTGATATCCGTTTTGAAAACGTGTACCAGAAGGCAGAAGACCTTACCCCTGAGTTGGCCGGGTTTGCTTTTAGCGGAAACGTTGGCGATGTTTATGGCCCGTATAAAGAAGGCAACGCTTACAAACTGGCAAAGATTGATGATTTTAAAGACCTTCCTGATTCAGTTCAGGCACGTCACATCCTGATCAAACCGGAAACAGTTGGCAGCTATGATAACGCTTTGGCATTGGCCGACAGCCTGAAAACATTGATTGAGAAAGGTGCAAAATTCGATGTGCTTGCTAAAGAATACTCTGAAGATCCGGGTTCGGCGGCAAAAGGCGGCGACCTAGGTTGGTTCAAACGCAACCAAATGGTGAAACCATTCGAAGAAGCTGCATTCAACGGCGATGTTAACAAACTTTACACTGCCACAACACAGTTCGGTGTTCACCTGATCCAGCCAACAAAAAAAGGCAAAGAAGTTAAACAAGTTCGTTTGGCAGTTTTAGCCCGTAATGTTGAACCAAGCACACAAACCTACCAGGCTGTTTACGCACAGGCAAGTAAATTTGCCAGCGAAAACCAATCCGGCGAAGCTTTTGAAACAGCTGTATCAGAACAAAAGCTGGCTAAAAAGATTGCCCGTTTAGGTGAAAACGACCGTCAGGTTGCCGGACTGGAACAATCACGCAGTTTGGTTCGCGCCGCTTACCAGGCCGAAGAAAGCGACATTCTTGTAAATAATGAAGGTTCAACCATATTCGAGTTTGGCAATAACTTCGTGGTAGCTACCCTGACCGGTGTTGCCGAAGAAGGTGTTGCTCCGTTCAATGACGTGAAACTCCGTATTGACCTTGCTGTGAGAAAAGAAAATAAAGCCAAAGCGCTGATCGCAAAAATGAGCGAAGCAGCCAATGGTTCTGACCTCGAAGGTGTAGCTCAAAAATTAAACACCGAGGTAAAAGACGTTAATGGCATTAACTTCAGCATGTTTTCAGTGCCTGCATTAGGTGTTGAACCTGCGGTTGTCGGAACAGTTGCCAGCCTTGCAAAAGACCAGGTCTCGGCTCCGGTAAAAGGCAATAACGCCGTTTACATGATCAAAGTGATTTCCATAGCCGAAGGAACTGACACTGATGTTGACACAGAACAACAACGATTGGCTCAATCTCTTAGCTATCGCGCCAACTACCAGGCTTACGAAGCCCAGCGCAAAAAAGCCGAGATTGAAGATAAAAGAGCAAAATTCTATTAATCGCATATTGCTTCAAATGAAAAGCAGGTCGGATGGCCTGCTTTTTTTGTTTGCACTCTCCTACAGGGAAACAATATCCTTCATTTTCGCCATATTTGTTCCTAACAAAGAAATCACGCTAAACCAAAATAAAAAACCGTACAATGAGAACACTTCTTTTTATATTACTAACAGTCCTCGCATTAACCGGCTGCCAAAAACCGGACTCGAAAGTTTACCTGTTCTCCTATTTCAGGGACAACGGACAAGACGGACTTCACCTGTCATACAGTAAAGACGGGTACCATTGGGAAGCCCTGAAAAATAACAAATCATTCCTCGCCCCCATGGTTGCAGATGACAAACTGATGCGCGATCCCTGCATTATCCAGGGCCCCGACAACAAGTTCCACATGGTTTGGACCGTAAGCTGGAATGACCGCGGAATTGGTTATGCTTCGTCAGAAGATCTGATCCACTGGTCGGAACAGCAATTTATCCCGGTGATGCAACATGAACCTGACGCTTTAAACTGCTGGGCTCCCGAGCTGTTTTACGACGCCACCCAGGATTTGTACATGATCTACTGGGCAACGACCATTCCCGGCCGTTTTGCTGAAGGCGACACCACCGGTGACGACAAATACAACCACCGCATGTACTACACCACAACCAAAGATTTTCAGCAGTTCAGCGACACCATATTGTTGTATGACGAAGGGTTCAATGTCATCGATGCGACCATTCAGAAAGACGGAGGCAACTACCTGATGTTCCTGAAGGATGAAACCAGGACACCGGCCAAAAAACATATCCGCATTGCGGCCAGCGATTCGCTAACTGGCGGCTACAAATTGATCACCGAGCCAATCAGCCCCGATTGGGTTGAAGGGCCAACCGTAACAAAAATTGACGGCAAATGGGTTGTTTTCTACGATGAATACACCCGGCACCACATGGGCGCCATCCGTTCGGCTGACCTAAAAAACTGGGAAATAATTACCGACTCCATCAGCTTCCCCGAAGGAACCCGCCACGGAACCGTTCTCCAGGTTGATAAGACGATTTTGGATAATTTGCTGAAAGAACAATAGGAAGAAATGCTTAACTATTGGGGCCAGTTTTTCTTATCTCAAAGGAGGCTGTAAACAGAACTCTGTCTACAAGTATTAATTTTGTAGGACAGAATTATGGAATCAGAAGAATTTAA
>JBNKTK010000043.1:0-26125 GCA_050298035.1 Mangrovibacterium sp. | reverse complement strand
CTTCCAGGCTCCCCGGCATGCACCGGTTGTCCCTCAAAGCGGCTGCAAATATAGGCACTCTTTTTTGTTCTGCAACATATTTGCAAAAATAATTTGATGCCTTTTTTGCCGCCACCACCGGATACACTTAAGGCCAATCACTTACCTACCGACAATATTTTCAAAGATGTGCTCTTGAACAAACAAAACACCAAGTCCCCTTCCCCTAAAAACATCTTTTCTCGGGACTGGTGGGTGATCTCTACAACCAGGGGGAAACCTACATTTACTTATAGAAACAATCAAACAATCACTTAAAATGTGATGCACCTATTACCCTAGATAGATATTAATGAATCAAGAATAAACAAAATCCCCTTCCGAGATTCTTCGAATTTGTAAAAAAAGGGATAAATTGGACGTGCATATTCATATTATAATAAAAGATGACTCCTTACGTTATGCCTTTTAAATAAACTATACCAGCCAACTTTGAGTAACGATAGATTTTTAACCGCAATGCTTAAATAATTTATATAAAGAGAACAGATTATGAGGAAAAGAATATTGAATAAGTTGCTATTTACTTTTGTCATTGTGTCAATACCCTGTTTTATATATGCTCAAACCAATACATTGGACAGCATACCTGATGCGAATGATCTCAAAAGCCAGTTTGATTATTTATACAAAAAATCAAACACCTACGAAGAATACAAGGTAATGAAAATAAGCAGTTACAATTCTCTTAAGAAAAACACCCTGGACAGCATAAATGATTATAAAAGCAAAATAAGCAGCTATATACAAGACATCAATAAACTCAACAACGATCTGGAATCGGGGAATAACGAGGTAAAAAGATTAACTGAAGAGTTAGCCGCCACACAAAAAATCCAGAATAGTGTTGTTTTTCTGGGTGCAGATATCTCTAAAAGCACTTACAACACGATCATGTGGGGATTAATCATTTGTTTACTTGCAATTACCGGCATCCTATTTTCATTATACAACCGTGGCCATAGCATTGTAAAAGCAACAAAAAAGCGACTGGAGGAGGTACAAGAAGAGTTTGAAAATCATCGAAAAACAGCCCTCGCAAGAGAACAAAAACTGGCAAGGGAACTCATGGATGTTAAATTAAAGGGGAAATCCAATAGATAAAATATGCTTGTTCTCCATGTTGGGTACTAACAATATTGAAGCCCTTCATTTGCTCAAGAAGTATAGTAATAAAAAAAAGCCTCATTGTCTGAGGCTTTTTTTTATTACTATATCGGATTTTACTCCATTTCATGTTTATAGGTACCCAAATCACTCAAGTCTGATGTCCTGATGAACTCAGCATGTGCTTTAATTTGTGCTTTAGCCAAACGCACAAAGTTTTTAGCTGATTTAAGGAATAGGCCATCACGGTTACTATCAAGTAACAACAAATAGCACATAATAATATAACCGGCCATTTCAACCATCCGGCGAGCGTGGAAATCGATAAATTCATTATCATCCACAGCCAGAACCTTATTTACTGCATGTTCATATTCATCTGTCAGGATGATCAGAGTCCGACGCAGATGTTCAAGTTCCGGTGAAACTTTTTCGGCTTCGTAAACCCGGATTTGATCCAGGTAAGCACCAGTTGTTACTCCACGGATAGCTGCAACAACCTGCAACTGGGTTGTTCCTTCGTAAATTGAAGTAATACGGGCATCGCGGTAAATCCGTTCAACCGGATAGTCTTTCATGAAACCTGATCCGCCGTGAATCTGTACCGCATCGTAGGCAAGCTGATTACAGAACTCTGATGACAAACCTTTTGCAAGCGGAGTATAGAGATCAGCAAGCTTCTGATACTTCTTCATTTCATCACGCTCTTCTTTCTCGAGTTTGCGCTCCTCTGAGATGTGCATGTAGGTTTTGTAAACATCGACAAAACGTGCAGTTTCGTATAGCAACGTGCGCGATGCATCCAACTTGGCTTTCATATTAGCCAGCATTTCGTAAACAGCAGGGAAACGCATAATCGCTTTTCCAAACTGCATTCGTTCTTTTGCGTAAGCCAAAGCCTCACGGTAAGCAGCTTCAGAAACCCCAACTGATTGAGCTGCGATCCCCAAACGAGCACCGTTCATCAAGGCCATTACATATTTAATAAGTCCCATTTTCCGGTCGCCCACCAATTCGGCAGGAGCATCCTTGAACACCAATTCACAGGTTGGAGAACCAATGATACCCAATTTATGCTCGATGCGACGTACGGTTACACCGCCATCATTTTTGTCATAAATGAACATGGACAAACCGCGGCCATCTTTTGTTCCGGGTTCCGAACGTGCCAAAACCAGCGAAATATGACCATCGCCATTGGTGATAAAACGTTTCACACCATTCAATAACCACTTGCCTGATTTTTCATCGAAAGTGGCTTTTAGCTGTACTGCCTGCAAATCCGATCCGGCATCAGGTTCGGTCAAATCCATGGCCATTGTTTCGCCCTGGCAAACACGGGTCAGGTATTTTCCTTTTTGTTCTTCTGAAGCAAACTCATTGATAGTTTCAGCACAATCCTGCAATCCCCAGATATTCACAAAGCCAGCATCGGCACGCGAAACAACATCAGCGGCCATGATGTAAGGCACAATAGGGAAGTTCAAACCACCATATTGGCGGGGCAACGACATTCCCATTAAACCGGCTTTGTTTAAAGCCTCTATATTTTCGGCTGTTCCCCGGGCATAAACAACATGCCCATCAACAACCTGCGGTCCTTCAGCATCAATCGATTCAGCATTTGGGCCAACAATTTCGCCACAAATTTCACCAACAACTTCCAACACTTTATCGAAGTTGTCCATTGCATCTTCGTGATCCATTGGTGCAAAATCGAATTTTCCTTTTTCGGAGAAATTCCTTTCCTTCAAACGGACGATTTTTTCCATTAAAGGGTGATCGAGATGGAATTTCAGTTCTTTATTATCTGTATAAAAATTAGCCATTTCAAAAAAGTTTAAAAGTTAACTACTTAGTATTCTTCTTATAATACTTGATCATTTTCGGAATCACTTCCCCTACATCACCGGTAATAACATAATCGGCAATAGCATTGATCGGAGCTTCCGGATCAGTATTAATGGCAATAATCTGTGCAGATTCCTCCATCCCTGCGCGGTGCTGAATCTGCCCTGAAATTCCACAGGCAATATATAGCTTAGGACGTACAGTCACTCCTGTCTGACCAATCTGTCGTTCGTGTTCGACATAACCGGCATCAACAGCAGCACGTGAAGCACCAACTTCGCCGCCTAAAACTTCCGCCAAATCGTAAAGCAACTGAAAATTTTCTTTTGATCCCATTCCGTATCCACCGGCAACCACAATCGGAGCAGCTTTCATGTTCACCTTGCTTTTCTCCATGTGGCGCTCAATGATTTCAACAACGAAATCGGAATCAGACACATACTTTGAGACATCGAGCGTTACAACTTTCCCTTTATATTTTGGATCGATGATTTCTTTCTTCATCACCCCTTCACGCACAGTAGCCATCTGAGGACGGCAATCCGGATTAATAATTGTTGCAATGATGTTCCCACCAAAAGCAGGACGAATTTGATAAAGCAGATTTTCGTATACTTTATTTTGCTTTTTATCTTCGTGGTTGCCAATTATCAGGCTGGTGCAGTCGGCAGTCAATCCACTATGCAATGCCGATGAAACACGTGGCCCCAGGTCGCGGCCAATTGAAGATGCTCCCATTAAGGCCACCTGCGGTTTTTGCTCTTCAAAAAGTTTTACAATAATTGATGTGTGTGGTAACGTTGTAAAAGGATACAACCTTTTGTCGTCTGCGACATAAACCACATCAACGCCATATGGAAAAATTTGGGTTTCAATCCCATCAAGGTTGTGTCCAATAGCCACAGCCTCTAGTTTGCAGCCCAACTCATTTGCAAGGCCACGTCCTTTGGTCATCAGTTCCTGGCTAACTTCAGCCACCTGACCGTCTTCTATTTCGCAATAAACAAATACGCTATTCATAATCAGATTCAATTTGAGGGTTAACCAATAGTGTGACTTCCGATCAATTCAACCATCAGGTCTTCAATTTCGGCATCAAGCGATGAAATCACTTTTGCTCCTTTCGCCTGAAGAACTACGTTCTCAACAGTTTTAACCTTTGTCGGGGAACCGCTAAGACCTAGTTCTGCGTGGTCAACCTCAATATCATTAACAGACCATTCAGGAATGTTCAGATAAGGACGGTCGTTGTATAAATGCAAATAGTCTTCATTTGAATTTTGAAGTTCCGAAACGGTCTTTGCATGCTTGTACTTCATGATGAGCTTTGCATTCCGGGCACGGCAATCAGGAGCTGATCCATTTACTGTCATCACCATTGGCAGGGGACAACTCACCACTTCTACCCCACGTTCCAGTCGGCGCTTCATGTAAATTTTCCCTTCTTCAATTTTCTGAACCTCTTCGACATAAGTTACCTGCGGAATATTCAGCTTCTCGGCAACCTGCGGTCCTACCTGTGCGGTATCGCCATCAATTGCCTGGCGTCCGGCAATGATTATATCGTAATCTTTTACTTTTTTTAGTGCCTGTGAAATGGCATATGAAGTAGCCAAGGTATCGGAACCGGCAAAAGCACGATCAGTCAGAAGAATACCTCCATCGGCACCACGGAACATTCCTTCGCGGATGATTTCAGCTGCACGCCCAGGCCCCATTGTCAATAATGTCACGGTTGTACCGGGAAAGTTTTCTTTAATCCGCAGCGCTTGCTCCAAGGCATTCAAATCTTCGGGGTTAAAGATAGCCGGCAGCGCGGCACGGTTTATCGTACCATCGGCTTTCATAGCGTCTTTACCAACATTCCTCGTATCGGGAACCTGCTTGGCAAGAACGATAATTTTATACGCTTTCATTTTAGTTAAATTTATCAGTTCTATCGTGTTTAGTTTTACCAATCGTAGGGCAGCCACAAAGGGGTATCTTATTGGCATTTCCCTTGCGAGGCAGGCAAATATAGCCAAACGGGCAAAAGAAATCAAGGTTTCACCCTGACCTCCAGGAAACGTAGAATCAATCAAAACTCATTTTTTGGTTTGATTGAAATAAATCAGAATTAGAGTATTTGCTAAGAATCTTTGTTTGTGAGGCTTTAAAACAATCAACCTTCTTCTTCAAAAAATCTCTTCAATTAAATTCAAAGAGTAATTTATAATCATTTTAATCTGCATCACGCATTTTTCCCGGAAATATAAACCTGAGCCGGAAATGAGACATACAGCGCAAATCATATTTTTTCAACTTTAAGAAAAACGATGGTTCAAATGTTACTATTATGGCCTGTAGTTATCCCAAATAGCTAATAAAGAAGCACGGATAGGCAAAATAGGTACAATGACGATCAGTTGGTGCGAAATTAAAAGGGCAATTTTTCGACATAAGAAACATTCAAAGACATTTCCCGTTGAAAATGAATGCATTTATAACAATTTCAAAAATGTTTTTAAACCTATAAGTAAAAGGTACGAAATACTTTTATTATTTTTGACTGAAATTCGTTGAATCAGGCAAACTGGTTACGCCTGTTATTCAATGTAATGGTTTAGGAAACACACAAAATAATATTAACCAATTAATCCAACTAAATGAAAAAGAACAAACTCTTTTCCATGATTGTCCTTTCCTTGTTCGGGCTGAATGCGATTGGACAAAACTCGATGACGGTATATACCGATCTGGCAAAAACAAAAATCAATAAAGAAATCTACGGCCATTTTGCCGAACACCTGGGTCACTGTATCTATGGTGGTATCTATGTCGGTGAAGATTCATCGATCCCAAACACACGCGGTTTTCGTGAAGATGTGATCGGCGCGCTGAAAGACATGAAGATTCCGGTTTTACGCTGGCCGGGAGGTTGCTTTGCCGATACTTACCACTGGAAAGATGGTATTGGCCCCAAACACAAACGCCCGTCGATGGTGAATGTGCACTGGGGTGGTGTTACCGAAGACAATAGCTTTGGGACACACGAATTCCTTGATTTTTGTGAACTGATCGGTTCTGAAGCCTTCATAAGCCTGAATGTAGGTTCAGGAACGGTACGGGAAGCTTCGGAATGGATTGAGTATGTGACCTCAAACAACATCAGTCCAATGACCGATCTACGCAAACAAAACGGACGTGAAAAACCATGGGACGTAAAATTCTGGGGAATTGGCAACGAAACCTGGGGCTGTGGCGGTGAAATGACACCTGAATACTACTCCGATGTGTATCGCCAGTTTGCCTCATTCGCCCGGGGAGCTAAAAATAAGATTGCCTGTGGTGCCAGCTCCTTCGACTACAACTGGACGGATGTCATGATGAAAAACACGGAAGAGAAACAATTTCTGATTCAAGGTTTGTCGTTGCACTATTATACAATTACCAACGACTGGCAACATAAAGGTGCAGCAACAGGGTTCAACGAAAAAGACTGGTTTTCGACATTAAGCAATACCCTAAAAATGGAGGAGTTGATCGGCAAGCACTCGACCATTATGGACAAATACGACCCGGAAAAGAAAGTCGGTTTGGTTGTTGATGAATGGGGCAACTGGTTCGATGTTGAACCGGGAACAAACCCAGGCTTCCTTTACCAGCAAAACACTCTTCGCGATGCGCTTGTTGCAGGAATCAACCTAAATATTTTCAACCAACATACTGATCGCGTAAAAATGGCCAACATTGCCCAAACGATCAATGTGCTGCAGGCAGTGATACTGACAAAAGACGAACAAATGGTTTTGACCCCAACCTACTACGTTTTCAAAATGTACAGCGTACACCAGGATGCAACCATGGTACCAGTAAGCCTGAAATGCGAAAACTATGAATACGATGGAGGATCAATTCCGGCAGTGAATGCTTCAGCATCGGTAAAAGACGGGGTTTTGAGTATCACTCTCTGCAACCTGAACCCGAACAAATCTGAAAGCATTGACCTGACCCTGGCCGGACAGGAATTCACATCTGCCTCAGGTCAAATTGTTACCGGTAAAAATATGGGTGACTACAACGATTTCGGGAAAGCAGAAACCGTGACATTAAAGTCATTTGATGTGAAAAAACCTAAAGACGGCAAACTGACGATCGAGCTACCATCAAAATCTGTTGTTTTAGTACAATTGAAATAAGACCTTATCTATTCTATTAGATTTCAGAAGGGCTTCCAGCGATTTTGGAAGCCCTTCTATTTTTCCAGCCAGACAAAAGCAGCCCTGAATTAACTGACGACTAAAGCCCTGAACAACAATTTCTATTTCCCAAATCCAATGCTTGCCACGGGGGCATACACCATTTTTTCATCAATGTAAGAATTTGCATAAAGGCCTATTCCCAAATGAACAAACTTTACAGGTTTTATCTTGAATTCAACTTTAAACGGGAAAGCAATCGTTTGATAATGATAAAACCTTGAAGGCGAATATTCTTCCGTCCCCCAGAACAGTCCAACCCCGCCCTGGATTTCCAGACGAGACTTTCTTTTCCCAAAATACAAACCGGCCAAAACATCTAATTGATTAATTTCAGGAATATCAGAGAAACGACTCCCCCAAGTTTGGTCAAAATAAAAATAGTCCACCGAATAAATCAACCTGTTGCTTCGGATACTTGCTTCAACTCCATAAATTCCCCCATAAAAGTCTTTCGAGAAAAAGGCCCCAGCTTTAGGGCTCAAAGAGGCCCTGAGAGGATTTTCCTGTCCATTTGAATGACCAACGATCGTGCAGAAAAAGATCAGTAAAATCCAACGGAACCTGAACATTTTTAGGTGATTCCGAATAATTGAGATTTTGGTTTTCATTTTTTCAATGGCGATAGGTTTTATGATGATTCATTGTATCATTGACTGTACACTACATATTTAGAAGAAGACAAAAGCTGCTTTAAGCGGAAAAAATCCTGAACAAAAATTCTGTTCATAATTGGATCCTGGATGAAGCGTGCAACCACAGGCCGCGTGTTGCTATGAACAGTGAAGACAATTTCTGTTTTGTTATCATTCAACTTTGTAAGCTCCCAAACGGCCAGGTATTCATCAATCCGATCAATTCGGGGATTCTTTTCCACGACATTCTGAACACTTCTTATTTGTATGATGTAGTGACTGGCAGACTGACAAAAGAATTCATACGAAGCAACCATGTCCTTATCGTCAAACGGCCAAGGCAGTTTAAAAATGGTATAGGCGTATTGTTGTCCCTCTCCGTCAGGTTGAATCAAATCAACTTTTCTGATTCCTTTCATCCATCGTTTTATATTCAGGGGATCTACCAAAAAGTTATAAGCATCTTCAGTGCTGCAATCAATTACCAATACACATTTTCTTTCCCGTGTAGGACGACCGCTATCAAGGGTAATCCATCGTTCATAGTGGCTTATGTTATCCGAAGAGTATATACAGTTCCACTCATTGGTCAGGTGCTTCCCTCCCCCTCCGTCAACATCCTTCAAAAAGAACAAAAAGGATATGCAAACTGTAAAAAATATTTTCTCAATCATGGCGAATTATTTTATCGGTTTATCGATCAAAAGCTTTTTCAAGCCACAGAGTTGTCCTTTTCAGCCCCTGAAAAAGAGGAGTTATTTGATACCCCAGTTCATCAATTGCTTTTTGACTGGACACTTCCCAATTATACAAGTACCGTTTAACCCACTTTCGTGTAATGAAGGGAGGTCTTCCTAACAGGTTTGCCCCTAACTCGAAAATAAAAGCGATAATACTCAATATAAAAAGTGGAAGGTGAACCATTTGGATATGCCTGGCCGTAGCTTTTCCCAATGTTTCAAAAAATTCATCAAATGTTACATTCTCTCCCCCCAGCAAATAAGTTTCCCCGGGCTTCCCATTATCAAATGCCAGGATATGTCCATTTACAACATCATCGATATAAGCATAATTCCCAATGCTTTTACCATTGCCTGGAATAATCCGTAATTTTCTGTCCATATACAATTTAGTCAAGCGGGTCACACCATTACTTTCGCTCAATAATCCCGGTCCATAGACACGTGTCGGGTTGACAATGATCACTTCAAAAGATTCGTCGGACGCATCCATAACGATCTTCTCTGCCATGACCTTTGTTCTTTCATATTCATTGAAAAAAGGCAAAGAACGTTTTGTTTCTTCCGTGATCTTCTCCTCTGAAGATGGTCCAAAAACAGCGACAGATGATGTCAGGATAAATCGTCGAACGTTCAGTTTTTTAGCAGCCGTCAAGACATTTTGTGTCCCCTCAACATTAATCTTAAAATAGGTAGCAGGGTCTTTTGCCCAAAGCTTAGCATATGCTGCCAGATGAAATACTCCCTGACATCCGTCCATAGCACGTTCAATACTCTGAACGTCCAAAATGTCCCCTTTATGGAAATAGAGATTGGGATGTTCCATACCAACCTTCTTTTCAGGGCATCGATAAAGGGCATGGACTTCATGTCCCATTTCTGCCAGCTTAATAGCTAAGGGCATTCCAATCAAACCTGTTGCTCCGGTAATAAATAGTTTCATTTTCTGTTTCCTTCGTTTCTGGAAGTTCAATGCGAACCTTTCAACACAATCCTCATTGAACCATGATTATAAATTGATACCCACTCCATCGTCAGCGCCATAACCAAATGACTTCCAAAGGCAACCCAAATTGATTCGGTTTGAAGTGTGGCAATACATAGAACACCCCCAAAAAGCAAAGAGCCAATCGTTTCATTCTTTCCCTTGGGGAGATGAGACAAAGCATAAACAACTACATTGACAAGGACAGCCCATTGGGGGCCAAAAGCCCTGACACAGCTAAAAAGCAAGAATCCTCTGAAAAAGATTTCGTAGCAGAATAAATAGGCCGCCCAGCTTAATGCACTCAAAGCAAGCAACCGCATATTCCACGAGGTGGCGCGGATTTGGGGGTAAACCTTCAAATTGGCAGGCACTTTCCCGGCAAAAAAGCAAAAAGGAATGATCAACGCAGACAAAACCGCCAACCATATTCCCGAATGTACAGGTTGTTTAAGCAGTAGTCCAAAATAATGAGCAAAAGGCACCGGACTAAAAAGGCTGACCAAAACCGGAGTTCCACCAAATACGATCACGCCCCAAAAGCGTTGTTTGTAAACAGCAGCTGCATTGTTTGATGCAACCTTTATTTTATCCTGTAATCCGGAAGTTAGGAAGAAATACAAACACAAACTGAGAACAGTTGTAAACAACACCATTCCTATAAAAATATTTGGATTCAACGGTTTCATTACACTGCAATTTTTTGAGTTGTTGGAACAGTCGGTAATCGCTTATCGACAATTAAATCACGCTTAATGCATGAAGAAACCAAAGGGATTTTAATTTTATCTGGAAGTAACCAAACTAAAACACGGTTTAGCCGATTAAAGAATCCAGGTACAATGATCGGTTTATGGTTGAACAGCCCATTAATGGCAATCCGGGCCACTTTCTCTGGCGACAGGCAGGTCAATTGTTCCAATTTTCCATGTCTTTCAATTCGCAACCGAACATCAGCATTGGTTGGCATGGGCCCCGGATGAAGAACGCTAACAGAAACACCATCATTCTTCAATTCTTCACGCAGCGACAAAGAAAAGCTGGCAACAAAAGCTTTGGATGCCGGATAGATAGTTTTATAAGCTATCGGGCAAAATGAAGCCATACTGGCCACATTCAAAATGTACGAGATCGGAGATCTCTTCAATTTAGGCAAAAGTGCCCTTGTTAATAAGGCAAGTGTCCGGATGTTAATCCGAATGATTGTATCCAGATAACTCAAGCTGGATGTATCAAAAAAATGACTACCGCCAATTCCTGCATTATTGATTAGCAGCCAAATTGGTTTATTCCCTAACCATGCACGAATTTGTGAAACAGCACTTTCTTTTCCCAAATTTATTTCAAGGCACTGTGCATCTACCTGATAATTCTCCCTGATTGTTTGACACAAGTCAGGCAATCCTTCATTCTCCAATGCAATCAAAAGCAGGTTGGAATGCCTTGATGCAAGTTCGAGCGCCAGTGATTTCCCAAGCCCTTGGCTTGCCCCGGTAATCAATGCATAACGCTTTTCATTTACAAAGGTGTTTTCCCAAACAGTGCCCTTCTCCTTGATCTTCTTTCTGAAAATCCTTTTAACCAGAAAATAAGCCAGGATGGAAAATGGAATTCCGGTAATAACCCCTCCAACAATGAAAGAACAAAGGAAAGGGGTTCCCATTTCCAATAAGTTGAAGACGCAAATATCGTCACTGGCAGAAGAAAAATTTAAGGCAGAGTCGTTTCCAATCACTGAGGCCCCAATAAAGTAATTGAAGCCGAAAATAAATGACCCCGTAAGCAGATTCGTATTAAAAACTGCCATTCCTGCCGCAATTTTATTCCACTTCAAGAACCTTGCGATTGTGATGGCAATTAAAAACTGAAGCCCCACCAAGGGTGTCATCCCAATGAATGTACCCAGGGCAAATCCACGGGCAATCTTTTCGGGGCTGTCCTCAATGCTAAAAATCTTATTGATTACAGCCTTGATTTTCTGTTTCAGCAACGTAAGCCCGGATCTCGAATGATTATTCCTGTTTTTCATGGCAAACTGGTTTTGATTTCAAAGTATAAGTGACAATAACATTTAAGGGGGTAAGATCATTAATCAAATCCCAGCAATTTCTAGTTTAATACCAATCAGGCCGACTCCCATCGCGTACAATTTCAACTTTATACGTCCCATAACAATCTATTACTAAGATCCCTACATGACCACCAGCGCCTGTAAACATTTCGCCAACCTTCGTTACACCTTCAAAAATAATCTGCTTTCCATTGGAAGACCAACATGGATTCCACCCAGTGAATTCCCCATCATAAATCCCAGTTAGTTTCAACGGTTCATTATTTGATCCATCAGCATTTGCAATGTAGATATCAAGAGAATGATAATAAACAAGTTTGGTTCCGTCCTTGTTCCAATCAATATTTTCCCCATGCAATATAGGAATGTTAGAATTCTTTTGAGGATCATTTTCGTATGCATCAAGAAGCCAAATGGAATCCAACCAATCACTGATAGCGATTTTATTTCCAACAGGATTCCAAGCAATTTCCCGGTAGTTACCTATCAGATTTGTCGTGGTTTGCTTTTCCGAAACCAAATCATAATATCGGATTTGAGTAATAATTGAATCCAATTGATCTATCCCCCACACCATCGAATCACCGATTAAAGCTATAACTTTTCCATCCGGAGACCAAGACAGGGATCGTGGGACAAAATCCCATCGTTCCCCTGCACTAACCGCCAAAGCCCATTCGTTATGTTTTTCCCCATTTTCGTCGATTATCGTTAATAATCTTGAACTTTTCACATAGGCAATCTCTGTTCCATCAGGAGACCATTTCGGAGATACACGAAAATGTGCATCATTGGCAATCGGTTTTCCTGGTATTCCAACAGACCATTCGTTATTAAAATTCAACAAGTACAAAGTGTGCCCATCCAAATAGATTAGTTTCCCATTCATTGATCGCCTGACTTCTTTCGCAATTTGTATTTTTTGTTGTAAAATTTCATCTTTCTTGGCACTCAAGTCATCATCTGGATTTTCACTGCAGCTCATTATCATAAATCCCGATAAAAAAATTGAAAAGAAGATAATCAGTAACCGTTTCATGACATTTTAATTTTTCAGGTTATTAAGAATGAATATGACAACTTCAAAAAGAGAATTCGGATCGTTACAGATCAAAAATACACTGATTCCCAAGCAAACAAGTGCGGATTTTTGCAAGGGCATATTTAAGTTTTTGAGATTTACCTTAGAAATTGGGTACTGGCATTTGAAGATTTCAAAGCTGGTCAAATTCGGAAACGGAATCCATTTTTTTTGTAAAAAATGCAAATCTTATCCCTTGAAGATGACAACAAATTTGCATAAAATGCAATTTTTTAACAATTCTAAAACTGCCCCCAATTTTGAAACCTATATTCAGCGAAAAAGATCAGAGAAGAAGTGGAGAAATTTCAGAGATACGGGGCAGAAATTTCAGGTGAAACCCTAATTTTCAAAAACAGTATAATTTAAGGACAATGAGTATCAAAAATTGACAGGTTAAAAATAGTACTGTGAACCAATTAATTGAGATACAAAAGGAGCTTTTTCAACAAATTAAGCAAAAGATACCATCAAACCTTACCTTGGTACATGAAGTTGCAGAAATATTGGGACAAAGTTATGATAGTGCCTACCGAAGAATCCGTGGCGATCAGTTTTTGATGTTCGACGAATTATTGAAATTGTCTACCCATTACGGAATTTCAATTGACACATTATGTGCAGACAACTCCAACTGTGTTACGTTTGAAAGTTTTTTAATGGATCCGGAGAAATATCGTTTCAAAAATTGGTTAGACCAAATTCTGGCAGACATGACCATAATCAAGGAAGTTCCTGAGAAAAAAATAATCTATTCAGCAAAAGACCCTCCTATTTATCATTATTTTGTTATTCCTGAAATTGTTGCTTTTAAAGTTTTTATGTGGGAAAAAACCGTTTTTCAATTTCCCGAATACAAGGAAAAAAAATTCTCATTTGATTGTCTTGATTCTGAAACATTAAAAAAAGGCCGACTGGTAAGCAAGTTAGCAACTGTTGTGCCTACAATTGAACTTTGGAATGAAGACACCATGCTACTAGTCCTAAAACAAATTGAATATTACTGGGTGGCAGGTTTGTTTGAAAAAAAAGACGACATCAGAAATTTATTGGATAAAACTGAAAAATGGATACTCCACATCCGCAAACAAGCTGAATGTGGCTTCAAGTTTTTATATGATGAGCCTGCCGAGGGAATTGAGAACTCATATCTTCTGTATGAAACCGAAATGATACATAACGACAATATTATTTTGGTCGAAATGGGGAACCGGGCGATCACCTACATGGCAATTAATTCGTTGAACCTCTTAAAAACGACCAATCCCCATTACTGCAACAATGTGCGAAATTTCCTGAACGGAATTATTCTGAGCTCGAACCTCATCAGTCACAGCGGGGAGAAAGAACGCAACCGTCTGTTCAATAAAAACTTATATCTCCTTGAAGAATTGCGAAAAAGGATCAACTAAACAAAGAAGATCACAAAGACATTTTCCTTCTGTTCTTTTCCTGAATATAGCAAACACTTTTTGCGATAGCTGTAAGAGGAAGAAATCGCCTGAGAACCAAAATCAGCTGGTTCAATAATCCCGGTGTTGCCAACATTTTACCATTCATCATTGCCCGGTAACCATATCCTGCAACCAATCCGGGATCAGCCATCATCTTTGTCAACTTTGGAGTTTCTGCGTTTACAGATTTCTGGAACCCGGTCCTGGTCACCCCCGGACAAAGTACCGTCATTGTAACACCCGAATCACGTAGTTCGGTTGCTACCGAAGCGGTAAAAGATAATAAATAAGCCTTTGTAGAATAATAGATCGACATATATGGACCGGGAAAGAAAGCTGCCATTGACGATACGTTTAAAATTTTTCCGCTTCTCCTGGCTATCATTTTCGGAAGAAACAGTTTAACCATTTGCGTAGGTGTGGTCACATGAAGATTTATCATCTTTTCTTCCCGTTCCCACGAGGTCTTTGAAAAGCAACCAAACATCCCATATCCGGCATTATTAATAAGAACATCAATCTCAATCTGCAAGTCTTCAATTTTACGAAATACCTCAGATGCTGAACTATTCGTGCTCAAATCAATCACGATCGGGACAATTTCATTTTCCCCCACAGCACGAAGTTGTTCTCTTTTCTGCATTAATGCCTCCATATCGACATCAATTAATACCAGGTTGTAGTGATCAAGGGTTAATAGTCTGGCAAATTCAAAACCAATACCACTTGCTGCACCTGTAACTAAAGCCCACTTTTTCATTATTCACTTAATTGACAAGGGTCTCACCTATTGTTTATAAAAATGTCTCCTATTTGACTCTTCATGTCCTGGTAACAATTTACAGCTTTATCCCCCTTTGGAAATGAATATATAAAGCCCAAAACGTACTCCCCTACGATACTTAATAATCGAAAATTGTTAATATAACGAAATTGTTACGAGTTAACACAAATGACAGGTATATTTCCATCTAGGAGAAAAAAAATTTCCATCTAGATGGAAATTTTTTTTCTCCTAGATGGAAATTTGACAGGAACCAGGAAGAAGTACTACTCCCTGGCAGCAACGAAAAAGCCCCATCCTTTCAAATGAGGCCCTTTCTCTTTCATTCCAGTTATTTCTATCCCAAAAAAGAGATGAGTACACCGGCAGCAACAGCCGAGCCAATTACGCCCGAAATGTTACTTGCCATACAATATTGCAAAATATGGTTTTTAACGTCGTATTTGATCGCGATTTCGTTAGCCACACGCGAAGCCATTGGCACTGCACTCAAACCAGTAGCACCAACCAGCGGGTTGATTTTCTTTTTAGAAACCAGGTTGTAGACTTTAACAGCAACAATACCTCCGGCAATTGAAATTGCGAAAGCAATGAAACCGCCCACAATAATCATGATGGTCCGTGTATTCAGGAACACTTCAGAAGTCATTGTTGCACCAACAGCCAAACCTAAAAAGATGGTTGATGTGTTCAGGATTGAACCGGTAGCAGCATCTGACAATCGGGCAACAGTAACGCCAACTTCCTTAATCAGGTTACCAAACAGCAACATGCCCAACAGTGGCACCGATGAAGGTACGAAAATAGAAATCACAATACCTAATACGATCGGGAAAGCAATTTTCACTGCCCGAAGGTTTTTGATACTGTATTTCGGCGGATACAGTCTGTCCATTTCTTTCATATTGATGCGCAGTTCTTTCTCACTACAAGTTAGTTTAGCAACCAACGGGATGATTACCGGCACCAAAGCCATGTACGAGTAAGCTGCAATAGCAATAGGGCCAAGCAGATGCGGAGCAAGTTTAATTGTGGTATAAATAGCTGTAGGGCCATCGGCACCTCCAATAATACCCAACGAAGCCGCTTCGGAAGGGGTAAAGCCCATCAGGATAGCCGAGATCAAAACGGCAAAAATGCCAATCTGTGCGGCAGCCCCAAAGAAAGCCAAACGCAGGTTGCGTAACATCGGCCCAAAATCAGTCAGAGCCCCTACCCCCATAAAGATGATGGGTGGCAAAAACCCGGTTTTGATCAATGAATAATAGACAAAGTTCATAATTCCATATTCATGAGCAATCTCGAACAAATTCATCGTGTGATGCTCATCAATCTGGATAAAATCAGCAGGGACAACTCCCATTTGACCGCCAGGCAGGTTGGCCAGCACCAAGCCAAAGGCAATAGGTACCAGCAGTAACGGCTCATATTTTTTATGTATCCCGAGATACAACAACAAGCCGCCAATTGCCAGCATCAGAAGCGTTCCAGGACCATTGATTATCTCCTGGATGGCAGTCATTTTATATAAAGTTTCAATAATTGACATGGATACAGATTTGGGTTACTGGACTTTTACCAATATATCGTCTTCCTCCACTTCGGCGCCACTTACAAAGAGAATCTCAACAACCTTTCCGGCAATGTCAGACTTAATGGCATTGAAGGTCTTCATGGCTTCAACATAACCAATCAAGTCGCCCTCTTTAATTTGGTCACCAACTTTCAAAGCTTTTTCCGAGCTCTCCTTTGTCAGGTAGAATTTACCTTCAAGCGGGGCCAGAATTTCTTTAGCTGTACCATTTACCGATGCAGCCGGAGCTTCAACAGGAACTACTGTTGCGGCAGGAGCCGAAACAGCCTCAGCAGCCGATGCCTCACCATATGAAACAGAAACTTTGAATTTCTCGCCGTCAACATCAACAAACATGGTTGAAGGGGCAAAACCAGCAACAGATGCTGCGGCTGGTGCAGCTTCAACAGCTTTTTTAGTTCCTTCGAGCAAACCACCTCCTTCTTCTCGGCGTTTAGCCAAATCTTCTTCAAAAGCTTTTTTAGCTTCGCCTGATTTGTATGCACGGTATTGTTGTGGGTGCATAGCCAGTTCAAACAGTTCTTCGTCATCCTGACCGAACTCCCAACCTTTCTCCTGCATCTCTTTTTTGAAGGTATCCAATGCATCAGGATACAACGTTTGAGGATTGGCCGTAAATTCTTCTTTGCCGTTTTCTTTGGCCAGGGCCTTCAGCTCAGGAGCCAACTCTCCGGGGAGTTTACCACCTTTGCCCATAAGCATGTCCCAAATATTATCGGCAATCATACTCCAGCGTTCTTTGCCTTTTTCAAGCTGCATCACATTCATCAACGCCAGGTTTTTCACATACTGACTGTATGGAGTAACCAACGGAGGATAACCTACCATCGGCCAGATATATTCTACTTCGTTGAACAATTTCACCAACAAATCATCCTGTGACAAGGTTGGCTGGTTGTTTTTAATTTTCCACTTATTCAGGCTTTCGAGGTTACTTTCAAGGTCGGCCATCAACGATCCCATCATACCGCCTGGAAGACCAGGGCCAATAAGCAATGAGTTCATATAACGGTTTTTGGGGTCGATGTAGTAGCCCAGGAAATCGTCAATAAAGCTTTGTGTCAGGCTACGCACCTTCATATAAGCTTCCATATTTATTTCCGGTACATCAAAGCCGGCATCTTTCAGCATCGACAGAACAGCCAGCAGATCAACATGTCCGGTTCCCCACGACAGCGGCTCCATGGCAACATCAATATACTCAACACCGGCACGGCAAACTTCAAGGATAGAAGCCAATGCAAAACCAGGACCGGAGTGTGAGTGATACTGCAATGGAATGTCCGGATGCAATTTTTTAATCCCTGAAACGATTTTACCCAACCAAACCGGGCGGCCAATACCGGCCATGTCTTTCAGGCAAATTTCATCAGCCCCACCCTTTATCAGGGTATCAGCCAATTCAACATACGATTCTACCGTATGTACTTTTGAATAGGTTAAACTCAAGGCAGCCTGGGCAATCATTCCGGCCTCTTTGGCATATTTAATTGAACCTTCGAGGTTACGTGGATCGTTAAGGCCGCAAAAAGAACGGGCAATATCTGTACCTTGTTTCTTTTTTACTTTGTACATCAGTTTACGCACATCGGCTGGAACCGGGTTCATACGCAAACCGTTTAACGAACGGTCAAGCATGTGCGTTTGGATACCAGCTTCATTGAAAGGTTTAGTCCACTGACGGACGGCATTATTTGGGTTTTCTCCAAAAAGCAAATTGATTTGCTCAAAGCCACCACCATTGGTTTCAACACGTGCGAAACATCCCATCTCAATGATGTGTGGGGCTACTTTTACTAATTGGTCAACGCGAGGCAAGTACTTTCCCGATGACTGCCACATATCGCGATAAACCAATGAAAATTTGATTTTTCTCTTTTCCATAAGGCTATCCTTAATATTATTGATTTTTGGGTTCTATCTGGTCCGGCTAAAACAAGGTCAGAGTTTTTCAATTTTTGTCACATGACCTTTTCCTTCTGTTACTGTTTTAACCGCAGAAACTATTGCTGCAACTTTTTTAGGATTAAGTCCGGTTGCCTGGCTGGCTACCGATTGTACTTTGTTGACGACTTCTTCCGGAAGATATTTATTTACGAAGCGGATAATCAGGTTACCGATTATAACAACGAGGGAAAGAATTACAAAAACGGTTATCATTCCCACCCCCAACATCTGTAATGCTAAACCTAAATCACTCATTTTACTGGTTTTTATTGGTAAAAAATTTTCCCATTTTATTAAAGGCTAACAATATTAGCAAATAAAGAGACTGCTACGAAATTCGTAAAAGTGTATTAAAAACAATTATCAAAAAATTAACATTAAAAACTTTCATTTCGACAGACATCGAAATGTTTTACTTACACTTTCTAAACAAACATGCTATAAAAATTATTCAACTACTTCATTTTCTCATTTTTTTTCGCTAAATACTGCGCAACACTGATATCAATCTTTCAAGATAAAAATCCCCCTCATGAATGCCACATCTCAATGGGTACAGATGAGAGTATTTTAAAGCACCTTGCTTTAATTAAAAGCTTAATCGCAGTTCAACACATGCTTTGCTAAGTCTCCCCTACTTCAAACTTTCAAAAATCAACAAATCGAATGTCATCATCATTGCAAACCGAATGAGTAAAATGCCCAATGTAACTATATTTTGTGTCAGGGGTGACTGACAAACGATAATATATTAACAAGCAGAGGCTTAAACGAAACCGAAAAGGGCAAATAATGGTAAACACAAATAAAAACCAATCAGAAAGGAGCAAATTATGTCTGACAGTGTTTACAAAGTAATTGAGCTGGTAGGTACCAGTACCGAATCATGGGAAAAAGCAGCAGAAAATGCTATTTCCAAAGCCTCCGAATCTTTGCGGGATTTGCGCATTGCTGAAGTTACAGCCATGGATATGCACATTACTGACGGCAAAGTTGAAAGCTACCGTACTAAAGTAAAAGTTTCCTTCAAGTTTGAAGGTCACCACTAGAAACAGAAATCCGGCAAAGGAATAGGTAATATTCCTCATGCCGGTTTTATTATCTCATTAAAGAATGCCTATGAAGAACGAACTATTTTAAGCCCTTAATGAGAGGTGGCAAACATCTTCAACCGCTGACCTTACAAATTTCAGTAATCGTTAAGGGCTCAAAAACAAAAAAATGAAGTCATGAAACTATTGATTAAAAATGTAGATCAGCGTATTGAACAATTACGAACTGAAATTGGCCAAATCTGCACAGATCACCTGGACACAGTTGTCGGAGAAGTTACTTTCAGGCATCTGTTAGGTGGAATGCGGGGGTTGAAAAGTATGGTTTGCAACACATCATTTGTAGATCCACACAAAGGCTTGTTTATTAGCGGTTATCAGGTTCCTGAATTTCAGGATAAAACCCCGGAAGAAATTTTCTACCTGCTTTGCACCGGAAAGTTTCCAAATAATGAAGAACTGGCAGAATTGAAAGCCGAGTTCAGCCACCGTGCTGAAGTACCGTCCTATGTATGGGAAATGTTTGAAACACTTCCCAAAACAATCCATCCGATGACCATGCTCAGTTTAGGCATCCTTGCCATGGAAGGCGATTCAGTCTTCAAGAAGAAATATGCAGAAGGATTACCTAAAACGGAGTTTTGGAAATATACACTTGAGGATTCAGTAAACCTGATAGCAAAACTTCCTTCATTAGCTGCAGGTATTTACCGAATCCTGTTCATGAGTGGCAGTGTTATTTATCCTGATCCGACACTTGATCTGGCGAATAACCTGACCATGATGCTCGGTATTAATAACAAAGACAAGTCATTTGCAGATTTGATCAGGTTATACCTGGTTTTACACTGCGACCATGAAGGAGGAAACGTAAGTGCATTTACCGCTCGCGTGGTCAATTCAGCACTTTCGAACATTTATTATGCTACTTCTGCCGGATTAAATGGCCTGGCTGGTCCGTTACATGGATTGGCTAACCAGGAATGCCTGCATTTCATCACACGGATTCACGACCAACTGGGTAACTCAGCCTCAACCGAAGAAATCAGGGATTTTGTCATCAAAACACTCGACGAAGGTAAAGTAATACCTGGTTACGGACATGCTGTGCTGCGTGTAACCGATCCACGGTTTACAGCTTTTCGCGAATTTGGTGAGAAATACTGTATGAGTTCCAGCTATTTCCAAACTGTAAAAAAACTTTTTGAAGTTGTTCCTGAAATACTGGAAACCTACAAAGGTGGAAAAGTTTCAAACCCGTGGCCCAATGTCGATGCAATTTCTGGCAGCTTACTGTACCATTACGGCATGACACATTACGATTTCTACACGGTCATGTTTGGTGTTTCCAGGACACTGGGATTCTGTGCACAAAACACCATTGCCCGAGGTTTGTATCAGCCAATCATCAGACCGAAGAGTGTCACAAACGAATGGCTGAAAGATTTCATCAAAGAGGGTAAATGATGATACAAAACCTGGCTAAAGAAAGAAAGCCGCTCCTTTTCGGAACGGCTTTCATCATATCATCAATAAAAAATCAGGCTTCTGCTGCCGGGCCTCCAAAATTCATCGGTGGCATCATGTGATCATGACCACTGTTCACTTTAATTGGCCCATTCATTTTTTCAAACTTCTTCACATTGTCCTCCAGCGCCAACAAGAGACGCTTGGCATGTTCAGGAGTCAGAATAATTCTTGACTTGACATTAGCCTTGGGAATTCCCGGCATAACACGTACAAAATCAAGAACGAATTCAGAACTTGAATGAGTTATAATCGCAAGATTAGAATAAATTCCCTGTGCGACTTCTTCACTCAATTCGATGTTCAGCTGATTCTTATTTTTATTGTCTTCCATAAATTAATCCTCGCGGTTTGCATGTTCTGTTTCTTTCACTTCAACCATGCGATCGTACTCTTCGCGTGAACCAACAACAAGGTTTTTGTATTCTTTCAAACCAGTACCGGCAGGAATCAGGTGACCACAGATCACATTTTCCTTCAATCCGTCCAGGTAGTCAACCTTACCTTGGATGGCCGCTTCGTTAAGTACTTTAGTTGTTTCCTGGAATGATGCAGCTGACAACCAACTTCTTGTTTGAAGAGCAGCCCGGGTAATCCCTTGCAGAATCTGGCTTGAAGTTGCGGGGATTGCATCCCTCGCTTCAACCAGTTTCTTATCACGACGGCGCAATACGGAATTTTCATCACGTAAACGACGGGCAGTGATAATCATACCGGCTCGCAATTCTGAATCTCCCGGTTCAACAACAACCTTTTTGTTGTAAATCCAGTCGTTCTCATGCAGGAATTCGTTTTTATCAACCACTTGTTTTTCAAGGAAACGAGTATCACCCGGATCATCAATCTCAACTTTACGCATCATCTGGCGAATAATCACCTCGAAATGCTTATCGTTAATTTTTACACCCTGCATCCGGTATACATCCTGAACTTCATTCAAGATATATTCCTGAACAGCAGTAGGCCCTTTGATTCCCAAGATATCAGACGGAGTAATTGCACCGTCGGATAATGGCGTACCAGCTTTGATATAATCGTTTTCCTGTACCAGGATCTGTTTTGACAGAGGTACCAGGTATTTTTTCACATCACCACCTTTTGAGGTTACAATGATCTCACGGTTACCACGTTTGATTTTACCCAGTGAGATTTCACCGTCGATCTCGGAAACAACAGCCGGGTTTGACGGGTTACGGGCTTCGAACAATTCAGTAACACGAGGAAGACCACCAGTGATATCACCTGCTTTACCAGAAGCACGCGGGATTTTAACCAATACCTGACCAGCTTTTACAATCTCGGCTTCATCAACAGAAATGTGACCACCAACAGGTAAGTTGTATGAACGGATCACTTCTCCTTTTTCATCCAAAATACGCAAAGACGGGTTTTTGGTCTTATCACGGGTTTCAATGATTACTTTTTCCTTATAACCGGTTTGTTCGTCAGACTCCTCACGGAAAGTGATACCGTCAATCAGGTTTTCGAATGAAATCTTACCATCGTATTCAGTGATGATTACACCGTTATATGGGTCCCATTCACAAATCCGCTGACCTTTGGTAACTTCCTGTCCGTTTTCAATATACAACTTAGAACCATAAGGAATGGTATGGGTTGACAACGGAATCCTGGTATTCTTATCAATAATACGCAACTCGGCCAGACGACCAACAACTATTGCAATCTTCTTACCTGTTTCATCAACTGAATCAACAGTACGAAGTTCTTCAATCTCGGCAATACCGTCGTAACGGGATTCAACCATTGATTGAGAAGAAATGTTACCGGCAATACCACCCACGTGGAACGTACGCAGTGTCAACTGAGTACCTGGCTCACCAATTGACTGGGCTGCAATAACACCAACAGCTTCACCACGACGGGATAAGTTGGCAGTTGCCAGGTTGCGACCATAACATTTTGAACAAACTCCAACCTTTGCCTCGCAGGTCAATACCGAACGAATCTCAACGCTTTCGATTGGCGAATCTTCAATTTTCCGTGCAATTTCCTCGTCGATCATATCGCCTGAGCGAATGATCAATTCACCTGTTAACGGATGGAAAATATCGTGAACAGTAGTACGGCCAATGATACGCTCGAATAAAGAAGAGACAATCTCTTCATTATTTTTAACAGCAGTAGCAATCAAACCACGTAATGTACCACAGTCTTCATCAGCGATAATAACATCTTGGGCAACATCAACCAAACGACGGGTCAAGTAACCAGCATCAGCTGTTTTCAAAGCTGTATCCGCCAAACCTTTACGGGCACCGTGGGTTGAAATAAAGTATTCCAAAACCGACAGACCTTCTTTAAAGTTTGCCAAGATCGGGTTCTCGATAATTTGAGCCCCGGTAGAACCTGATTTTTGCGGTTTGGCCATCAATCCCCTCATACCGCAAAGCTGACGAATCTGTTCTTTCGAACCACGGGCTCCGGAGTCAAGCATCATATAAACAGAGTTGAAACCTTGTCTGTCTGTACTCAGCGTTTTCATCACAGAGTTAGTCAACTTAGCGTTGGCATGTGTCCAAATATCGATAACCTGGTTGTAACGTTCGTTGTTTGTAATGAAACCCATGTTATAGTTATTCATTACTTCTTCAACTTCTTCGTAACCGGCATCTACAATTTCTTTCTTATCAACAGGAATAACAACATCGCTCAGGTTGAATGACAAACCTCCACGATAAGCCATTTTGTACCCAAGGTTTTTAATGTCGTCAAGGAAGCGAACCGTAGTTGCATTTCCTGCTTTCTTAAAGATATCCGAGATAATATTCCTCAATGACTTTTTAGTCAGCAATTCATTGATATAACCAGCTTTGCGCGGCACAACCTGATTGAAGATCACACGACCAACAGTTGTTTCAATGATGTGTTTGAAGGATTCTCCGTTTTCATCTACATCTTCTACTTTAACTTTTACGATGGCATGCATTTCAACACGTCCCTCGTTGTAAGCAATGATAACTTCTTCAGGAGAATAGAAAGTCATGCCTTCACCACGGGCTCCCGGACGATGTTTGGTCATGTAGTACAGACCAAGAACCATGTCCTGAGATGGCACTGTGATTGGGGCACCGTTTGCCGGGTTCAACAAGTTTTGCGACGCCAACATCAACAACTGGGCTTCCAAAACAGCAGCATTACCAAGTGGTACGTGAACAGCCATCTGGTCACCATCGAAGTCGGCGTTGAAACCTGTACAAACAAGCGGGTGCAACTGAATTGCCTTACCTTCAATCAGCACAGGCTGGAAAGCCTGAATTGACAACCGGTGCAAAGTCGGCGCACGGTTAAGCATAACCGGATGTCCTTTCAGCACGTTTTCCAAAATATCCCAAACAACAGGATCTTTGCGGTCAACAATCTTTTTAGCTGATTTTACAGTTTTTACAATACCACGCTCAATCAACTTACGAATGATGAATGGTTTGTAAAGTTCTGCCGCCATATCCTTTGGCAGACCACACTCGTGCAAACGCAAAGTTGGCCCAACAACAATAACAGAACGGGCAGAATAGTCAACACGTTTACCAAGCAGGTTTTGACGGAAACGACCTTGTTTACCTTTCAAACTGTCAGACAGTGATTTCAGGGCACGGTTGTTTTCAGTTTTAACTGCATTTGATTTACGTGAGTTATCAAATAATGAGTCAACAGCTTCCTGAAGCATACGTTTTTCGTTACGCAGGATCACTTCAGGGGCTTTGATTTCGATCAATCTTTTCAGACGGTTGTTACGGATAATCACCCGACGATAAAGGTCATTTAAGTCAGATGTCGCAAAACGGCCGCCATCAAGTGGCACAAGCGGGCGCAAATCAGGCGGAATAACCGGAACCACTTTTACAATCATCCATTCAGGACGGTTGATATTTTTGCTGGCACGGAAAGCTTCAACAACATTCAAACGTTTCAGCGCTTCGCTTTTACGTTGTTGTGATGTTTCAGTACCTGCCCTGTGGCGCAAATCATAAGACAGCTCGTCTAATTCAATGCGTTCCAGCAACATGTACAGTGCCTCAGCACCCATTTTAGCAATAAATTTATTTGGATCGTCATCATCCAGGTATTGATTTTCTTTCGGAAGGGTATCCAAAATATCCAGATATTCTTCTTCTGTCAGGAAATCAAGGTTTTTCACACCATCCTGAGCTTTAATACCAGCCTGAATGACAACATATCTTTCGTAATAAATAATGCTGTCAAGCTTTTTGGTTGGCAACCCTAACAGGTAACCAATTTTATTTGGCAATGATTTGAAATACCAGATGTGAGCTACAGGAACAACCAAAGAGATATGCCCCATACGTTCACGGCGCACTTTCTTTTCAGTTACTTCAACACCACAACGGTCACAAACAATTCCCTTGTAACGAATACGCTTATATTTTCCACAATGGCATTCATAGTCTTTTACCGGGCCGAAAATACGTTCACAGAATAAACCGTCACGTTCAGGTTTGTAGGTTCTGTAGTTGATGGTTTCCGGCTTCAATACTTCCCCGTGGGAACGTTCAAGAACTTCTTCAGGAGAAGCAAGACTAATCGCGATTTTGGAAAAACTGCTCTTAACTTTATTATCTTTTCTGAAAGCCATATATCGATGTCTATTTTATCAATTAATAAGAGGAACCGTGTTCCGTTGTCATTAGTCCAGAGTTACACTCAATCCAAGCCCACGTAATTCGTGAAGCAATACGTTAAGTGACTCAGGGATTCCGGGTTGTGGCATTGGCTCACCTTTTACAATTGCTTCGTAAGCTTTTGCACGGCCCAGTACATCATCAGACTTAACAGTCAGTATTTCCTGCAGGATGTGAGAAGCACCAAATGCCTCAAGCGCCCATACCTCCATCTCACCAAAACGCTGACCACCAAACTGTGCTTTACCACCAAGAGGTTGCTGTGTAATAAGTGAATAAGGCCCAATAGAACGAGCATGCATCTTATCATCAACCATGTGACCAAGCTTAAGCATGTAGATAATTCCAACTGTTGCAGG
>JBNKTK010000042.1:0-26281 GCA_050298035.1 Mangrovibacterium sp. | reverse complement strand
ATTCATCCAGAGTGAGGTCGTCAGGATATGCTTCTACAGTAAATGTACAAGTCGTCGTTGCTTCATCGCACATATTAGCTACAGAAACATTGACAGACACCTGTTGTTGTGATGTAACACACTCAGCGGGCATTGTCAATTCTGCCAAAGGTGGATCGAAAACAATAGCCTCGGGAGGACAGGTAGCCGTGGCGTACATAGCAGCGAGGGCTTCTTTCCAGCTGTTCCACGCTGTAGTTATTTCATCTGTCGTGCTACATCCCTCAAGCATCGGATCACCAGGGCATGAAGATAATACCAGATCATCAACATAACCATTTACTACAAATGTACACGTGGCTGTATCGGTTCTTTCACATTCATCCATGACAATGAAGTCATGAGTGGTACTGAATCCGGTACATTCAGCGTCTTCAGGCAGTGGATCAAAAACTCCTGGTAACAAAGTCAATTCTCCATTTCCGCCATAATAGCTAACTCCAACAGCATTCTTCCAATCATTATAACTACTTGCAATAGTTGCCTGATCGGTGCAGGATGGAATAACTACGTCAGTACATTCGATAATAGGTGGATCACTAAAAATATTTACCTGTGCAGGAGGTCCGGGAAGGTCTTTTAACTCGGAAGTAGAAGACTCTCCTGATGTCCTTGTTCTGGTAAATACTGTGCTTATCGCATAACATGGGTTCTCAACCAAATCAAATATATTGCTCAAATTGATGGCTCCTTCACACCACTGGTTGATATCGTAGTATGGCAAATATCCTTCATAACCAGGAAGGGTTACATACTCGATTTTGCCGAAAGCCGGAAAATGGACATAGGTTTTTTCCGTGTTTACAGTGGCGAGGATGGTACCATAATCATAACCATTTGGATCTGCTGGTTTTTTGCCAATCTCCTGATACATGAAGGTGCCACCTCCCATGTTTGTCCATCTGTTTACAATGACATTTGCGACCGGGCCTCCGTTGGTAAATTCAACGGTGACCAGGATGTCACCTTCAGTTCTCCCGCCATCAAGCCCTTCGGTTGTAAAACCACCATAGTAATATCCGTTTTTTATACCGAGGGTATCCATGTACAGGGGCTTCTGTAAGAACTCAAAATCAATGTAACTGCTTCCGCTTGTTACCTGCCGGTCGGCGGCCCATGAACACCATAGGTCATCCGGATCTCCGGGTTGACCATCAATACCAGTCAGGCTTGCATCTCCCCGTGTGAAAATGAAACCAGCATTCTGTATTTCATTTTTGTTGGGGTTTGAACCTGCTCCCCAGGTATAGGTTGCGGGGTGGTCATTGATTTTATTCCTTGAAGTAAAGATGGAAGGGTCTTTGTTTGAGATATCATCAAAATACCGGACAAGCATGTAGTCATCCACGCCTGGATATGGAACTGCTACCGCAGTGTCGGGAAGTCCCATGCCGGATCTGTCAATAATCTCAAATACCCCTCCTCCTGGACCAGGGTAAACATTCTCCCAATAGAAAATATCTCCTGTTTCTCCAAAGTTCTGAGGTACACCCGTGTTGGGATCAATATAGATGTAACCATTAACATGGTTCGCGTATGCGTTACCGTCAATAGCCGTTCCGTTGGTCGGAGCTTGCACAGGTGCAATTCCAAGAATATTACCTGTTTGGGCATTGACGGTATAGGCCGTTAACAAGGCCATAATGATTAATGTGAACACGAAGCAAAAGCGCCAACATCGGGGCCAACGCTTCTGCTTCAGATAGTAGTCGTTTTTCATATTCGCATTTTTATAGTTAAGTACGCTGAGCATTGGGAAACCTTTTTAGGGGCAGTGGGGAAAAATCCCCAAATTATTTCTTTCTAAAAGGTCTCGTTATTAATTAATTCCGTTTAAACAGGGAATTACAAGAGAGTTATTCCGTTAAGAATTTCAAGAGCAAATCCAAAAGAAAAGATACTTGAAAAAGGGGGGGCGTTCAATCAGGAATCTTACGGATATTTTGTATGTAAATGGTTGAAATAAAATGTTATGTGCGGAATAACTTTTTAAAATCATTCACAGGAAAAACACGGTGATGCATGCGATTTTTGGTTTTAAATATTTACGGAGGTATTGACTCCCTTTAATTCAAATTCAACATCGGAAACAATTTCATCGCCAACCCTGGCTTCAGCTGTTATTTGAATTGTGTCATCAGAAATCCATTTGCTGATTTTTCCGGTGAAGTGAAGATGTTCCCCACTGAAAACCAATCCATGAGCTCTGATGTCGGTTCTTGGACTGACTACTTTGTCGAATCCGGGAATATTATGTTTGAACAGGTTAAAGCCCAATTCTCCGAAAAGGCCACCAATCAAAGCAACAGGCAGTGCCGGGAAATGCCTGAAATGCCCTTCACATTCATGTTCGAGAACGGTTCCGTATTCCCCACGGGCAGTATGTCCGTCTATTACGATGTTGGATAAATTCCTTCGGTGTATGTACGGACTGATTTCATTTTTCACCAGGGTATCCTTTTGGTGTCTTTCGTAAACTCTTGAAAAGACGTTTTGGTCCAGGATCAGGTATTCTACTGTAGCTGAATTGATCAGTTCGTTATTTTGATCAGTAAGCTCGCCATAGATTTTCCCTTTTCTTTTTTCAAGCAAAACAGGCCGTGTTTTAAGCTTTAGTACGTCAGTCTGGTAAACTTTAGAATGTTTTCGTTCGATAAGGGCGTGTACCGCAAGATAGTAGTGACGATGTTTGTGACGGTAGGCACATGCCAGTGCGATTGATCCCAAAATGGCAATATGTCTTCCAAATTCTGCTCCACCTATGGGGCCACCTTCATCCTGATGCTGGTATTCATTGACAACGATTGCTTCGACCGAACCATCCTCATTTAATTTCAGGTTTTGCAGTATGTTATATGGCGGTTCAACCATTATTAACTCATCCAATTTTAGTATTGAGCTATTCGTTGTCATTTCCTGGTTTTTATGGGCAGTGCATCAGAAACAGGTATTAGGTGAAATATTTGATCGTTTATTTATCTGGTTATAATTCTTGTTATATCAGCATTGTGCATGCCACTCTGAGTTCTTGTGTCCATTCGTACCTTGGGGTTAAGGTCTTACATTAAATAAAATTACGACAACCCAAAAACTTGTTCAATCAGGAATTTTACGGATAAACTGAAATATAGTCCTTTGAGTTGTTTTTATTTGATTTAGAGTAGTATACGGTTGTGAAAAGCGTATTTTACCATTTCTACCGTCGATCGTAATTTCAATTTTGAAAGAATGTTTTTTTTATGGGTTTCAACTGTTCGGGGGCTGATGAATAACTTGGCCCCGATTTCTTTGTAGGTGAATCCCCTGCAAAATAGTTTGAGTACCGATATTTCCCGGTCGGTTAGGATCGGTTTTCGTCTGATTGGCTTTTTATCTGCTTTAAGTTGTTTTACGGCCTCTTTGAAACTCTTCTGAACACCGTTTTGAAAATAAGTTTCACCTTGGCTCAGTTTAATAATAGCCTTGATCAATTCTTCTTTGCTGTCGTCGCGAAAAATAAAGCCTTTTGTCCCTAGTTTGAGGTGCTCCCAAAAGCAGTCGGCATAATCCTGGCTCGTAATAAGTAATATGGGAATATTGGGGATTGTACGCCTGATCTTTTTTAATTGCTTGATCCCGGCGTTTTCACAATGGAGAATGTCAATGATCAGCACGCTGGCATTGGTATCTTTCATTTGTGGAAGAAGTTCTTGTGCATCTTTTGCTTCAGCTACGATCTCAAATTTTCCATCTTGCATTAAAATTGATTTAATTCCGGAGCTGAATAAGGTAAAGTTTTCCAATAGCGCAATCTTGTATATAGTTTCCATTTCTTTGTCCGATTAAATACATGTTCCCAAAAAGTTTCATGAGCTTCATAGTTTGGTTTTTTTTAATGATGATTTGTCCCTTTTCACGCATTCCCACCAAGTCAGATGGGATATGCAATTTACCACATCGATGATGCTGAAATCAATCCGTTTTTGTCCCTAATTTTATCCGTGAAATCCCTTATTGGGCAGAAGACAGGTGATGTTTTTGTGCAGTTGTAGTGTGATTGTGGTTAGTTAAGATCAATCAGGTTCGATCGGATCGCGTATTTGATGAGGTCGGTTACTGAATGAAGATCCAGTTTTACAAGGATGTTGTTTTTATGTGACTCAACGGTTCGGGGGCTGATGTTTAATTTTGAGCCAATCTCTTTATATGAATAGCCATTGGCAATCAGTTTCAGTACCTGCTGTTCGCGAAAACTGATTCTTGTATCATTTTTTAGTGTTGAATGCTGAGCTGCGTGGTTTAGCATTCTTGATTCCGGGATAATAAAATAATTCTCTCCCGAAGCAACGGTTTTAATGGCACGTATTAAGTCCGTGGGAGAGCTGTCTTTCCACACAACCCCCCTTGCCCCGTTCATAATGCACCCGAGCAGAGTGGACTCAATCTTTCTTGCGGTTATTAGGATGAATGGAATTGTTGGATAGTCTTTGGATAGTTTTTTTGAAATTTCGACAACGGCATGATGAGGGAGCATTAAATTCATTACGATTAAATCAGGTTTTATCGTTTCCAATAGCTTAAAAAGTTCATCGGAATTTAGTGCTTCTCCAACTACCTTCAGCGTGTTACATTTCTCGAGTATCAGTTTCAGTCCCTTTCTGAAAATATTGTAGTCATCAACTATTAATATTTTCGTCTTCACAAATGCAAGTTACGAAAAAATAGAAGTAAAATCAATGATAATTTATTGATTTTTAATTAGTTGCATTGTATTGTATGAATATTTATATCAGTAAAAAAACGGATGAATTGTTGACGGCCTCATTTCCGTGGATACTGCACTGAAAGCCAGTGTCTCTCAGATTATTTCTGTTGCCGGGCTTTCATCGGGAAATACTTCCGGCCAATCAGTTGTCCGCCAAAAAAAGCGCCAACCAGTATTGGATAAGTATAGAGCGCGAATCCAATGTCGCTGTATATGCGAAGTAAAATCACAAAAGGCACGGGAATGTGGATGTAAAGCCACCACATCAGCGTAAATTTTTTATGACCAGCCCTTAGTGAGCCAAACGGGATGTTGATCAGGAAAACCAGCAGTGCTACTATAAGTACCTTCATGAAACGGGTTGTTTTGCCAGCAAGTTTAGTTATTCTTTGGCTGACCTCAAAATCATATGATTTGACAAATGAGGAACAAATGCAGGATGATGCAGGTTGTTGATTAATTCCAAAGTACCAGCTCTTTTGCCTTTTTGAATTTTGGGCTTTTGCATTTCGGGCAAATGGCATATTTGAGACTGTGGATATTGGTGTGCCTGATGACGGTTCGGCAAGTGGAACATCTGAACCGGGTTTGGTGAAGGACATGCTCGCCATCAGTGACCTGGACAAAGAGTTTATCTGAAATCTGAAGGCAACGATGGCAACGGAAGATGCGGTATTCCATCCTGAGTTCCAAATCCGGATGGTACTGCAAAAGTTTAACGATTTTTTGATATGTTTTGTAATGGAGCTTAACCTGTTTCGATTGCAGGTACTCGCGGGCGGTCTGGTCGTGCGCCATAAATCCCCATCCTTCATAGAGTTTCTGGGTGTGTTTACAATCTTTGCAAGTAAATAAGTATGAGTGTCCCATCTTGAATGTTCCTGACAATAAGTTACGAATTTTGACGTAATCTATCTGCTTGTAAATGACGAAATAAAACACATGTGCAGTTGTAAAGAAATAAGATTACCTTTGCACCTCGATTTTTGCATAGATGGCAAAGGGGTATATTGTGAAAAGTAAATTTGGTTGTCATCGGTGCTTATTGGATCAGAGAGGCGTGTTGCCTTTCGCTTAATAATTTACGATGATGACATTTGAAGAAACGGGCCTGAAGCCCGAGATACTTAGCGCCATTTCAGAAATGGGCTTTGTACAACCTACACCTATTCAGGAAAAAACAATTCCTCACCTTTTGAACAACACCAACGACCTGATTGCCCTTGCGCAAACCGGAACCGGTAAAACTGCTGCTTTTGGCTTGCCATTGTTGCATCGTGTTGATACGAACTCAAATGCTGTTCAGGCATTAATATTGTGCCCTACCCGCGAATTGTGCTTGCAGATCAACCGCGACCTGGAGTCTTTCTCGAAAAATATTCGTGGCTTTAAAAATATCCCGGTATACGGTGGCGCTGATATTGGTAAACAAATCAGGGAATTGCGTGATGGCGGACAGATTGTTGTCGGAACTCCCGGCCGTGTTCATGATTTAATCCGTCGAAAAGTGTTGAATGTGAGTCAGATCAGATGGCTTGTGCTGGATGAAGCTGACGAAATGCTGACAATGGGCTTTAAAGAGGAGATGGATGCCATTCTGGCTGAAACGCCTGCAATTAAGCAAACCTTGCTTTTTTCGGCAACTATGCCAAAGGAGATAGCGGATATGTCTTCGAAGTATCTGAATAGCCCTGATGAGCTTTCGGTTGGGAAACGCAACCAGGGGGCTGAGAATGTGGAGCACCATTACTATGTTGTTCATGCAAAAGACAAATACGCTACCTTAAAACGGATTGCCGATAACTATCCGAATTGCTATGCCATTGTTTTTTGCCGCACCCGGATGGAAACCCGCGAAGTTGCCGAAAAATTTATGGCCGACGGGTATAATGCTGATGCTTTGCACGGTGATTTGTCGCAGGCACAGCGCGACCACGTGATGAGCCGTTTTCGTTCGCGACACCTGCAAATGCTGGTCGCAACCGATGTTGCCGCGCGAGGATTGGATGTGAACGATTTGAGCCATGTGATCAATTACAGTCTGCCGGATGACCCTGAAGTTTATATTCACCGGAGCGGACGGACCGGGCGTGCAGGTAAAAGCGGTATCTCGGTATCGATTTTGCACATGCGCGAAACCGGTAAACTGAGACAAATCGAGCAGTTTTCGCACAAACGTTTTGAGCGGAAAATGGTTCCGGCAGGTGAGGAAATTTGCGAGGTGCAATTGATGCACTTGATTGACAAAGTGGTCCAAGTTGAGGTGAATAGCTCCCGAATAGATCCATATTTACCGGCTATTAAGGAAAAGTTTGCCGGTTTGAGCAGTGAAGATATTTTGAAGCGTTTTGTTTCGGTTGAGTTCAACCGGTTCCTGTCTTATTACAAAAATGCTCCCGACCTGAACGTGCATGAAAAGGAACCTAGGTCGGTTGGTAAGAACAGCAGGGGACGCAACCATGTTGAGTTTTCAAGAATGTTTATTAATGCGGGTAAAAAGCAAAACCTTAATGCTTCGCGTCTACTGGGGTTGATCAATGATAATTTGAGAAAGAAAAACATTGAAATTGGTAAAATCGATATTCAGCGTAAATTCTCTTTCTTCGAAATTGATAGCCGGTTTGAGTCGGAATTGATTAAGGCGATGGGACGGGCTGCAATTGATGGACATCCGTTGAAGGTTGATAAGGTTGCAGGGCAGGAGTGGCCGGCACAACAACGCAACAGGGGAAAGAAGCGTGACTTTGCAGGATCAGATTCGAGGAAACGACAAAACAGACGATAATTCTTTCAGATATTTTTGTGGAAAGCTGTTGGTGGTTGATGTTTCAACTTTCAACAGCTTTTTTTTTGTCGTCATTTCTCTGCACTTTCGGCTGACTTTATGGCGAAAAAAAACTGCTTTATTTTGTTAAAGCAGTTTTTCAGGGTAAAATTTAAATGTTTTTAATGAACGTCGGCCAGAAGTTCTTCTGCGCGTTCCAATATTTTTGTGTCATCCAATAAAACAATTCCCCCGTTTGGTCCCGGTTCAATGTGTAATCCTACTGATTTCCCACGATCGTAATTTGCACCCCCAAAATAATTCCTGACGGTCTCATCTGTAATGTTAAACTCCTGCGCAATTTGATGGATTGTACCGTCAGGTAAACTGTCTTTGATTTTACGAAGTTCGTTAAAAGTGATTTTCCTCTCCATGGCAGTAAAATTTATAGGTTATTAAACAATAGATCATTAACTCCCTTTAAAGTTAAAATTAATAATTTAATAATGTAAGCGTCATTTTGGAGTTGAATATGTTTTAGGGAAGTTTAACGCGTTTTTATTATCTCTTTTAACCTGGGAGAGATGCTGAACCTACTTTTATTAGAGGCATTGCAGCTAATCCAGCTTAATTGGTTGAACATGAATGTTAAAAAACATTTTAACAAATTTTAATAGTTCCGGGGCTGGTGTTTTAGGCTGTCGTAAATAACCTGGTGCATGGCCGGGCGAATGTTCAAATCGAAGAGCTTTGAATTGTTTCGGGTAGGATATACGCGATTGGAAAAAAAAATGAATAAAGATTTATTGACCGGATCGGCCCAAAAGAAAGTCCCGGTAAAACCACTGTGTCCAAAGCTTGACGGACTTGAGTCAACTGCCGGGTAGGCATCTTTTAATTTGTTCTTGTAGTTATCGATATAAGGTTTGTCGAAACCAAGCCCGCGACGGTTTTCATTTCCGGGATACTGGATGCGGGTAAATTCGGCCAGGCTTGCCGAGTCGAGCACTTGTTCGCCTCCGTAATAGCCGTTCTGTAAATACATTTCGGCCACTTTCGCCAGATCATTTGCCGTGCCAAAAAGGCCTGCATTGCCCGAAACTCCTCCCATCATGCTTGCTCCTTCGTCGTGCACGTATCCTTGCATGAGTTCATGGCGGAAAGAATCGTCATACTCGGTCGGTACAAATCGTTGCAGGGGAAAACGTTTCTGTGGATTGAAACCAACTGATGAGGCACCCAGCGGTTGGTAGAAATTCCGGTCGAGGTAAGTTTCATAATCAGTTCCGCTTAAATCTTTAATGATTTGAGGAAACAGGTAGAAAGCAAGGCCGGAATAAGTATACCTGGCCCTAGGCAAAAGTTGAGCGTCCCGGATTTCATCGAACATCTTACCGGAGTAATCGTGTTTCATGTATAAATGTGGCGATATCCTTACGTTGAACCGGTTGGTTGGCTTGTTTTTAAAAATTGAGCTGCTTAATTCTCCATTGGATTTGATCGTATTCTGCCAAAAAATAATGTATGCCGGCAGGCGTGATTGATGTGCCAGGATTTCCCGGGAGGTGATCTTTTCCTTGTCGGTTCCTCTAAAAGGGGGCCAGTAAACTGAAAAAGGAATGTCGGGGTTGAACTTGTGTTCACCGTATAATTTGATCAAAGCAGGGAGAGGGCCCGTTACCTTGGTAATGGATGCCCAGTCGTAAATATGGTCTTTCCTCACCGAATCAACCTGATCGTATGTCAGAAAGCCATAGCATTTATGGAAAATTACTTTGCCTTCAATTGCAATCAATACCTGGCAGCCGGGGTAGGCTTTCTCCTTTATCCCTAGTTCGGCCAAGCTGTCAATCCGGTGTTCGAGGTATGACGATGAAATGCCAAGCTCTTCAGGGATGGTGTATTTTAGCCGGTCATTTTTTTTTACTGGCACTCCGTCCTTCAACTTGAAAAGGGAATTTACATTTACCGGAAGTTTCCCGTCGGAAGAGACCCCTCCAAAGATGGTCTGCGCGGCTAGTTCCTGTGTGATCGTATTTCCCTGGTAGGTCACCAAAAGCGATTCGGTATTTTCAATTCCGGGAATGAGGTTTAGTGCGTATGGGTTTCCGAATAGGGCAACAATTCGTTTTTTTGAACTGTTTTTTTGAAGAAATTCGCCAATAGAACTGTCGATTCCGTATTGCTTTGAAGGACTGAGGTTCATCCCGTGAATGCCGCAAATAAGCAAATTGTACGATTTTAGTTCGGTTGATAAACGTGAGATTTCAGCGGGCGTTGCCTGTTCCTTTAAATTGAAGAAGTCAACATCCATGTAATTTGCCGCCATACGCTGAAAAGCAGTCTCTTTGTTTGTGCCGATCGAAACAACAGCAATCTTTAGTGTATCCAGTTTTTGAAGAGGGATCAGGTCACTTTTGTTTTTTAGTACTGTGATCGATTTCTCATGCAGCAATCTTTTAGTTAGTTGGAACTGTGTTTGATGCAGGTCATTATACAGGTTGTCAGTTGAAATTGGTTTAAAAGAATCAAGGCCGAGCCAACTTTTTAGTGCTAAAATTTTCCGGCATTTCCAGTCGATTTCCGATTCGCGGAGGTCGCCTTTTTGTAACGCTTTCTTTATTGCTTCAATCGCTTCGGGAAGGTTCGGGACAATTTCAAGCATGTCGTTCCCTGCCTGCAAAGCCAGCACGCTTGCTTTGCCTGAGTCGAATTGGTCGGTCACGCCACTCATGTTCATACCATCGGTCACAATTAGCCCGTTGTAACCGTATTCGCCAATTAACTTTTCTTTAATGATTTTTTGCGAAAGTGATGCCGGTATTTTCTTGTTCGGCTCAAGTGCCCGTACCTGAAGGTGGGCAGTCATAATCCCGCCGATCCCTTTTTTTATTAGGTATTTGAATGGGCGAAGTTCAACTGAATCCAATCGTGTTGTGTCGTGTGTAATGACAGGCAAACCCAGGTGGGAATCTGTCTCGGTGTCCCCGTGCCCGGGAAAATGTTTGGCCACGGCCAGCACTCCAACATCCTGCATTCCTTGGGCATAGAGCCAAGCCTTTCGTGCAACAGCTTCCGGATCTTCCCCGAAGCTCCGGTAATTGATCACCGGATTGTCCGGGTTGTTGTTTACATCGGCAACCGGGGCAAAGTTGACATGCACACCAATTCGTTTCATTTGTTGGCCAATTTCTTTGCCCATCTCATAAATCAGCGTGTCGTCTTCGATGGCGCCTAATGCCATTTGCACCGGGTACTTGAACCCGTCTTTCAACCTAAAGCCTAGTCCCCATTCGCCATCCATGGTAATCAGCAATGGGATTTTGCTTGCCTGCTGAATTTGGTTGGTTAGGTTAACTTGCCTTGCGGCGGTTCCTTGCATGAAAATTACCCCGCCTACCTGGTATTTTTCAATCATGTCAAGCAGTTCGTCTGCTTTTTCATTCTCATCAGTATATGCCTGTACAATAAACAGCTGCCCGATTTTTTGGTCGAGTGTCATTTGTTGCAATGTCGAATCGACCCAGGAATTATAAATACGCCCCAGAAATTCGGGGGAATACTGGGCCTGGCTATTTCCGAAAAATGCAAGAAATACGGTTAGGAAGAGAATATGTTGGAGTAGGTGTTTCATCGGGTGTAATTTTGATCGCTTAAAAATAGTAAACTTTAATTGAAGCCCTATTCGGAGTTGTAAACCTATTCTTTTTTTCTTCATTCCTTTTTGCATGAAATTTGGAAGGTAGACTATCCGGCAGCAATTAATTTAAAGTATTTATAAACTCAATTAAGCTCGATTTCTTACATTCGTAAATCAAAAAATTACATTTCATGCGGATTTTAGTTGTCTTTATTCAGGTTATACTTTTGTCAGCAGGACTTTGGGCTCAGGATGTTAAGACCGGAGCTGACCAGCCGGAAATGTATCTTTCGCTACTTGACGGGAAGAAGGTCGGATTGGTTGTCAATCATACTTCAATGGTGGGCGACCGGCATTTGCTTGATTTTCTTATTGATGAAAAAATAGATGTGGAGAAGGTTTTTTGCCCGGAACATGGTTTTCGGGGCGATGCCGATGCCGGAGAAGAAATTGGGGATCAGAAAGATGAAGCAACCGGTTTGCCTGTAATTTCATTATATGGCGATAATAAAAAGCCAACCCCGGCACAAATGCAGGGACTGGATATTATGGTGTTTGATATTCAGGATGTTGGGGTGCGATTTTATACTTACCTCAGCACGATGCATTACGTGATGGAGGCTTGTGCCGAAACCAACGTTCCGCTCATTATACTCGATCGCCCGAATCCTAATGGCGATTATGTGGCAGGGCCGGTGTTAAAACCTGAATTTAAGTCGTTTGTTGGCATGCACCCCATACCGGTGGTACACGGCTGCACACTTGGCGAACTGGCGAAAATGATTAACGGGGAAGGTTGGCTGGCCCAGGGCGAGACCTGTACTTTGACAATCGTTCCTGTGAAAAACTATACGCATCAAACAAGTTATTCATTACCCGTGAAACCTTCGCCAAATTTGCCCAATGACGTGGCAATTCGGCTTTATCCTTCGTTGTGTTTTTTCGAAGCGACAAACGTGAGTGTCGGGCGCGGTACGAAGTTTCCTTTTCAGGTGATCGGGTATCCGGATGAACGTTTTGGAGCGTTTTGTATCACACCGGAAAGTATTGTTGGTATGTCAAAACATCCAAAGCAGGAAGGGAAGGTTTGTTATGGTGAAGATTTGCGAAATGCCTGTTTGAAGACCAGGTTCACTTTGTCATACTTCCTGAAATATTACAGGATGTTTGATGATGAGGATGATTTCTTGAGCTCGGAACGCTGGTTTAATTTATTGGCCGGAACCGATCAGTTGTTGAAAGATATCCGGACAGGAAAAACGTTGGAAGAAATTGAGGAATTCTGGAAGCCGGAATTGGAGCAATATCTTGAGATGCGAAAGAAATATTTGTTGTACCCCGATGAACCTTGTCGATAATGAGTCCTGTAGAGGTTTTTATTGTTATTGCCGGATATTTTTTATTGCTGATGCTCATTTCGTGGATGACTTCAAGAAAGGCTGATCAGCTGAGCTTTTTCAATGCCAATAAATCATCGCCATGGTTTCTGGTGGCTTACGGGATGCTTGGGGCAACTTTGTCGGGAGTTACATTTATTTCGGTGCCTGGCGAGGTTGGCACATCTTCCTTTTCGTACTTGCAATTTGTGTTGGGTAATTTGGTTGGCTACTGGCTGATTGCCCTTTTGCTTCTACCGTTTTATTACCGGCTAAACCTCATTTCAATTTATTCATTTCTCGAAGAACGGCTTGGCTTTTACAGTTTAAAAACGGCATCGTTTTTCTTTTTGCTGTCCAAGGTGATCGGGGCAGCCTTCCGGTTGTACTTGGTAGCCTTGGTTTTGCAACTGGCATTTTTCGATACTTTTGGAATCCCTTTCCCTGTCTCGGTTTGCATCAGTGTCCTGCTGATCTGGGTATACACTTTCAGGGCAGGCATAAAAACCATTGTTTGGACTGATACCTTGCAAACAACTTTCCTGGTACTGGCTGTAGTTTTTACGATTTACGAAATCAGCTCGAAAATGGGCGCAGGCACAGGTGAGATTGTCAGTGCAATAAAAGGCAGCGATCTGTCAACCGTTTTTTACTTCGATTGGCGTTCACCAAATTTCTTTCTGAAACAATTTCTAGCCGGCATCTTCATGACTTTGGTGATCAACGGCATGGATCAGGATATTATGCAGAAAAACCTGACCTGTAGAAACTTGAAAGAAGCGAGGATAAATATGTTTGTATTCAGCTCTTTCTTTGTATTTGTTGTGTTGTTATTTCTTGGACTTGGTGTGCTCTTGTATCAGTATGCCGGAACGATCGGGCTGGAAATACCGCAGGCAACCGATCAGCTTTACCCGTTGTTGGCCTTGAATTACTTGGGGAAAGCTGTAGCGATTGCATTTTTGCTTGGGATTACGGCGGCTGCTTTTTCAAGTGCCGATTCTGCATTGACTGCCATGACGACATCGTTTTGTGTCGACTTTCTGAGTATCGGGGACGGAACGAAAAAGTCCGGCTTGAAGTATCGCACCCTGGTGCATCTGGGATTTTCTGTCCTGCTGGTTGTCGTCATTCTGATTTTTCGGGTTATTAATGACGAAAGTGTTGTTGTTGCTGTTTTTAAGGCTGCCGGTTATACTTATGGGCCAATTCTTGGGCTGTTTCTTTTTAGTTTTTTCAATAAAAAGAAGATTCACGATAAATATGTCCCCTTTGTAGCTGTTGGCGCCCCGGTTATTTCTTTTTTTATTTCCAGCTATTCCGAACAACTTTTTGATGGGTACAAGTTTGGTTTTGAGCTGCTGATTATTAATGGAATGTTAACTGTCCTGGGACTTTTCGGATTAATCAGGAGAAACTAAAATAAAGACTTCATCTTCTCGTAAAAAATGTTAAAATTTGTAAAAATCATTTTGTATTTTAGTATACTAAAGGAGCTGGTAGCCTCGTTAAACCTAAAAACTCTGCGTGAAGAAACATCTTTATATCATTTGTGTCTTTTTTGCACTATTCTACATGGTCTCATGTGAAGATGAAAAGTATCTTACTTCTTCTGATGCAAAGCTTGGTTTTTCGGTTGATACAGTGATGTTTGATACCATCTTTACAACTATCGGTTCAACAACCCAACACCTAAAAGTTTACAATCCCTACGATCAAAAAATCCTGATTTCAAATATCAGGCTGGCAGGAGGTGACAACTCCAATTTTCGTTTAAATATTAATGGTTTCCCGTCTAACGAATTATTCGATGTTGAGATACCACCCAAAGACAGTATTTACATTTTTGTTGAGGTGACCATTGACCCTGTTGGTAAAGACTTACCAATCGAGGTAAAAGATTCGATTGAATTTTTAACGAATGCCAATTTGCAGGATGTTAACCTGGTGGCCTGGGGACAAGACATTGTCCTGATAAAGGAGCCAATTTCCCTGGCTACGACCTGGACTGCCGAAAAACCGTACCTGATTTACTCAAATACAAAAGTTGACAGCGGGGTCGTACTGACAATTGATCCGGGAGCAAAAGTATACTTTCATGGTGGTACCGGGCTTTATGTGAAAGGTAAAATTATTGCTGACGGTACGCTGGAGCAGCCAATTGTTTTTCAGGGAGACAGGCTTGAAGATGTTTATCAGGAGGTTCCCGACCAATGGAATGGCATTTTGCTGTTTTCAGGAAGTCATGATAATTTGTTTGATCATGTTGAAATTAAAAATGCCAACACCGGTTTGCAGGTAGGAACCATTGAAAACGATGGCTATGCATCGGTCGTGATTGCTAACTCTAAAATTTATAATCACGCGTATGCCGGGATTTATTCGTTGAAATCGAAAATTCAGGCCTACAATAGCCTGATCTATAACTGCGGATATTATGCCGCAGCTCTTTTAGTTGGGGGAGAGTACGAATTTTACCATACTACAATTGCAAACTATTGGGGAGGATACTCCACCCGTTCACGATCAACATCTTCGTTGACTATTTCTGATCACGTGATTGTTAGCCAGGTTAATGGGGGAAGTGAGACCTTTGTTGGTGATCTGAATAAGGCATACTTTGCAAACAGTATTGTTACCGGTAACATTATCACAGGTAATGAATTGTCGCTGATTAAGAGTGATGAGGCGGTCTTTAACTACCGTTTTGATCATTGTCTTCTTCAACTTTCCGATACATTTAAGGTGACCAATCCGGAACATTATGCCGGAATATTGAAAGGTGCAGATCCCAAATTTATTGATCCATATGAAAATATGGTTTTTCAATTGGATACCCTCAGTCCTGCAAAAGATGCCGGTTCCAAAGAAATTGGCAATTTATTCCCGTTTGATTTGCTTAATCAGAGCCGCACAAGTGATGCTGCACCCGATTTAGGTGCTTATGAACGTATTGAAAAGACATCGAAATAATCGGGAATTAGTCACGCTCATTCTTTTTTTTATCTCTTCGCTGGTTACTGCCCAGGTTGTTGAAAGAGATTCTTCCCTGAATATTCTTTTTTATAATACTGAAAATCTTTTTGATACCGAAGACGATGCCTCAACCCGTGATGAAGAGTTTTTGCCCCGTGGTGAACGGCACTGGACATACAAAAGATATGAGGCAAAACTGTACAATACCGCAAAAGTAATTATCGGTTCATGTGGGTTTGAGCAACCAGCTATTGTTGGTTTGTGTGAGGTTGAGAACAGGGAAGTGTTGGAAGATCTGCTTTCAAAAACACCTCTATCGAAATTTGGGTACCGGATCATTCATAAGGATTCTCCGGATGAACGAGGTATTGATGTGGTACTGATTTACCTTCCGGAGCAAGTAACCCCAATTGGCTTTAAGTATATTCAGTTGATCGATGCCGCCGGAAACAGTTTAAGTACCAGGGAAATATTGCAGGCTGATTTTTTGTTGCAAACATTGGACACACTTCATGTTTTTATCAATCACTGGCCATCAAGGTACAGTGGGCAGGTTGAAACGGAGCCCTTGAGGATTATTGCTGCCAATACATTAAAAGCTGCAATCGACCGGATTCGTCAGGCTGAATCCGAGCCAAAAGTTGTGATAATGGGTGATTTTAATGATCAACCTTCAAATAGAAGTATGAACAGCGTATTGATGGCGGCGGAGACTGATGATGTGGCGGTTTTTGGAGAGTTGATTAATTTATCATCGGCATGGCAACCACGGGGAACATTGAAACACGAACAAAGCTGGCAAATTTTTGATCAGGTTATTGTGTCGGATTATTTGTTGAATGGATCCAACGTTGGAACTTCTTTTGGGGATGCCTCCATTGTGAGTATGCCTTTCTTATTTGAGCCTGACTTGAAATATGGCGGTAAGAAATTATTCCGAACCTATCTGGGATATAAATATCAGGGCGGATTTAGCGACCACCTGCCAATTCGGCTAAAGTTGACTATCCATCCCTAGTGTTTTACCGGGCGTAGTCCCATTTCTGCGGCTTTCCTGATCATGTAGTCAAAAGCTTCCTGGTAATCGTTGTGAATCTCTCCCTCCAATATGGCTTCTTTGATTGTATTTTTAATTACTCCAACTTCGCGACACGGCGAAAGTCCAAAGACTTCCATGATTTCTTCGCCCGAAACCGGTGGTTGAAAATTCCGGATATGGTCCCTCTCTTCCAGGTCTTTTAGCTTTTCGCGAACCAACTGGAAGTTCTTGAGGTACCGTTTCACTTTTGCTTCATTTTTTGATGTGATATCAGCTTCACACAGGGTCATCAGGTCATCAATATCATCACCGGCTTCGAAAAGGAGCCTGCGTACAGCTGAGTCCGTCACTTCTTCTTCTGACAATACAATCGGGCGCATATGCAGCGATACCATCTTCTGAACGTACTTCATCTTTTCATTCAGCGGAAGTTTCATCCGGCGGAAAATACCGGGAACCATTTTCTCGCCAACATGGTTGTGCGCATGAAAAGTCCAGCCAATTCCCGGCACAAATCGTTTTGTTCTTGGCTTGGCAATGTCGTGCAAAAGTGCAGACCAGCGCAGCCAAAGGTTATTCGTGTTTGGCACAATGCGGTCGAGCACTTCAAGCGTATGGAAGAAGTTGTCTTTATGGCCGATCCCGTTGTTTTCTTCGATTCCCTTCATCTTGTACAATTCAGGGAATATGAGTTCGAGCAGGCCGGTTTTGTCAAGCAATTTGAATCCTTTCGAGGGTTTATCTGCCAAAATCATTTTATTCATTTCTTCGATAATCCGTTCTTTTGAGATGATGCCTATTCGCTCCCTGTTCTCAGTAATCGCATTCAATGTTTGCTCTTCGATTGTAAAATTCAATTGGGTGGCAAAACGAATTGCCCGCATCATTCTTAGTGGGTCGTCAGAGAAGGTAATGCCCGGCTCAAGCGGTGTGCGGATAATGCCATTCTTCAGGTCCTCAATCCCGTTGAACGGATCAATAAGCTCACCGAAATTGTCTTTGTTCAGGCAAATTGCCAGGGCATTAATCGTGAAGTCACGCCTTTTTTGGTCATCCTCCAGGGTGCCGTCTTCCACAATTGGTTTGCGGGAATCACGCTGGTAAGATTCTTTTCGTGCCCCAACAAATTCAACTTCCAGGTCGCCAGATTTGATCATGGCTGTGCCGAAATTTTTGAAAACACTTACCGGCGTTTTGGGACCCAATCGCTTAGCGACGCGTTTGGCAAGATCAATCCCACTGCCCAGAGTAACAACGTCAATATCTTTCGAATTCCGGTTCAATAATAAGTCCCTGACAAAACCGCCTATTACAAAACAGGCTTGTCCCAACTGATCAGCTTCTTCTGAAATAATTGAAAATATTGGGTGTTTTAAGTGCTCTCTCATGAATTAATATTTCAGTTTTAAACGTTATAATAAAACGGAATCATGCCAATTTGTTTAAAACCGTGACAAAATTACAATTATTTCGGAATGGGGGAAGTGATGAAAACCCTAATATTTTAGTGGCATGGTGATTGATATACATGTATCGAAAAATTTATATATTTGCATTAATGAAATAATAAAGCTATGTTAGAACATTTGACAAAAGAAACATTCAAAGAAAAAGTTTTCAATTTTGAACAAAATAAAGATTGGAAATATGAAGGCAGCGTTCCATGTTTAATTGATTTTTATGCCGACTGGTGTGGCCCATGTAAGATGGTGGCCCCGGTTTTGGAAGAACTTCAAAAAGAATATGGCGACTCCATTCGCATATACAAAATTGATACTGAAGACCAGCGTGAATTAGCTGGTATGTTTGGAATTCAGAGCATCCCTTCCTTGTTGTTTGTTCCTGTTGACGGACAACCACAAATGGCGATGGGAGCCCTTCCAAAATCGACTTTCGAGCAGGCAATTGCCGAGGTACTGAAAGTTGAGAAACCCGCAAATTAATTGTTCTTAGTACGGATTATACGATCTCTTAAAGCTTGTCGAGGATTTTTTCAAGCTGAATTCCCCTCGATCCTTTAATGAGAATCAATGTATCTTCCACAGGTTTTTGTTGATATAGGTAGTCAAAAAGAAGTTCGATATTGTCGAACTTCTTTGGTTTTATACCGGTATTGACTTTTGCAAAATGTTTGCCTACAAGATAAACCGTGTCAAAATCTTCCTGGTTGATAAAGTCTGCTATCTTTTGATGCTCTTCTGCAGCATGTTCTCCCAATTCAAGCATGTCTCCCAGGATGAGCATTTTTTGTGAATTTTTAATTTCAGCAAAATTTTTGAGTGAAGCCATCATGCTTGTTGGATTTGCATTGTAGGCATCCATAATAATCCGGTTGCTGCCTTTTTGAATGAGTTGCGAACGATTGTTGCTGGGTTGATAGTTTTCAATTCCCTTTTGAATCAGAAGCGGGTCAACTCCAAAGTAAAGACCAACACGGGCAGCAGCCAGTATATTTTCGAAATTGTAGGAGCCAATAAGTTTCGATTTGAGATACAACCAGCCTTTTGGGAATAGCACTTTGACTGTCAGGTAATAGGTTGAGCTTTCCGGTTTTCCTTGCAGTTGGACATCTGCCGTGTTGCCATAACTTAGCTGTTCCAGGTTGATTGCCTGTTTGACAAGCAGGTCGTTGTCCATATTGATGAAGCATCTTCCGTTGTTTTCCCGTAGGTAGTCATACATTTCAGCTTTTGTCCTGACTACCCCTTCGAAGGAGCCAAATCCTTCGAGATGGGCTTTGCCAATATTGGTGATGATCCCTAAATCGGGTTCGGCAATCCGGCATAATTCGGCAATTTCGCCGGGGTGATTTGCTCCCATTTCGACAACCGCTATTTCTGTTTGATTGGTGATGCTGAGTAACGTTAAGGGCACCCCGATGTGATTATTCAGGTTGCCCTGAGTATATGTGACCTGAAATTTTTGTTGAAGGACGGCTGCGATTAGTTCTTTGGTTGTTGTTTTTCCATTTGTCCCGGTAATAGCCAGAACCGGGATGTTAAGTTGTTTGCGATGATAGTTTGCCAGTAACTGTAGGCTTTTTAATACATCTTCGACTAATATCAATCGGGTGTTCCCTGCATAATCCGGATTGTCAATAACAGCATAAGCTGCACCTTTGCCCAGAGATTCTTCGGCAAATTTATTACCGTCAAAATTTTGCCCTTTCAGTGCAAAAAAGATACATCCTTCGGGGATTCTCCGGCTATCGGTAGATACAACTGGGTGTTGCAGGAATAGTTGATGTAATTGTTCGGTGTTCATCGCGTCTTTAAAAAAGAAAACCTCATTCTTGCAAATGAGGTTTTGTCAATATGAATGTGTTTGATTAAAATCCTTCAGGACTTCCAACTCTGGTCATTGCACAACGGAATCCAAGGTCGTTGGCTGCTTCTGTCTCAGTTTTATACCGTCTTGTTCCTGGGTTGAGCCAGTATGGGCGGTCTTTCCATGATCCACCTTTAAAAACACGGATTTGATCAGTGATTAACGATGTAAACTGACCATCTCTATCCGATTTGACGTACATGTCATCGGTGGTTAAATTATCTTTAACATCGTTCCAGCTTTGTCCTTCAATAATTTGAGATTGATAATCCCCATCCTTAAAGTTGCGGTAGTCTGCAATTGTGTCAACCACCAATTCCCCGAATTCATTTCTTATCAGGTTCCCATCAGCATCGCGTCGGTATTGGGTGAATACATTACCACGGAAGGGTTGGAATTCTTTTACATCCTGTTCTGATAATGGACGGTAAACATCGGCAACCCATTCGTTTACATTACCAGACATACAATACAGACCGTAGTCATTGGGGTTGTATGAGTCAACCGGAGACGAAATATCCGCGTTGTCGTTCAGGGCTCCCGCCATACCCATCAGGTCACCACGTCCACGCGTGAAGTTGGCGTTCATTCTGCCACGTTCTTTTTTAGAATCGTTTCTCAGGTAATTACCGTTCCAGGGATAAATTTTTCGGTCTGTCAGCAATTCACCCTCCGTGTTGCCAATCAGTCCGTACGCTGCATATTCCCATTCTGCTTCGGTTGGAAGCCTGTAGGACGGGAGTAGGATTCCATCTTCCCATTTAATTTTTCGGGCATTTCCGGCAGCATCTTCAATTTGTTTTTTACCAGCAGTTCCCTGGTACAAACCGGCCAGGTAGCTGTCAGTCGTGAAAACATTTTGCCCGCCTTGGGTATTGTCGTGTGTTAAAATGCCACGATCAATCAGTATCTGTTCGTTCACCCTGTCGGTACGCCATTTACAATAAGCGTCAGCCTGAACCCAACTAACACCTACTACCGGATATTTACTAAAGGCCGGATGACGCAGGTAATTCTTGATATAGGGTTCGTTATAGGCTAATTCTTCCCTCCAAACAAGAGTATCGGGCATTGCTGCTTCATATTTTTCCGGATTCTCCGGATAAACGCGACTTAACCAGTAGAGATATTCCCGGTAATCTAAATTTGATACTTCAGTTTCATCCATGTAAAAAGAAGCGACTGTAACCCTGCGTGCCATGTTGTTCCAGTCGTACATTACATCTTGTTCTACACGCCCCATGGTAAAAGTACCACCTTGAATGAACTTTAATCCGGGACCAGTAAATTGTTGATAATCATCGTCGGATTGGAATCCGCCATTGTCGGGGTTATTGTAACTCCATCCGGTGGTTTGGGACACATTCCCTTTCTTTCCGATACCACCACCACCTTTGTTGAATAAGCTACAGCCTGCCATTAGTGCAGCTAAACCCAAGAATAATATGGCTTTAAACTTCATTGTCTATGAATTTTCGATTGAATTTTAACACTCACAAATATAACTAAATTGTTCAATTCTTATTGTTGGGGCAAGATAACTTTTTCACTTCAATTGTTGATTACTCTTGCTACTTTTGTGTTTCTGCTTTTTTACTTTGCAGATATTTTTAGCATTTAGTGTCAATGATTTTACAATAATGTATTTTCGTGATCGTTTTCTTTCTGAATTTGATATCAAAGACCGATGAAGAAATATTTACTTTCAACCCTCTTCTTTCTTTTTATTATCTCAGCGAATGCACAGGTATTGCACCGGACAATTGGTTGGATTGAGCAAGATGACATGTTTGCAGGCACTGCAGGATTATCATTTACTGATGCTGCAATTAACGATGATGGACTGCCGGTTTATATTGAAACGGTTCCGCTTGAACGTGCCGGGCAGAAAATAGAACTTGCAAATGTGAGGTTTGAAAATTTTCTCGGAAAAAAATCGGTCAATTCTGATTTGTTGCCTGCTGAATTGCAATATAAGATCAGTTACCTGAACTCAGATGGGAAAATGGTTGCCTGGATTGAAATGGTGCCTTTGATTTATTCCGAAGGAGTCATTCAGAAGCTGGCCTCTTTTGATATTCAGTTTTTTGATCTGAAAAGTGCCTCGCTGTTAAAAGCGAAAACCTGGAAGTCCGGATCAGTCTTGGCATCCGGGAAGTGGGTGAAGATACGCACGCAAAAGCCGGGGATTTATAAAATCCCGTACAGCCAGTTACAAAGCTGGGGATTTAGCGATCCGTCAAAAGTGACCCTTTATGGAAATGGTGGTTACATGCTCCCCAAGATGAATGATGATGAGTATCCAGATGATTTGCTGCAAAACAGTACCTGGGCGGGCAAGGATAAAGACAATAATGATTGCCTGTTTTTCTATTCAACCGGAACCGTGAAATGGGAATATAATCAGGGAGATGGCTTGTTCCATCATCGGCAAAATGACTATTCGGATTATGCCTGTTATTATCTGGGTGATCAGGGGCAAATCCAAAGCGTTCAAAGTTTACCGGATGAAACATCGGCAGTTACAGATGAAGTAAATACATTCTCAAATTACCTGTTGCATGAGGATGAACTGGAAAACCTGATTAAATCAGGTCGTCGCTGGTTTGGCGATAAGTTCGCATCGGGGCAGACAAAAAAATACAGTTTCTCATTTGAGAACCTGAATCAAAATTACCCGCTTTCGATTTATGTTGCAGGGGCTGGAAAATCTTCTGCTATCTCAAAGTTTTCGGTAGCATGGAATAATTCAGTTAAGGGGGATTTGAGTTTCCAGCCGGTTGATACAGGTGATGCACTTGCATTATATGCTTATCCTGCCAATTCGGTCTTCAATATTAATAACCCTGTTGCTGGATCAGAAGTGAAGATAACGTACAGCGCATCAAACGGTTCTTCATATGGTTGGCTGGATTATATTGAAATGAATGCTACTTCAGACCTGGTTGTCGGGGAATCGGGCTTGGTGTTCCGTGATAAGGAAAGTTTCGGGGTCGGGAAAGTTGCCCGTTTTAATTTGTCCTCGGCCGGTAGTAACCTACAGGTTTGGGATGTTACTGATTACACAAAACCAGTCGTCATTCCTGCAATACAAAATGGGAGCAATATTCAATTTATTGTCAAAACTGAAACGCTGAGGGAATTTGTTGCCTTTTATCCGGGAGGAGAGTTTCCTGTTCCTGAGAAAGTTTCTGATATCGAGAACCAGGATTTGCACCAGGCAACAGTCCCCGAATTTATTATTATTTCACATCCAAATTTTCTGTCCAGCGCAAATGAGTTAGCTGATTATCATCGTGAGCATGATCAGATGACTGTGTCTGTTGTGACCCCTGCACAGATTTATAACGAGTTTTCTTCAGGTATGCCCGATGTTTCCGGTATCAGGAACTACCTGCGTATGTGTTATAATAAAACAAATGCTGGCGGGGGGGCGCTAAAATATGTCCTTCTTTTTGGGGATGGGAGTTATGATAATAAAAATGTGCTTGGAGACGGGGTGAATTTTATTCCGACTTATCAATCTGAAAATTCATTGTTGCCAACGTCATCGTTTGTGACTGACGATTTTTATGCACTTCTCGATCCGGGGGAAGGGGAATACCAGGGACTGATTGATCTTGGTATTGGAAGGATACCTGTAAAAACAACAACTGAAGCCCAGACCGTGGTTCAAAAGATAAAAAATTATTCATCGACCAGTTCGCTTGGTGATTGGCGAAATGTTATCAGCTTTATTGGTGATGATGAAGACACGAATGCTCATATGCAACAGGCAGAAAGTTTGGCTGATGATGTAAATGAAATGAGCCCGGCCTATTTCACCGACAAAATTTATTTTGATGCTTTCCAGGAGCAATCAACACCCGGGGGAGACAGCTATCCGGATGTAAATGCAGCCATCAATAAGCGTGTTAAGAATGGGGCTTTGATTTTGAATTATACCGGACATGCCAACGAATTGGCCTTGGCTCACGAAAAAGTATTGTCAGTAACTGATATTGATAACTGGTCGAACTATAACAAATTGCCGATTTTTGTAACTGCAACCTGTGAATTCAGTCGTTTTGATGATGCCGAAAATTCAGGGGGAGAACATATTCTTTTTAATCCAAATGGAGGGGGAATAGGTTTGTTTAGTACTACCCGGGTGGTTTACTCTTCACCAAATTTTGTTTTGAACAGTGAATTGTATAAACACATTTTCAGTCAGGATGAGAATGGTGAAAACCTGCGGATGGGGGAAGTTTTGAAACGGACAAAAAATGGCATCAATACCGGGATCAATAAGCGAAATTTTACACTTCTGGCTGACCCGGCAATCAGTTTGTCGTTTCCGAAATACCAGGTTGTTACCGAAACAATAAACGGGAAACCAGTTGGGCAAGTGACTGAAACCATTGGGGCGTTGTCAACAGTTACTGTGACCGGCAAGATTACTGATCATCAAGGGGTACTCCTGAGTGATTTTGATGGCGAGATTATTCCGATTGTATACGACAAGCAGGATACGGTCGAAACGCTTGGAAACGGAGGTGAAAATCCTTTCACGTATAAGGTACAGAATAATATTGTCTATAAAGGAATAGCCACGGTTACTGCCGGAGAGTTCGAATTCACCTTTATTGTGCCCAAGGATATTTCTTATGCCGTGGCCTCCGGAAAGATTATCTATTATGCCAATAATGGTGAAGTTGATGCAAATGGTTATACGACCGATTTTAAGATCGGGGGCTTCTCCGGAAATAACATTAATGATGCTGTTGGCCCGGATATTACTTTGTATTTGAATGATCCTGGTTTTCATTCTGGAGATGAGGTGGGAAAGAATTCAATCTTGCACGCAATTATAAACGACAATACGGGGATCAACACGGTTGGGACAGGCATCGGACATGATATAACGGCCGTGATTGACGGCGACTACAGTAATGTGATTGTATTAAACGATTATTACTTGTCGGATAGAGACAGTTATACTTCCGGTTCTGTTATTTTTCCGCTTTCCGGTTTGTCGGTTGGGGAGCATACGCTGAAGATTAAGGTTTGGGATGTTCTGAATAATTCATCTGAAAAGGAAATTTCATTCAGGATAAGTGACAAACTTGAAATTGAATCAATCTGGTGTTACCCCAATCCGGTAACTGATCATACAAACTTTAAATTCAGTCATAACCGGCCGGATGAAACTTTTCAGACCCGGGTTGAGATTTTTGATACAACGGGCAGCCTGATCGACGTGATCAGCCAACGGCTGGGATCTGCCGGAAATGAAAGTCTGCCGATACTTTGGCAGGTGAGTCAAAGCCAGGTACTGGTTCGTAGCGGGGTTTATTTGTACCGGGTAATTATTGATTCGGATGATGGTGCAAGCACCTCAAAAACAGGGCGGATGATAATTTCAAGATATTAGTATCGTAAGGGATATACTTTTTGCTGATTTTCTGCGTTCTCAAAATTAGTCTCATAATTGGGAACTCACTAACAATGATTTATATTTGCAACTCAATTTTTGAAAGGAATATGATGAAAAGACGACTAGCGCTTATCGTAGCATTTATCGGGATGGGCTTTCTGGCTCAAAACGCTGTGGCCCAATCTTCAACCACTGGTGCCAATACAATTTCAACCGGGGTTCCGTTTCTTACCATTGCACCGGATTCCAGGGGTGGAGCGATGGGTGATGCCGGTGTGGCTACTTCGCCGGATATGAACTCGCAACACTGGAACCCTGCCAAATATGCATTTATCGAAAGTGAAATGGGGGTTGGGTTGTCATACACCCCTTGGTTGCGTAACCTGGTTGACGATATAAACCTGGCATACCTGGTTGGTTACAAACGGCTTGATGATGTGCAGACCGTCAGCGCATCATTGCTTTATTTTGCTTTAGGTGATATTAATTTTACAGGTGAGTTTGGCGATTTTTTAGGACAACAAAGCCCGAATGAGTTTGCGATCGATATTGCCTATACACGATTACTGTCTGATTATTTCTCTGGGTCTGTTGCATTGAGGTATATTCGTTCTGATCTTACCGGAGGACAGTTGACAAATTCTGGATTGGAAACTCATGCAGGTAGTTCGTATGCAGCTGATATTGCATTCTATTATCGCAACGAAATGCGCGTTAACCGGAAAGAGTCTGTTTTTAGTGCCGGGGTCAATATCTCAAATATCGGGGCTAAAATTTCTTATACAGAGGGGACAACGAAGGACTTTATTCCTACAAACCTGAGACTTGGTGCGGGGTATGAAACTGAAATTGACCAGTACAATACTATATCTTTCAATGTTGACTTGAATAAACTTTTGGTGCCTACGCCAAATATCGACTCATTGGATGCTGAGACCGGGGTAATTGTTGCTGGTGGAT